>CAZKWX010000001.1:0-164880 GCA_964556685.1 uncultured Bdellovibrionales bacterium
AATTCAAAGCAAAAGTTCCTGTTAAGATTCAAATCGAATGTATAAGTGATGTTAGGTATAAATACGCAATATTTTTAGATGGGAAAAGGATTGGAGCGGTGGTTTTGGAATATAAATAATTATTAAAACATAAAATGCCAAGAAGAAAATTAGAAAACCGAAATGTGCGGAAGATTTTTAAAAGCGGCAAGGCCTATTGTGTCACTTTGCCGATTGAGATGATCCGCGAACTCGGTTGGAAAGAAAAACAAAAAGTGGTCTTCAAAAAAAGAGGGAAAGGCCTCAAAATCGACGACTGGACTAAATAAAAAGAACCAAAAACTATTCTACTATTCTCGAGAATAGTAGAATAGTTTTTCATGATATTGAGATTTAACGGGGCAAGAAAATAATTAAAATTTATAAAATGAACGAACAACAAAAACCCCAAAAGCAGATTCAGATTAAGGCTTCGGAGGAGGACATGAAAGGGAGGTATGCGAATTTGGCGATGATTAATCACACCAAAGAGGAGTTCATCGCAGACTTTTTGAATGTGGTTCCGCCAAGCGGAACATTGAATGCGCGGGTCATTATGTCGCCGGGGCATTTCAAGCGACTAACCAAGGCCCTGGATGAAAACCTGAAGAAATATGAGGAGAAGTTTGGGAAGATTGAGGAGAGTGATCAGCCGGGGAATGAGATTGGGTTTGTGTAGAAAAAAGCACCACATCCCAGTTAAGGGTGGGTGCTAAGGTTCAGATGTTGAACGCCATTTTAATCGGCTGCTACATTGTCAGCTAAAAATGGGCCTGATAAGCGTTTTGCTGTCTTTGTTGAAATCCGTTCGATGCGCAAAGAAAAGTTCTGCGAGATACTCCAAGGTTTTTTTGTCTCTGTCTCGGCCAACAATAAAGCCTTTCAAAACATCTTTGTCAACTTTATTGTAAATCTCCTTGGCTTTTGCAATGGCCTTTTCTCGTTGCTCCTTATCGGTAGGACCAAAGGGGCAGAGAGCAACAACATCTTCTTTCTTGAGATACTCGCCGCAGTGAAAAAGCGCGATGAAAACGGTTAATAGAAAATTAAAGGACTGGGTTTCTTTTTCCGACATCGGTTTGTGCATGAGAATTTCTCCTTTCATGAACTCTGGTTTGGTTTGTTGTCTGTTTATGATCCTGGATTGTTATTTTAGGTTTTTTAAAATTTAAGTCAAGACAGAGCGGACAAGAATACTAATATTGATACTAATATAACCCGGTTAGATAAAACTCAATCTAATGGGTCAAAAATACTAATATAAATACTATGATTAATACTAATATTCCCAGCACCAGAGCATAGCTCGGTGTGGGACAAGTAATTTTATGCCAAGAAGAAAGCTCGAAAATCGTAATGTGCGTAAAATATTCAAAAGCGGCAAGGCCTATTGTGTCACTTTGCCAGTGGAAATGATGCGAGAGTTGGGCTGGCGAGAAAAACAATCCCGCTGAGCGGGATCAAAAAAAGAGGAAAAAGCCTCAAAATCGACGACTGGACTAAATAAAAAGAGCTAAAAACTATTCTGCTATTCTTGAGAATATGAGAATAGTTTTTCAAAATATAAACATTAAGAGGGATAGAATTGACGACTGGACCCCAGTTAAATAAAAATCCAATTTAACGGGGCAAGAAAAGTGATGACTTTACTTTAAGATAAGTTGAGTTTAAAATACACAAAACAGAGAAAAATCCAATAACAGGAGGGAGGTTCTTCCATGATACAAAAGTGTGTTGATTATTTATTGTATGGAACTGTCGATTCTCTCGGAGAGTATTTATTGCTCAATCTGCCAACTTTGGTGATTATTGTTGTTCTATGGTCAATCTGTGCCTGGAGGCTTGAAAAAAAAGGATAAAAAAATAAACTGGCCAGAAGGAATTGGATTCTGTGAGTTGATCGTTGGGAAACTTATCCCGACGATCAATTTTCGTTTATGCTGATTCGTGTTTTCCTATCTAATGGCAAGCAGGGCAGATTCAGATTAAGGCTTCCTACTTCGCTAAAGCTACGTAGGACACAGTTGGATGATGCAATGAGGACATGAAGGGGAGGTATGCGAATTTGGCGATGATCAATCACACCAAAGAGGAGTTCATCGCAGACTTTTTGAATGTGGTTCCGCCAAGCGGAACGTTGAACGCGCGGGTCATTATGTCGCCGGGGCATTTCAAGCGACTGACCAAGGCGTTGAATGAGAACTTGAAAAAGTATGAGGAGAAGTTTGGGAAGATCGAGGAGAGTGACCAGCCGGGGAATGAGATTGGGTTTGTATGATAATTTAGATATTCAAATCCCTTTGAATAATACGACTCGCAAGCTCGTCTGCATTATTCTTCTCCCTTTGCTAAAGGGAGAAAGCCATTCATTTCCTCCTTAGAAAAAGGAGGTGGTCCAGCCTTGGCGGGATCGGAGGATTTGAAATCATGATTGGACCTCAAATCTCCCTGAATAATGCGACTCATAAATTCGTCAGCATTATTCTTCCCTCTTTGCTAAAGAGGGAAAATGCCAGAATGAGATTGGGTTTGTGTAAAGTAGGCATTACTGATAACTTCAAATCCCCCACCTCGAGTACGAGGTTCCCCCTTTGCCAAAGGGGGAAAAGAAATAGAATAAGATTGGGTTTGTGTAAAAAAATCAGGGACCTTCTTTGTTAGAAGGTCCCCTCATTCTTATGATCTGATTGATGGTCGGTGACGAGCTTAAGCTCGTCAGAGCAGACATGATCCTTATCGTGCCTCTCTTGCAAAGCTTCTTTGGAGGGAAATTTATCTGTCACCAATCCTCTCCAGCCACAACTTTTACAAATATAAAAAACTTGGTCTTCCCATTTCATCGTGTCCTCCTTGGAAAATATTTTTTTAAATTTTTTTGTGAAAATAGAGAATAGCAAGTAAAAAGCTGCTTGTCAATCTAGAATACAAAAAAACATCAAAAGGCTTGCAAAATAGTTTGGGTACCTTTTAAGGTATCTTTAAAGATATAGAAAGAAAAAGTAAAAGGGAGCATAGAATAGATTTACTATGCGCCCTTTTTGTATCCTGGCCTCTGCTAATCCGTTGTTATTTTAGAAACAGATTAGGTTGCAGTATGGCCAGAATAAATGAAATGATAAGGAAAGCGAATATCCCAATAGCTTTTATCTTATCGGCCATAGCTGTACCTCCTTTTCCGGTTTATATTCTCACAGCGAAACAGCTAATGAGCGGCAGCTGTATTGATTGGATATCGAACGAGTGGCTCTGCTCCAACAAGAGAACTGAGCAGTCCCATAACTTTTGCTATGTTTTTAGGCTTCTCCGTTTTTGAGGCGGTATCCTCGTACTTGAATAATTTCCTGACGCTCTTCTTATTCGTTCCCCAAACCAACTCCATTTCCATGTTTAGAGTCGGAAGTGGATCTGGTATTATCTCGAAGGCATTGTACGGCTTGAACCTTTCATAGCTTAAGATCAGCTTATAGGTTGTCACAAAAGCTAAATCCTTTTTTATTATACACTGCCAGCCAGCTTTTTCCAGTTCATGTGCAATATTGAAGTTTAGGTCTAATATACAATGAGCCTCTCTCGGGGAGGAAATATTAATGTGAGAAAATATTTCCAAAGTTTTTCCTGTTTCCAGGTGTTGGAAACAGAGCGATTGAAAACCCCAGTATTCACTAGAGTAAAAGTTTTCTTCAGTCGTACATCCAGGCACTGAGACTAGCACCATAATTACCATAAACAAAATTTTTATCAATTGATGCATGTCACCGCCTCCTTTCTTAGCGGATTCCAACTAAATTGTTAAAGAATGTATATTCTGAAATCTTTACGATCTTGGTAAATCTTATATATACAAGATTTATAATCAATTGTCAAATATTTATTGACAAAATGTTACAAGAAGCGTAGTCTGGAATGTCATAAATAATCCCATTATTCAATGAAAAAAGTCCTAAAAGACAACAGAAAAACTATTCTTTCAGCACTAATATATGTGGCTATTTTGGTGGCGATTTTGTTTGCCTTCAGAATAGATGCTGACAGCTATATTTATGTCGATGATAGCGCTAAGGGTGAAATGAATGGTTCCAGCAAGCATCCTTATGATGACATTCAAGATGGTATCGACAAGGCCAAAAAGAAAGACAAAGATGTCAAGGTCAGAAAAGGGACTTATAAAGAAAACATCAAAATCTGGAAAGACGTGGAAGTTGTTGGCTCGGACAAGGATGAAGTAAAAATCATCGGAAAAAACGACAGCAAACCAACAGTTGAAATGTATGATGACACCGCTATTCGAAAGGTGACCATTCAGGAAGGAAAAGAGGGAATTCGAGTTCGAGAAGGTGCTCGAGCAACCATCAATGGTGTTCAAATTTTCAAAGCTGAGGACGATGGAATTAAAGCCAAAGAAGCCAAGACCACTCGCAAAAAAGAATTAGTGGTCATCAACTCTTTAATTCAAAGCAATGGTCGAGCAGGAATTTATGCTGAAAGTCGAAAAGTAAAAATAGAAGACAATACGATTTTGGATAACGACAGTGACGGAGTGGATTTGGAAAGGGGATCAGAAGGAAAAGTTGAAGACAATGACATCAAAAACAATGAAGGCGTAGGCATCAAAGTGGGCATTGATGGCAGCGAAATATATATTAAGAAAAACACCATTCGCAACAATGACCGAGACGGCATTGAAGTGAAAACCAAAGGACGACTAGGTTTTGTTCAAATTGAACGCAACAAACTATATAAAAATGAACGCTGGGGAATTGCTCGAGTAGCCAGACAACCATTCAGCGCTGATGCCTGGCATCGAAGTTTGAAAATCTTTGGTGATAATATTTATTGGGACAATCGCCTGGGTGAAGTTTCGCCGATTATCAATCTTTATTAGGCGACCCTAATATACGAATTAACACTCGAATTTACGAATGTCAACCACCCCTTAGTCCCCTCCTTTCCAAGGAGGGGAAAACAGAGAAGGTTATTCGAGTCATTCGGATGAGAATTCGCAAATTTGGATCGCCAGATATATAAAGTTAATCATAAATAAATGGAGAATAAAAAGAATACAGATAGCAAAAAAGATCACAATGGTAAAAATGCTGGGAAAAACCTAAAGAAGGCTCATCTTAAGAAACAAAACCGCATCGCTGCGGTGATTTTGATTGTGGGAACAATTTTATCTGTCGTAATTTTTGGACCCAAGAAGCAAGAAGAAACAGTGGCAGGGGAACCACCGGTTACAGTGGTCAAGACAATAGAAATGGGAACCGAAAATAGCAAAATAGCAGATCTGGAAAAAACTGTTTATTTATCTTCGGCTGATTCTGCCAATGTAGTAGCTGAGTATACTGGGCGAATCACTCAAATCAATTTTGAAGAGGGCCGAGAAGTCAAAGAGGGACAAGTTTTGGCAACTTTCGATCAGTCTAATGTTGAGAATTCGCCTAAAGTAGCCTTAGAATCAGCTAGTAACAATTTAACTTTAGCTCAAGATAATTTGGGCCAAACCAAAGATGCAGCTGATGAAAGTGTGGAGCTGGCTAAGAATGCTCGCAAAATTGCTGAGGTCCGATTGGATCAAGCTAAGGACGCTGGAGATGATGACGCCACTGAACTAGCTAAAAAGAATCTTGAAAATGCAAAAGATTTGGAGGATCAGGCCGAGATTCAAGCAGAAATTCAGGTGAATAATGCTGAATTGGCAGTCAACCAATCTGAAGAAACAGTCAAGCAAAGTCGAATTGCTTTTGAAAAAACTATCATCAAAGCTCCAATTTCTGGAATAATTGCTTCGAAAGAAATCGCTAATAACGATTATGTCTCCATCGGACAAGAAGTGGCTCAGATCGTGGGGAAAGATCAACTCGAATCCAAAGTTTTCTTGAGTGAAGATGAAGTAACCAGAGTGAAAGTGGGTGATGAAGTCAAAATTATTCGAGGAAACGACGTCTTTGCCGGTAAAATTGCATCACTTTCACTGATTGCCAATGCTGACAACAATCGCAATGAAGTAGTGATTAATTCTGAAAAAGAATTGGTGAATGAGGCTAATCGTTCGGCTACAGTGATTTTCCATTTACGGCTCAACTCTAATAACCCCGCTAGTAGTTTCTTTGTACCACTTTCCAGTGTAAAAATTGGCCAGCAAAAAAATATTGTTTTTGTGGAAGAGAATGGAATGGCTCGCTCAAAAGAGGTGGTCATCGGCCAAACAGTGGGTGATCAGATCGAAATTCTGGAAGGTTTGAGCAAAGGTGATCAGTTGATTGTGGAGAATAATCGAAATTTGAGGGACGGAGAGGTAATTAAGATAGAAAACGAATAACAAATATCAAATGACAAATCAAATCCAAATGAGAAAATGACTTTAATAATTTGGATTTTGACATTGAATTGACATTCGGATTTTTTAATTTGACGTTCACAGATGATTTTAACACCTAAGCGACAAAAGGAGCGTGAAGAAGAGCTCAAGAAGATAAAAGACTATGAGTCCTCTCCTTGGGTTTTTTTGATTCGGAAAAATCGACTGACATATTTGATCATTGCTTTTCTTTTGATATTCGGAATTCTGACAATTCAACGGCTTCCTCGAGAACTGCAACCGGAAGTGAAAATTCCTATTGCCGTTGTTTCCACGGCTTTTCCGGGAGCCTCTCCTTTAGATGTTGAGCAGCAAGTCACCAAAGAGATTGAAAAAAGAGTGGCTAACATTGACGGAATCAAGACAATCGACTCAACTTCGTCAATTGGATTTTCATCAATTGTGGTTGAATTTGAAGCAGACGAAGATATCGACAAATCAATTGATAAGCTGAAAGACGAAGTAGATGTGGCTAAAAATGATCTTCCTGAAGACGCCACTGATCCCGTGACTACTGAAATTAGTTTTGATGATCAAGCAATCTTTACGGCGGTTTTGGTGGGAGAGCGCTATGACATTTCAGAACTAAAATTATTTGCTGAAGACATCAAAGATAAATTAGAGGGTATTTCATTTGTTTCGGAGGTGAGAGTAATCGGTGGGCGAGACGAAGTGATCAAAATCGACATCGACGAACAAAAAGCCAAAGACAAAGGGCTGACAGCTGTTTCAATTATTGGAGCGCTGGATGCTAATAACATTGATTTTCCGGCTGGCAGTGTGGAGATTGATGGCTCAGCCTATTCAGTTCGAACCTCTGGCGAATTCAAAACAGCAGAACAAGTTGCCAAACTGCCTGTTGGCAATGCCGGTAGTGCGTCAGGCTCAAGCGCCGGTTATAAGCCAATATTATTAGAAGATGTTGCCGAGGTAAGAAAAGGGTTTGCCAAGGAATTGAGCAAATCGCGCTTTGCCAAAGCTGGCGATAAAACAACTGATGCAGTTTCCATTCAGCTTTTCAAGAAAACTGGTGGGGATATTACTGAAATTTCTGCTACTGCCAAGCAAATCGTGGAAAACGGCAAGGGGACACTCTATCCCGAAGATGTTCAGGCTGCGGTGATCATTGACCTTTCTACTTTCATCACGGATAGCATCAATGACCTTTTGCGAAACGGCTTGGCAACAGTGATCATAATTCTGTTGCTTTTATTTTTCTTTTTAGGCTGGAAAGAGGCTTTAATTGCTGGGCTTTCAGTACCATTTTCATTTTTCATTGCCTTCATTATGATGGCGCTTTTTGGGGTGAGTTTGAATTTCTTGTCACTCTTCTCATTGGTCTTAGCTCTTGGTCTTTTGGTTGATTCAGCCATTGTGATTGTGGAAGGAATGTATGCAAAAATTGCTCGTTTGCGTCTGAGCGGCTATCAAGCAGCTATTGGAACTGTGCGAGAATTTTCTGCTCCTTTGCTTTCAGGAATGCTCACCACCGTAGCGGCATTTTTTCCACTAATGTTCGTAAGGGGAATTCTAGGTGAATTTATGCGCACCATTCCGATTGTGGTGAACATCACTTTGATTGCCGCATTGTTTGTCGCTTTAACTATTGTGCCGGCTATAGGAGCTATTTCGATGGGTCGGAAAAAGAAGGAACGTGTTGAAGAGCTAGAAAAATGTGATCCCAAAGAAGTGGGATATTCAACTTGGATGTGGGGAGTAGTAAGGCATCGATGTAAGCCCAAACCCAGAAACCAAAGGATTTCACATAAATTATTCAAGAATCTTTCTTGGCGATATTATCAAGTACTACCCAAGATTATCGAAAGGAAAAAAATACGACGACTTCTGATTGGAGGTGCCTGGGCGGCTTTTGCGATAGCCTTGCTTTTGCCGATTGCTGGACTGCTCAAGATTACAGCTTTTGGTACAACTGATAGTGAATTTTTCTATGTCAATATCGAAATGCCCAACGGGACAGTGCTGGAAGAAACGGATGTAATGGTAAAAAAAGCGGAATCAATACTACTGAAAGAATCTCAAATATTAGATTTAACATCTTCAGTTGGTTCCGGTGCCTCATTTACAATCGGAGCTGGTTCTGGCAGTGCCAGCAACCGAGCTTTCATGTATGCAAACCTAACTAAGAAAGAAGACCGAAAAGAAACTAGTGGTGAAATCGTGGCCCGTATTAGACCCGAACTGGAAAAAGAACTCTCTGGGGCAAAGGTCAGTTTTCTTGAAGAAGAATCCGGACCTCCTTCGGGAGCACCGGTGGAGCTTCGAGTGTTGGGGGATGACTTGATTCAATTAGAAAACACTGCGGAAGAAATCAAACGGAAGCTTGAAACTATCCCCACGGTGGTCAACGCGGAAACTTCAGTAGATTTCTCTCCTGGCGAATTTGTTTTCGTGCCCAACAAAGATATTTTGGCACAAAAGGGTTTGAGCGTAGCTCAGGTTGCATTGGAGCTCAATAAGGGCATTTCCCGTGATCAAGACATAGAAATCAGCCAACAAGGGGAAGAAATCGAACTGGATGTGGGATATGATGAGAAGCAATTGAATTCAATCAACGACCTGGAAGCCATCAGAATGATCACTCTGTCAGGCGAAGAGCTGGCAATTTCTGAATTGGGTCGAGTTTTGATCAATCCATCGTTGGCTAAGATTGATCGACGCGACGAAGAAAGAGCGGTAACGGTGACAGCTGATACTGAAGGAGGCAATCCAACAGAAATTACCACACAACTCATGGAAGAGATTGAAAAGACGAATCTTCCTGAGGGCGTGAGCATTTCTTTTGGAGGAGAACAGCAGGAATTGCAAGAAATTCTTCAAGATATGCTTTTGAAAATGATCATTGGTGTCATTTTGATTTTCTTTGTGTTAATTATCCAGTTCAATTCATATAAACAAGTGATGATCATTCTGTTCACCATTCCGCTGGCTATGGTGGGTGTTTTCTTCGGCATGACGGTTGGTCGGTTGACCCTCGATGTCCCAGCTTTTGTTGGAATCGTTTCTTTGATTGGAATCGTGGTGAATAATGCGATCATTCTTATTGATCGAATTAATAAAGAATTAGCTAAAGGAAAAAGGTTGGTTCAATCAGTGCGAAGAGCCGGCTTTGTCCGCTTTCGACCGATTATTCTGACTTCAATCACCACTATTGTGGGGCTCTTGCCTTTGTCAATCACTCAACCCGACTGGCGCAATATGGGATTTGCTATTATATTTGGGTTGCTATTCAGTTCGGTTTTGACATTGTTTGTGATCCCGACAATGTTTGTAAGTTTTTATCGAAAACAGATAAAGTAAACTGAGCATGACTTACTTTATTTTTACTTAAGGCCCTATGCATCTGGGGCTTTTTTTGTTAAAATAAGGTAGAAATTAATAAACAAAACCCCAGTTCCGACGGGGCGTCGGAACGGGGTATCCCAGTTAGATAGCGCAAACAAGTCGCGATCTAACGGGACAAGAAACAAAATGGCAAAACGAATTGTTCTTGCTGGAGGTGGCACTGGGGGACACCTTTTTCCTTTGATAGCCGTGGCTAAAAAAATAAAAAAGATCGAACCCAAGGCGAAGTTTTTATATCTGGGTCCGATGACTGAGATGGAAAAGGAAATAATGGGTGGAGCTGGAATTGCGCAAAAAAGAGTAGTCAGTGGAAAGCTCTATCGCTATTTCACTTTTCGCTATCTGATCAATATCTTCAGAATGCCTTGGGGAATTCTTCAAGCTCTCTGGAAGGTGCTTTGGTATATGCCTGATGTGGTTTTTGCTAAAGGCGGTTATGCTTCAGTGCCAGTGGTTATGGCTGCCAGACTCTATCGCATTCCAGTGCTGATCCATGAATCTGATGCTAAGCCGGGACTAGCTAATCGTTTTTTGGGTTCGATTGCATCTCGCATTGCCCTCACATTTGAGCGAGCCAAAATTCACTTTCCTCCAACCAAGACTTTTGTTTCAGGAAATCCGATTAATCCCAACGCGATAAACGGAGACCGAGAGAAGGGAAGGCAAATGTTGAATATACACAAAGAAGCAAAACCAGTGGTTTTGGTCATAGGCGGATCCCAAGGCGCCCAACTGATCAACCAGAGGATTCTCAAGGACTTAAAAAGACTACTTGAGCAATATCAAATCGTGCACCTAACCGGAAAAAATAATTATGATTGGGCAGTTTCAGAGGCTCAGCGTCAGGGATTCAAAATTGAACATAGCGATTATTATCCCTTGGCGTTTATCACTGAAGGCTTGAATCACTTAATGGCCCTAGCTGATGTTGTCATTAGCCGCGCTGGCTCAACTGCTATTGCTGAGATTGCCGCCAATCAAAAACCAGCCATTCTGGTCCCCAGCACTCACAGTGCCAATGATCACAATCGAATTAATGCTTTTGAAGTTTCAAGAGCGGGCGGAGCGATCGTCTTGGAAGAGAACAATTTGAGAGAAAATCTACTGCTCCACGAGCTCAAACAAGCCACTCAAAATGGGGAAGTTCGGGCTAAACTCGTCCAAAATATTCAAAAATTCTATCATCCAGATGCCACGGAAAAAATAAGTCAAAAAGTGCTGGAATTAGCTGATTAATTCTGTCAAAATTCATTGACATTTTGGGATTTTTTGATAGAATTGTTCTGTATGGCTAGGGGTTTTTAAAGCCAAAAAATGATGAAAATTGGTTCCTCGAAAAATGATAAATATAGTTCTGATCAGAGCAACAAAAGTGGAAAAGAAACACCTTGGTGGCAACCAGGGATGGTCATGTTTGCACGACTTTCAGGCTGGATTGCTTTTCCAGTGATTGGCGCTCTCTTTTTGGGGAAATGGTTAGACAAAAGATATGACACTGAACCTTGGCTTTTGCTGGCGACTGTTGGCTTAGCCTTCGTTGTCACTTCCATTGGAATTGCCAAAGAAGCTACCAAATCTTTCAAAGAAATAGAAGAGCAAGCGAAAAAGGAGAAAAAAGACAAGGAGTCCAAATAAAAAATCTAAATGTTAAATCAAATCCAAAGTTCGATTAGTTAGTGTAAAACTTGGATTTTGAAATTGATTTGTCATTTGGATTTTCTAATTTGGCATTTCCGAGAATGCTATTTTAGTTATTGGGGGGATATTTTTATGGCTAACACACATGAAGCAAAACAAGAGGTGAAACAGCACGCTGGGCAGCTCAGTGATGTGCGAACGGCTGCCCACACGGAGTTACAAGAGCAAGTGCAAGGGCATGGCGAAGGCGAAGGTGCGCAGCATGAGTCAACGTTGTTTGCCGAGCCCATCACTGTTGTTAAAAGCTTTGTTGTTTCCAATTCATATTTAACCAGCTTGATGACCGTGATTGTCCTGGTGGTGCTCTTTGTGGCCGCTGGACGGAAAATTAAAAGCGTCCCTCGAGGAGTTCAAAATTTATTTGAAATCATCCTCGAAGGCGCCATGAACTTTTCTGATTCAATCACGGGTGATCGAGAAAAGACTGAGAGATTTCTACCGTTAGTTCTTAGTCTTTTTTTGTTTATTTTGGTGAGTAATTGGATGGGAATTTTGCCGGGGATTAGCACCATTGGTTTTGTTCAGGAAGGGACAGGACATGAGGTTTTCGTTCCATTCTTCCGAGGGGCAACGGCTGATTTGAACACGACTTTAGCATTAGCACTGGTAGCTATCGTTGCCACTCACGTGTTTGGCGTGATGACTGTGGGCGGATGGAACTATCTGAACAGATTCATCAACATCAAAGCTATCGCTGAGATTCCAAGAAAATTTCCCAAAGATAGAAGCGTGATATATATCAATCCCATCAAAGCTTTTGTCAGTCTGATTGAAATCATTGGAGAATTTGCCAAAATTGCTTCACTGTCCTTTCGATTATTTGGGAATATTTTTGCCGGAGAAGTATTGCTTATTTCTATTACAATTTTGTTTGCATTTTTGCTACCGATTCCATTTATGTTTTTGGAAATTCTAGTGGGCGTAATTCAGGCTATGGTATTTTCAGTTTTGATTTTAGTGTTTTTGACAATGTCGACGAGTAAAGCGCATTAGAGTATAATACAAATTTACAAATGAATGCGAATGCTGCGAATATGCGAATAGTTATTAATAGTTAATTTCTCATAACATTTTGCAAAACCGACGTTAAATAAACCATCCCGTCGAAAGTAATTTGCAAAATGCTAATAACAAAGCTATGGAAACAGCTATGATTGCAAAAGCTCTGGCCATTGCGATTGGTGGACTTGGCCCAGCCTTGGCGATTGGAAAGATTGGAGCGAAAGCCATGGAATCAATTGGGCGAAACCCAGAAGCCGCTGGAAAGATTTTGCAGCCAATGCTTTTGGCAGCAGCTTTTGCGGAAGCCATCGCTATCTATGCGTTGATTATTGCTTTCACAATTGCCTAGTGCTTTTACCTGGTCCCGCCTAGGCGGGATCGGAATAAAAGTGGTAGAAAGATGGCTACGAAATACGAATTGAGTACGCCTGCCTGCCGATAGGCGTTGTGTTTTTCCTCCTTTAGCAAAGGAGGTGTCACGTCGCTTGCGACGTGATGGAGGATTTGAAAAGTTAGTAGGCCAAGATTTCAAATCTCCCTAGAAATTATGACTTGCTGCGCTCGTCTATAATTTCTTTCCCTCTTTGCTAAAGAGGGATGGGGAAAAAAGTTCGAACTAAGATTAACGTTGATAGAAAGATTCGTATATTAGTGTTTGATTAGTAATTAGTAGAGAATACCATGGAACAAATTTTCAACACATTTCATATCGACTGGAAATTATTGATTGCGCAAGCAATTAATTTTGCCATTGTAGTAGCCGTGCTTTATAAATTTGCCTACAAGCCTCTCATGAAGCACATGAAGGAAAGGACCAATAAGATTGATCAAGGGCTGAAAGATGCAGAAAATGCAAGAAAACAACTGGAAAAAGCTCAAGACGAGAAAGAAGCTGAGATTGTAAAAGCGAAAAAAGAGGCTAGGCTGATTTTGGAAGGGGCTCAGAAGCAAGCTGAAAAAAATAAAGGTGCAACGGTGGCCGAGGCAAAAGAAGAAGCAGAAAAAGTCGTCCAACAAGCCAAAAAGCAAATCGAAGGAGAGAAAGAAAAAATGCTTGTCGAAGTTCGATCTGAAGTTGGCCAGTTAGTCGTGGCCGCTACTGAAAAAGTGGTGGATGAAAAAATCGACGACAAAAAAGATAGGAAGTTAGTCGAAGAGGCAGTAAGAGATATTAGTAGATGATGAATTACGTGTAGTTAGAAGAATTGTAAGTCTTTAATTTACGGATTACAGATCAATTACAAATATACAGATAGATTAAAAAATTAGATATCGCCTAAATCTGTATATCTGTACAAATTTGTAATCAGTAAAGAGTCCATATGAAAGTTTCACCAAAGCAATATGCAAAATTGATATATGAGACAACCGAAGGTCTAAAAAAAGATCAGGTTTCTGGTGAATTAATAAAGATTGCTGAACTTGTCAAAAAGAACCGAGATGAAAGAAAAATGAGAAGCATCGAAATGGAATTTGAAAAACTCTTGAAGGAGAGAGAAGGCTTGGTTGATGCAAGCGTGGTGAGCTCAAAAGAGTTAAGCAAAGTTAAACTGGGAGAAATTCAGAAAAAAATTGCTAGTCAAAAGGGAACCAAGAAAGAAAAAGTTAAGTTGGAAAATATTGTTGATGAGAATATTAAAGGAGGTTTAGTGGTCAGAATTGAAAATGAAATTTTAGATGCAAGTGTGTTGAATAGAGTCAATAAACTTAGTGCAAACTTAAGCTAAATATAATTCCAATTAAATTAAAATATAATGGACAAAGATTTTATTATCGAACAACTGAAAAAGCAAATTTCTGAAACTGACACCTCGGCGGAAACTAAAAAGGTCGGCACAGTGGTGGAAGTGGGCGATGGAATTGCCAGGATTGTCGGTCTTGATGATGCGATGATGGCAGAAATGATTCGGTTTAACGTTGAGAAGGGCAAATCAGAGGATGACTTGTTTGGCGTTGCGATGAACCTGGAAGAAGGCCAGGTTGGCGTCATCATCATTGGAGATGACTCAAAGATCAAAGAAGGCACGGAAGTTCAATCAACTGGAAAAATTCTATCAGTCCCAGTGAATGAAAAGATGATTGGTCGAGTGATCAATCCAATTGGACAGGCCATTGATGGGGAAGATCAAATTGTGGCAGAAGAATTCTATCCTTTGGAGAAAATTGCTCCAGGAGTGATGACTCGAGAGGGAGTGAAAGAACCAGTTCAGACTGGAATTAAAGCCATCGATGCCATGATTCCCATTGGACGAGGGCAAAGAGAACTGATCATTGGTGATCGGCAGACCGGAAAAACTGCCATTGCTGTTGACACAATCATCAACCAAAAAGGGCAAGACATGATCTGCATCTATGTGGCGGTGGGACAAAAGAAATCAAAAGTGGCTCAAATCGTGGCCAAGCTCAAAGAGCACGAAGCCATGGATCATACCATTGTAGTGGTGGCAGGGGCTTCAGATCCAGCGGCCTATTCATATTTCGCACCCTATGCTGGCTGTGCTATTGGGGAATATTTCATGGATCAAGGAAAAGACGTGCTTGTCGTTTATGATGATCTTTCAAAGCATGCTTGGGCCTATCGACAAGTCTCGCTTCTTTTGAGACGACCACCTGGACGAGAAGCCTATCCGGGAGATGTTTTCTATTTGCACTCAAGACTCTTGGAAAGAGCCGCCAAGCTGAACGAAGACAATGGAGGTGGATCATTGACGGCACTTCCGATTATTGAAACTCAAGCCGGTGATATCTCGGCCTACATTCCAACCAACGTAATCTCGATCACTGATGGACAGATTTTTTTGGAATCAGACCTTTTTTATCAAGGCATTCGGCCGGCGCTCAATGTGGGGCTTTCTGTTTCTCGAGTGGGATCAGCCGCTCAGACCAAGGCGATGAAAAAAGTGGCCGGGAAGGTGAAATTGGAACTGGCTCAATTCCGAGAACTGGAAGCTTTCACAAAATTTGGATCAGATCTGGATAAAAAAACTAAGCAGAGAATTGATCGAGGCTATCGCACAGTGGAGATTCTGAAACAGACTCAATATGCTTCGATGTCGATGGAAGACCAGGTGTTGTTGATGTGGTCGTTGACCAATGGATATTTGGATGATGTGGAAGTGGAAAAAGTCAAAGAATGGGAGGAGGATCTTTTGAAATATGCTCACGAAGCAGCTAAGGACATTTTGGATGAAATTGGCAAGAAGAAAAAGTTGGACGAAAAGTTGGAAGAAAAAATGAAAGGACTGGTAGAAGATTACAAATCGACAAGAAATGATGGAAGTAAGGAGGGAGACGAGGGCAAGCAGAATAAGGAATAATTATCAATAATCAATAAACAATTATCATTCAATAATCAATGATCAATTTCAAAATGAAAATTCATTGATAACTGATAATTGTAAATTGAAAATTTTATAAGATATGGCGAAAGGAGCTAAAGAAATACAACGAAGAATAAAATCAGTTGGCAACACTCGAAAAATCACTCGAGCGATGGAAATGGTGGCCGCTGCCAAGATGAAGAAGGAAGTTTCTCGCGTTTTGGCTATTCGGGCATATGCTCATAGCGCCCAGATGGTTTTAACATATCTATCTCGAGCATTTGCTAAACAGAAGCATGGTTTGTTAGAAGTACGAGAAGTCAAGAGAATCTTAGTGGTCTTAATTACATCGAACCGGGGACTATGCGGTGCTTACAACACTCAGGTGATAAAAAGACTCATAGACCAAGTGGAAAACCCAAAACTTCTGAAAATCAACCGAGTCGGAACAAAGAGAATCGAATCAACAGTGCCGGATGATCAGATTGAGTTTGACTTTATCGCAGTGGGAAAGAAAGGCTTTGAACAACTCAATGCACGAGGAAAAAATGTGATTGCTGAATTTGAAGATTTGAATTACACACCAACACCAGATTCTGTTTGGCCATTAGCCAAGATTGCTATTGATGACTATCAGAATGCAAATTATGACAAAGTAGTAGTAGCCTACACCGACTTCAAGAACTCTCTGATTCAAGAACCAAAGCTGCGTCAGATTTTGCCGATTTCAAAGATTGACTTGGAAAAGCAAATTGAGGAAATGAGTTCTGGGATTTCTGGTGATGAAATTCAGGAAACAGAATCAAAGGAAGAAGAGCAGATTGATTATACGATTGAACCAGATCCGCAAGTTGTGGTGAAACATATGTTGCCGAGGTTGGTGGAAATGCAGCTTTATCATGCCATTTTAGAATCTAATGCTTCACGAGAATCGGCTCGGATGATGGCTATGAAAAATGCTAATGAAGCAGCAGGAGAAATGATACAGCTGTTGCAATATTCATATAACCAGATTCGCCAGATGGGAATTACTCAAGAGATTGCGGAGATCACTTCGGGAAGAACGGCACTTGAGGATTAGTTTTTATAAGCTAGTTATACGCTTTAATACTATCGCCAGTATTACGCCAGCGTATCACCAGCGTTTAGTCAAGGTGTATTACTGGCTTATATTTATGTTGGAAGTTGAAGCTAAAATTAGAGTAAAAGACCTGGAAACCGCTAGAAAGAATCTCAAAAAGCTGGGAGCCAAAAAAGTGGAAGAAAAAGTCCAAATTGATAAAGTGTATGGGCGAGATTCTGATTTAGACGACGAGCATAAGGTAATTGAAGGAAGATTCAGCGCCAGGATTAGAAAGACTAACAAAGTCTGCCGGATTGATTTTAAGGAGATTTTGCGAGGCAAACCAGGCGACGAACATAACATTGAACTGAGTGACATTGATGAGGGTGATAAGTTTTTACAAAAATTGGATTATAAAGAGGCCTTCACATCGGAGAAGAAAAGGGAAATCTATGGATATGAAAGTTTTGAAATTTGCTTGGATGACTTTCCAAAACTTGGCTATTTCATTGAAGCAGAAAAAAAGATTGAAGAAGGAGAAAGCAAGGAAGATGCGTATAAAAGTTGTGTGGAAGTTTTGAAGAAAATTGATCCAAGGGGAGAGATTGAAAACAAAAAATATGGGGATTTGATTCAGGAAGTGATTAATGAGAAAGGGAAGTTTTAACACACATGTCATCTCGACCGAAGCGAAGTGGAGAGATCTCATGACAACTCACGAGATTCCTCGACTACGCCCGGAATGACAGTGAATTAATTATGAAAAAGTACAATAAAACAGTTCAAGACATTAAAACGCTGCTGGAGAAAAATGATATCGAATACAAGTTCTTTGAGCACAAACCAGTCAGGACTAGTGAAGAGGCAGTGAAAGTAAGGCCAGATTATAGTTTGCAACAAGGAGCCAAAGCTATGATTGTCAAGCCCAAAATTAATGGCGAAAGAACATTCGTGATGCTGGTTTTGCCGGGAGACAAGCGATTTGACAACAAGAAGGTGAAAAAAGTTTTGGACGCTAAAGATGTTACTTTCGCATCCGAAGAAGAAGTCGCCAAATTGAC
Organism: uncultured Bdellovibrionales bacterium; assembly: GCA_964556685.1. Lineage (GTDB taxonomy): Bacteria > Patescibacteriota > Minisyncoccia > Moranbacterales > DUUL01 > CAZKWX01. Next base: position 17,884 of record CAZKWX010000001.1, read on the forward strand.
AAATGGAGTAATCCCAGGAGGAGTTCCACCGTTTGGTAATTTGTTTGGACTGAAAGTGGTTGCTGATCCTGATTTATTTAAAAATGATGAAATAGTTTTTAACTGTGGTGATCAGAGCGCTTCAATTGCAATGAAGAGTGAAGACTATGAACGAATTGTCAAACCAGAAATTGTCGAGATAACTTAGGAGCAATTTGAAATTTGAAGTTTGTAATTTTTATTCAATTTATAATTAATCAATTTCGAATTGATTTCAAATTTTAAATTTCAAATTAAAAATTTTTAAAGCTATGAACAAAGGAAAAATTTCACAAGTCATTGGTCCAGTGGTGGACGTGGAGTTCGAAGAAAAACTTCCAGCCATTAATAACGCTCTAGAGGTTGATTTAGAAGGCAATGACAAACTAGTGCTTGAGTCAGCTCAGCATTTGGGATCAAAACAGGTGCGAGCGGTTGCCATGGGGAGTACTGACGGGCTCAAGAGGAGAATGAACGTGGCTGACACTGGCGCGCCTATTTCTGTTCCAGTGGGCGAAGAATCTCTGGGAAGGATGTTTGATGTTTTGGGGCAAGCCATTGACGGAAAGGGTGAAACAAAAACAGAGAAACGATATCCCATTCACCGCCCAGCGCCGAAATTTAAAGATCAATCCACTGAAGCCAAGGTTTTTGAAACAGGAATCAAAGTCATCGATCTTATCTGTCCATTTTTGGCTGGTGGTAAGGTAGGCCTTTTCGGAGGCGCAGGAGTGGGCAAAACAGTATTAATTCAAGAGCTTATTCGAAACATTGCCCAAGAACATGGTGGCTTTTCAGTTTTTGCCGGGGTGGGGGAGCGAACTCGGGAAGGAAACGATCTCTATAACGAAATGCTTGAATCGGGAGTGCTCGACAAAACCGCACTAGTTTTTGGTCAAATGAATGAACCACCTGGAGCTCGACAGCGGGTGGCACTTTCGGCTCTGGCCATGGCGGAATATTTCCGAGACGAAGAAAAAAGAGACGTGCTTTTGTTTATAGATAACATTTTCCGATTCACTCAAGCCGGTTCTGAAGTATCAGCGCTTCTGGGAAGAATTCCGTCAGCCGTAGGCTATCAGCCAACCTTAGCAGAAGACATGGGTAAGCTTCAGGAACGAATCACTTCAACCAACAAAGGATCGATCACGTCAGTTCAAGCAGTCTATGTGCCAGCCGATGACTTGACTGACCCAGCTCCAGCTACGACTTTTGCTCACCTTGACTCAACAGTGGTGCTTTCGCGAGCTATCTCAGAAATCGGAATCTATCCGGCGGTGGATCCTTTGGACTCGAATTCAACCATTATGGATCCAAAAATTGTTGGTGAAGAACACTATCAAGTGGCCCGGGAAGTGCAAAAGGTTCTGCAAAAATACAGGGACCTTCAAGACATCATTGCGATTCTTGGAATGGAAGAACTTTCCGAAGAAGATAAGATCACCGTTAGCCGGGCTCGAAAAATCCAGCAGTTTCTGTCTCAGCCATTTTTCGTGGCCGAGCAATTCACTGGTGCCAAAGGAAAGTATGTATCGTTGAAAGATACTGTCAAAGGATTCAAAGAGATATTAGATGGAAAACACGACGAAGTCAGCGAGCAGGAATTTTACATGAAAGGGTCGATTGAGGAAGTAATAAATAAGAGCTAGGAGGTAAGATCTAGGATTTAAGAATAAATTCAAATCCCCCACCTCGAGTACGAGGCACCCCCTTTACTAAAGGGGGAAATAAAGAAATGCTGTAGTGGTACGACATGCTATATTGAAAAATAGTATATACCAACGTATATACGAATGTATATACAAATTAAGCAAGTATCTTTATGGTATTGCTCGGACTTACAACTTCAAAAAGATCAAATTGGCAGCAGAAAATAAGAGAAGCGTCATATTATAATATTGAAAAAATATCACTTTTCCCTACGTATTCACGGATATCTGAAAGAAAAAAACTCTACGAAGCGATTGATGGGAGTACCATTGTTGAAATACCTCATGTGCATCTGTGCCATGATATAGAATTGTGGGAGCTAGATTATTTTGTTAAAGAATACAATACCCAAATTTTTAACATACACACTGAGAGATTATTTCCGCTGGAGAATGATATTTCAAAGTATAATTCCAAGATATTCGTTGAAAATGCAGGACTACCCACAGAGAATGAATTAAAGAAATTCGGTGGTTTCTGTATAGATTTTGCACATTGGGAAGACTATATAAGATTAGAGGGAGAAAAGTACAATCCAGAAGAGGATAAAATCAGGGACTGGATGAAGAAGTATGATGTTGGTTGTGGTCACGTGTCAGCAATTTCAGAAGAAATACACGAAGATGAGGGCATTCCAGGAAGAATGTGTTATGCCTCGCATTGGATGAATAGTCTGGATGATATAAAATATATGAAAAAATATGTCAAGTATGTTTCTAAATATGTTAGTATTGAGTTGGATAATCCTTTCAAGGAACAACTCAAGGTGAAGAAATACTTAGAGAAAATTCTATATAAAAGGATCAATTGATGAAGTGAAGAGCAAGAATTAGGAATTAAGATTTAAGAGTTCAAATCCCTCTGAAGAATATGACTCGCATAGCTCGTCTATATTTTTCTTCTCCCTTTGCTAAAAGGAGAAGATTGGAAAGAAAAGGAATAAATAACTATACAACGTTGCTGTGTCGAGAAATAGTACTTGCCATAGTAAGTACGTCCGAGCACGTATTAGAATCATTATGATCAGAAAAAATGTCCCATTTTATGCCAATACGGCAGACAATACACACTGCTTTCAGGCTTCTTTGAAAATGGTAATGAAGTATTTTTGGCCAAATAGGAATTATTCATGGAAAAAATTAGATAAAATCACCGCAAAAATTCCTGGACTATGGACCTGGCCAATGGCAGGACTGATCTGGTTACAAAAACAAGGAATTGAAATTGCGATGGTTGAAGCTTTTGACTATTCAAGATTCATAAAACTAGGAGGAGAATATTTAATTGAGGAATTTGGGAAAGAAGTAGGGGAAGCCCAGATCAAACACAGTAATATAGACCAAGAAATAAGATTTGCGAAAGAATTTTTGGAGAGAATTAAAATTGAAAAACGAATTCCCAAATTAAAAGACATAAAAAGATTTTTAAAGAAAGGTTATGTCATTATATGTAATGTTAATTCTCGCAAATTAGCAAAGAAAGAAGGGTATGTCGGTCATTTTATCGTTATTTTTAATTTTAATGATAAATATCTTTTTCTTCATAACCCTGGTCTTCCACCCCAAAAAAATCAAAGAGTAAGTTTTAAGCAATTTGAAAAAGCTTGGGCTTATCCGAATGAAAGAGCAAAAGGAATAATAGCGTTAAGAATTAACATTACTAACCAAGATATTTAATAAATTTTGGACCACAACGCCTCGAAATAAAACGCCGCATCTATGACAGAGCAAGAAATAAAGGGGCGTAGTACTGGCGATTTAAGCAGGGCGTTCTACTGGCATATACAACAATGAAAAAAATCAACCTAAAAATAACCACTCCGGAACGAGTGGTGCTAGAAAAAGAAGTTGATCAAGTAACTCTGCCGACTAAGGGAGGGGAGATTACGATTTTGCCTGATCACGTGCCATTGCTTTCTACCATTACGGCTGGGATCATTGTGGCCAAGATCGACGAACAAATTTCTCCTATGGCGATTTCAGGCGGTTTTTTGGAATATCACAACAATCAAGTGACGGTTTTGGCTGACACAGCAGAAAGGGTTGAAGAAATAGATTTGGATCGAGCAGAAGAAGCTCGAAAAAGAGCCGAAAAATTGAAACAGGAAACCAGGAAAACGCTTGACGAAGGACAATATGCTGCGGTGGTCTCGCAAATTGAGAAACAACTTGCTAGAATAAAAGCAGCCCAAAAATATCGACCTCGTAGCAGTTCGACATTGGGCGATGAATAGAAATAAAAGACAAATTTTGATAAAAAAAATACCAACTTGGGTTTTGATCTCATTAGCCCTGATTTTGGCTTTGGGGCTGTTTTTACGTGTCTATAAACTTGGCCAACAATCACTCATAGCTGATGAATATTTGGGGATGAACATTAGCTATGGCTACAATCAAACAGGGGAATGGACATTCTGGGATTTCAACAAACAAAAATTGATGGAGTGGGATTATAATCGAGCTCAAATTTATTATTGGCAAGTAGCTCAAGTTTTCAACTTTTTTGAGCCAACCGAAGCCAACTCTCGCTTGATAAGCGTGATGTGGGGAATGATCGGATTACTTTCAATTTTTTTGATTGCTTTTTGGGTGACAAAAAATTATGTTGTTGCGCTGATTTCAACCTTGCTTTTGGCAGTGAGTGTTTCTTCACTGACTTTTGATCGAAAGCTGAGAATGTATTCAATGTTTGTTCCGATATACCTTTGGCTATCCTATTTTTTATATATGTTTATAGAATCTCAGCCGAAAAGGGGGCCAAACTTTATCAAAAATATATCAGAAAAAACCAAACTTAATTGGAATTTCTTTCTGCCCGCTATTCTATTGGGACTTATATCAGTAGCAACGCATTTACTGGCAGTTAATATTGGAATAGTGTTGTTAGTCTACTTGCTAGTTATGGCTTGGAAGGCTCGCAAAAAAGAAAAAGCCTGGGCCAATCGATATTCCTATTACCTTATAGTTTTTTTGCTGCTCATTATTATTGGAATGAATTTCAGTTATGCTCAACTAGCGTTGAAAGAATTTTCTTTCTGGATAAACAATTGGAGTTACCTATCAAAAGCCAGCTTGGATTATAGTCACATGTTTTTGGCCGGACTCTTCTTGGTGGCCGGAATATATTGGCTGATTAAAAATAATTCAAAGAAAGGAATTTGGATTGTTGTCTCATATTTAACAATTCTTTTCTTGGCAATTATGGTTTGGAGAAGAAGCGCTGGGCATCAGTATCTGCTTTTCACCCAACCTTTCAAGATTATGATCATCGCTGGTGGAATCTATTTTATTTCAGATGTTCTTTCTAAAGAAGTTTTCAATGGCTCAAGGAGGTGGTTTTGGGGACTGATTACAACCTTTTTAATATTGCTGATTAATTTTTCGTTCTTTTCCTCAAAGGAAAGCTTTTATGCTGGTCCCAAAAGTTGGTCCCACACAAACTATCGTGAGGGATATGATTATTATCATAAGCACCGAAAAGCTAACAGCGCAGTCATCATTCGTCCAGCGGTGACCTATTACCTGAAGGGCGTGAACACCGATGTCATTGAATACAATGAGGATGACAAGCTTCAGCTAGAAGAAATACTCAGCGCTCAAAGTAAGTATGATGAAATTTGGTTTATCTATTCAAAAGACACCTATGTAAGTGGAGATGCCAAGGATCATATTCGAGAGAACTTTGAACTAATCGAAACTAAATATACTAACAAGAAATTGCAAATTAGAAGGTGGCAGAAAGAAGATACAAAAAATAACGCCAGCTCATGAAGATGTCTAACAAAAGAAAGGTCACTCTGATTTTGATGGCGATTCTACTGATAGCTGTCGGAGTCAACCTATATTTATGGAAAAGTGGCGGTGGGGGAGAGAATAATCCTGGAATTCTTAAAATCGGTTTCATCACGGATGTTCACTGCTATTCAAAACTTAACAAAGAGACCAACGAGTGGGAGATCAACTGGAGATGCAAACAGCCATTCGATGCCTTCATCAAACAAATGAATGAAGAGTTTGGGCCTGATTTCGTAGTTGAAGGTGGAGATTTCGTTGACGGAAGAGATCGTCTAGAGGATGATGGATTTTTAAAGGCCAAAGATTTTTATGATCAAATTCGTGCTCCGAAATATCATGTGCTAGGAAATCATGAAACCGACAACATGACCAAAGATTGCTGGAAGGAGATCGTAGGTTACGACAGCACCTATTATTATTTTGACATCAAAGATTATCGAATGATTGTTCTGGATGCCAACAATGTTCAAACCGAAGAAGGCATTGTTGACATGAGTCCTAAAACGCCTCATTCCTATCGGGGCTTGATGACTGATGAGCAAATGAATTGGTTGAAGAGCTTGTTTGAAGAGTCAAGCGATAAAAAAGTAATTGTGTTTATTCATGAGCCGCCATTTGATGAAACACCGGGAAGATTGAAAGAGGATCATTTTATTAACCCAAAACCATTGAGAGATTTATTTTCGCAGCATAGAGTCCTGGCAGTGTTCAGTGGGCACACAGAGGAAATGTGTGACGTGACAATAGACGGAGTGCGATATTTTTCACTCCAAGGATTCCATAAGGGAAATTCACTTTTACCCAAAGAGCAAAGGTTTAAAGATCAAGGAGCTTTTTATCAAGTGATATTAGATGAAAAAGAGGCAGACGTTGAAATGTTTTATAGTGATGGAAGAGACACGGAATATAAGTCGATGGAGATAAATCAAGATACAGCGTATTGCAATAACGACGCATTGCCAGAACAGGAATGATATTATAAAGAATAATGAAAGAGGTTGATTCAACTAAAGGGAGAAATAAAAAACCGATTATTTTATTTATCGGTATCGTGATTGCAATAGTGGCTGGAATATTCATATTTAGATCTGACAGAGAATCTTTGAGGATCGTTTTTGTCACGGATTGGGAATATGGAGAGATGAAAAGAATTGGCAGCAAAGCAAGTGGCTCGGCTGATGAAGAGCTGAAGAAGGTTGTCAAAAGCGCTCATCGAGGCATCAACCCAGACCTGGCAATTGGAGGAGGAGACTATATCAACGGCGCAAAAATTGACGAAAAAAAGGCCACAGAGCAACTAAAGCTAGAGAGAGATATTTTCGAAAAGATAAAGTCCGAAAAAGTATATTTGTTGGGAGATCATGATTTAAAGAAAATTCCACTGCAGCAAGCAGAAGAAATTTTGGGAGTAAAATATCAAAACAATAGGATCGACAAGAAAGGATATAGGGTGGTATTTCTTAATAGTCAAGAGATTTTTAGAGGCGAGGGTGAGAGGCTAGAAAAAGAGCTAGCTTGGCTCAAGGCTCAATTGAAAGATGGATTGCCTGTAATAATTTTTTCTCATTTCAACATAATCGCAACGCCCCAAAAGGACAAATGGAAACGAGCAGCTGGAAATTCTGACAAGATCAGAGAGGTTTTACAAAACCATCCCAATGTAGTAGCAGTTATTATGGGCGAAGGACTGAGAGATTATGCGGTTAGAGAAAAGGGTATTGTATATGTCTCAATTCCTGGATTGGTTGAGCAAGATTATGTAGGGAGCTATGCTGAAATTCAGGCGACAAAGAAAGATAATTTGGCAGAAATTAAAGTTATCCGTCGAGGAATTGACCCGATCGAATACATTATATTCAAAGACTTAACAGATATATACTCAGCTAAGATTGAAGCAAAGGGAGAAGAGAAAATTGCAGAAATTTTGTGGAACGAATTGGGCGTCCAAAAAGAGGGAAATGTGATGGCCAGCGAAAGCCAGGGGACCGAAAGCAGCCTGAGTGTTTCAGAAAACGGAAAAGTGTTTGTTGCATATGAAGATGGCGAGGATAAGAATAAGGCGAGAATAAGATCAGTTGGGGCAAAAGAAGCTCAGAATCTTGAAGGCCAAAATAGTCAACAAGGAAAAATTAGTCAGCAAAAAGGAGGTGATCCTTTTGTTGAAGCAAGCTCGGAAAAAACATACGTTGGATTTATGGATTATCAAAATGGAGCTCGAGCTAGGATCAGGGAATGGGACGGTGTGGAGTGGAGAGATCTTGCTGATGCGAATCACCCAGAAGGCCTAATTAGTATTTCCAAAGGACACGAGCCAGTTTTGGCGCTTGATCAATCAAAACAACTCTACGTAGCTTTTAATCAAGGAGCTAATTCAGAAGTTGAATGCGGTGATGAGTTATGTTGGGTTAAGGTGATGAAATGGAGTGGCGATGTTTGGGAAGATTTAGGAGACCAGAGTTTTGTTCAGCAATCAGTCAATAATCAACCGGGAACCGAAGTGGCCATTGCTGCATCAAAAATAGACGAGTCTGTCTACATCGCATTTCAAAATCAATCTCAAAATAACAAAATTCAGGTAAAACAATACGATGGAGAAAGATGGAAGAATATATCAAATTTAGATAATAATTTAGCTACGAATATCTCCGGCTTCAGTCCGTCAATTACTACTGGGAAAAATGGGGGATTATACTTAGCTTATGTTGGTGAGAATTTTGAAAAGTTATATATTCAAGAATGGGATGGAAACGAATGGCATCCTGTTGGAGATGGAGCAATTTCTTCGGGAAAATGTTCGGAAGTTGATATCGCAGTGAGTGATTCTGGGATAATATATGCAGCTTATTCGCAGTATAAGAAGAACACAATTATTCCTAAAAAATCTAAGAAAAAAAATTCAGAGGAATATTTTCCCAGCAGAAGCAATGCCTGGAGGGTTCGAGTGAAAAGGCTAAACGGAGAAAAATGGGAGAGCATTTCTGATGACTTAAATCCAAGCGGATACATATCTCGGGGAAACGGAAAAGGAGATCCGTCGTTGGATGTGTGGAAGGAAAACATTTATGTTTCATTCACCGATAAAGCCAGTGATTATAAAGTAAAAGTAAAACAAACTCAAATTAAATAGAGAAGTTACGCGATCTAGGTTTAATTTCTCACAAGTAAGGCATTTTTGCCAAACGTTCGCTCCGCTTCCTAAGGTGTCAAAAATACCTTACTTGCGGGAAATTTCCGTTAAGTAAAGCAGGAAAGTGCGCAACTTCTATTAAATAACAATATACACTAAAAAATATGCCTAAGAAAAATAAATACATAATATTTACGCTTATCGCAGTGCTATTGTTAGTGGGAGTTTTTTTGTATCGAACAAAAAATAGTAAGCTGATCAATGAATGGAGTGAAAAAAAGGTAGAAAAAATAGCTACCGAGCCATTAAAAGTGGGTTTCATCACTGATGCTCATTGCTATTCCAAGCAGGACAAGGACACTGGAGAGTGGACGCTAAATTGGCGCTGTCAACAGCCACTAGAAATATTCGTGAAAAAAATGAACGAAGATTTTAGGCCAGATGCGGCAATCCAAAGCGGTGATTTTATTGACGGCAAAGATGATCATGCCGAAGGGACATTTATTGAAGCTCAAAAAATATTCGATCAATTGACAATGTCAAAATTGAAAGTGGTTGGCAACCATGAAGTTCGAGATTTCACCAAGCAGAGATGGCTGGAGATGACGGGAAATGAAAAAACCTACTACCATCAGGACATCAAGGGCTATCGCTTGGTGGTTTTGGATGCAAACAACAAACCTGGTCAGGACGGGTCGTCAGTCGACACTAGCCCGGAACTTGAATATTACCCAGGTTTTATTGACAAGGATCAAATGAAATGGCTCGAAAAACTACTGAAGAACTCAAGAGAATACGAAGTGGTAGTTTTTGTCCACCAGCCAACATTTGCCACAGATGCAAAAGAACAAAGAGAATTGTTTGTCGGGGGAGAAGAATTGAGGAAACTTTTTGCTGAACGAGGAGTGAGGGCAGTTTTTTCTGGCCACATTGAAAGAGTTTGCAATTTTGAAGAAAATGGAGTGGAATATTTTGTGCTCAAAGGTTTCTGGAAAGAGAATGGGGGACTCAAAGAAGAATTCCAATATAAAAAAGGCGGAAACTTCAGCGAAGTTACAGTTTTGCCAGATGATGTCAAGGTCGAAATGTATCATCGGGTAGGGAGAGACATGCCCTATGGGAGCAAGGAGATAACACCCGAGAATTATTCCTGTTTTGACGGGGCGACCCTTGCTGACGATTAGACCGTCCATACATATTATGCAAAAAGTAAAAATCAAAGAGCACTTCAGAAAAAATTGGCACCGGTGGATGCTTTTGGTTATTATTCTGTTGGCTATTTGGGTGAGGGCTTACAATTATTCTGACTGGCTGCTCATGCGCGCTGATCAAGCCAGAGATGGCTATTATGCAAAAGAAGCATTTGATAACGGGCTAGATCATTTGCGGCTTTTAGGTCCTAAAGTTGATCTGGCTTATCTTGAAGGGGACAAACTTGAAAGAGGCAACACGCTCCATTTAGCTGGTCCCTTTTATTATTACATTCAATATTTTTCCGTGTCTGTCTTTAACACTATGGAACCCTGGGTGGTGGCTTTACCGGATTTAGTGTTTTTTCTATTATCTATTCCTCTTTTCTTTCTTCTGGCTCGAACATTTTTTTCAAAAACTAACAGTCTTTTATTGACAACCCTATATGCTTTTTCATTTTTCAACATAATTTATTCAAGATTTGCCTGGAATCCCAACCATTTATATTTTTGGATAGTATTGTTTGTCTTAAGCATGGCCAGGGTGGCAACTGAAAAAGAAAACAAGAAAAAAGGCTGGTGGTTTCTGACAGCTGTTTTTGGTTTTTTAATTATTTCACAGCTTCATTTCTTGGCCTTGGCTGGTTTTTTTATCGTCGGCATAATTTTCTGGATTATTCTCAGAAAGAGAATAAAAATCAGCAAAAAATATTGGCTGGCAGCTTTGGCTATCGTGCTTATTTTAAATATTCCTTTGGCAGTTAGTGAATACAAAAACAGAGGTGACAATGTCAAGCGATATTTAGTGGCCATGACTCGAGAAAGAGAAACGGATGATACACTTTATAAAAAAATTAGCACTACCATGAAGAAGCAGGGAGAATTTTTCTCCATCAGTTTGACATCATTTCACGAAGAGGAAATAGCTCCGATTGAAATGATGGGCCTAGTGCTATTTTTGATTTCAATCGGAGCTTTTATTTTCCATTTGGTGAAAAAGAAGGAAATAACTACTATAAAAAACCAAAAAGTTTTATTTGTGCTGCTGCTTCTTTGGTCAGGTGTTTTCCTTTTGTTGTTTTTTCGAATTTACTTTAAACTCAACAACGCACGCTATTACATCATGTTAGTCCCAATGAGTTTTCTATTTTTAGGTTTTTGGTTGGCTATGTTGGAAAAGATTAGAAAAAAAGGCTTAGGAATTTTGATGATGATTGCCGTTTCTCTGACCTTGTTGGCAGGAAACTTGAATGCCACTGCGTACTTTTATGAATCTTTACAAGCTGGCTATAAAGCAGAAAAGTATTCACGAGATCCAAAATTGGGACCATACAGAGAATTGATAACCTTGGGCGAAATGAGACAAGCTTATATTTTCATGACTGAAGAAGCCAAAAAAGAAAACAAGGAAGCCTGTTTTCGCAACTCAAACTACCAATACAATTTAGGATTTAAGTATATTGCTGATGTCTATCATTCAGTCGAAGACTTGCGAAGTTTTAATGTTGAAGACGAAGCGCTTGATTGTAAATATTTCTACACTACCAGGGCGAAGAGAGGAGCAGGAGGCATTGATGAAGAATTTCTCGGAAGATTTGAAAGAGGAAAACCCAAGCAATTTGGTGCGATGATTGTTTGGGAAATGAATCTTAAGGAAGGAGAAATAAAGAAAATTCTTGCAAAGAATGTTGAGGAAGTTGAAAAACCAAAGAAGAAAGATGATGAAAAAAGAATTATAATTTGGAAAGAAGTCTTCAATGGAAAAGAATAATTTTCAAAAAAATTGGCACTGGTGGGTTTTGGGATCGATTATCGTTCTGGCTTTTTTCGTTCGTGTTTATAATTTTCACGACTGGCTCTATTTTGAGGCTGATCAAGTGCGTAATGCTAACAATGCCATCGCCGCTTTTGAAAATGGACCAGGAGAACTTCCTCTGCTGGGGCCCAAAGCAGGGGGAACTGACCTCCATCTAGGACCAATTTCCTATTATTTTGAATATCTGAGCGCAATCATCACTCAGAGCACCAGACCAGAAGTTTTTGCTTTTCCCAATCTGCTATTTCTCTTGCTGCTTGTGCCTTTGACCTATTATTTTCTTTCTCACTTTTTTCCAAAAAAAATCAGCCTTTTGGTGGTTCTCGTTTTCTCACTATCATATATGGTCACTCAATATTCTCGTTTTTCTTGGAATCCAAATGCGATTTTGTTTTGGAGTCTGCTTTTTATGCTTGGGTTATATAAAACATATTCAGAAAAAGAGACTGGAAAGTCAGGCTGGTGGCTTCTTGTTATGGCTCTGAGCTACGCTGTTGCCAGCCAACTGCACATGGTGGCGTTGCTCGGGTTTCCCTTGATAGCAATTATTTTTTGGATTTTCTATCGACCATTTCACATCAAATGGGCTTTTTGGCTAGCTAGTATTGCTCTCTTGTTTTTCTTTTATACTCCGGTGATTGTCAATGATCTGAATACCAGCGGATCCAATACGAAAAATTTCTTGCATTCACTCGGAAGCAGGAGTGAAAAGAGAGGATTAATTGAAAGCGGAATTAAAACGGTTGATCTGCACGGAAAATATTACACTTTTGCTACGCTTTCTTTAAATGAAAAAGAATTTAAATTTTCTCATTGGTTAGGAATCTTATTTGTCATTTTTGGTTTTACACTTATTGTTCTTCATTGGAGAGGGAAGATTAAATTGTCTAAAAAATTGCCGCGATCGTTCTTGATTCTTCTTTCTGTTTGGTTTGGTGTTTATCTGCTGATTTATTTTAGGTTAGTCTTCGACTTGGATGAACCACGCTTTTGGTTTCCAACTATATTTTTGGCTTTTATTTTACTAGCAATTATTTTTTCCTATTTGTGGAAATATCGATGGGGAAAGCCAGCGGTTTACGTTATTACAATACTGTTAGTTTTATTGAATCTAACCGCAATCGCTAATTGGTATGGAGGTTTGAAAAACCAGGATGAAAAAAACCGCTTTGGCAGAAAACCGACAAGCACGACTTTAATTCAAAACGACTTTATTGCTTTGGGCGATATAGAAAAAGCAGCCAGCTTAATTACAGAAAGCTTAAGCGTTGGAAAAGCGTGCTTTAATACTCCCTCGACATATTTAGCATCTTATAAATTTATATTTAACAGAAACCATTCAGAATTTGAAACAAGAAGAATAGACAAGAGCATTGAAATTGGCAATGTCGAAGGTTGTGACGTATTCATTCTGGATCATAGTGGGAACAAGAAAGAAGAGATAGAAGAAAAATTCCTGAAAAAAGGAGCCGAAATTGAGATTAAAAAAATAGGAACGCAGGGATTAATAACGATTTGGGGAGTCAATGTCATTAGGAATGTGAATGCAGAGAATCTTGAATTAACTCAATCAGACGAAGATCCTGATGGTATTAAAAAAGAAAAAAAGCCCACAAAAAGGCCTCGGTTGAAGTGGAAAGATATCTTTTCGAAAACCGGAAAGTAGTTGTTCAGAAAGCGGAAATTGGTAATGGAAATTTGAAAATAGAAGATAGATAAATTCAAAAATAAATATGCCAATTTCAAATATCCATTTTCAATTACTGATTTCCAGTTTCCAAACAGCCAGTTTCTATATTTTCACTGGCAATCTCCAGATAACTTTGGTAGCCAAGAAGAAGTTTAACAGGGTAGCGGCAATGACGCCGATGATGGCAGCGAGAATATAGTGCAGTCCGATTGAAAGCCCGAAAGAAAAAATTGCAAAGTTGAAGAACATTGTGACAACAGAAAAAACATAATAATAGATCACTCGACGCATGCTCTCTTTTCGATCGGGTGATTTTTTGTCGCTATAAGTGAATAGGGAATTGAAAGCATAGTTCGTCAGGATTGAAACTGCTACTGCGATGATATAAGCTGGTCTTTCGACTATATTAAAAATTTCTACTAAAATTGCCAAGAGGCCAAGGTTCACAATCACGCCACTAGCTCCGACAATGCAGAATTTAATGAAACGTCCGGCCTCAGGAACGGTGCGGAAAAGATGCCAAAGGTGACTAAAAAATTCCAGGCCTTGCTTGAGGGTAGCTTTACTTTGGTCATTTTCTCGAGGAAGAAATTTCTGTGGAACCAAAGAAACCTTTTTTGGATTTGTGCGCACAAGCAATTCAACTTGGATTTTGAAGCCTCTTGGTTCAAGTTTAACCCTTTCAAGTAGTTCTCTTTTAAAAAGAAAAAGTCCGGCCAAAGGATCAGAAGTCTTGCGAGTAGGAATGAAAATAATTTGAGTGAACCATTTCATTCCCAAGGAAACAGCTCGCCGATAGATTCCATAAGGAGTTTTGAGACTGCCTAGTCCTGTAGCGCTTCCTCCTTTCATATAACGAGAAGCGGAAACGAAGTCAGCATCATCACTGATGGCTTTTCCCAACATTGTTAGCATTACTTCTGGTGGATGTTGCAAGTCTGTGTCCATAGAACCAATATATTTGCCTTGAGATTTTTCAAAGCCAACAATGACGGCTGAAGCCAAACCTTCTTTATTACCATAAATAAGCCTTATTTGAGGGTCTTTTTGAACCTCCCGTTCAATGATTTTTGGCGTTTCATCGTCGCTATCATCAACAAAAATCATTTCATAGTCATATTTGGTATTTGCAAAAACAGCCGTCAGCTTCTCGATTAGCGGTAATACGTTATCCTTTTCATTGAACGTGGGCAGCACAATGCTGAGCAGTTTTTGATTCTCCATGTTTATTTTTTGTAGTTGACGCATATATGCGTCAACTACGCTATTATAATTTTCGGTTCAATGAAGTATTATAAAACATCCTTCCAAAAAAGCCTTTCTGTTTTTCCTGACCCTCCTTCTTCATCTGGAGCTAGCTCTTTTTCTTTTTTAGTTGGTAGTTTTTCTTTTTGGACTTCCAGCTGAAAAACTTCTAACTGTCCAATTTGTTTCGAATCAACTATTTTAGTATAAGGTTGAATTTTTTTGTTGATAGAATTCTTGCCGCCAGATTTTGTTACTAAAGCAAAAATAGTGTCGACATTTTCCAAGTCACTCGACCCTCCTGCATAGGAATAGTCTATTTCGTTTTGAAGGGAAAGCAAGTACTTCGTTGGCAGCATGTATTCTGCTTTAGTGTTATAAATCAATGTCAATCCGGGATTATTTTTGAGCATATACTCAATAGCTTTTTCAAATTGGCCTAAGGTAACCCCATCTTGGTTTTTGAGAATCAGTGTTCGGTTAGTATCAAAACTTTTTTCTTGAGAAAGTTCGTTTTCCCTGAACCAAGCGCAGGTGCCGAAAATATTTAATAATAAGAAAATTGCTGAAATGATAAAAATTAATGGAAGATAATTTTTCACCACTCTTTTTTCTAGTGCCGAAAACCAAAGAGCGATGATGATAAATGGGATGGGGAAAACCGGGACAAAATAACGTGGTCTGAGCAGGTACGAAGTAGTAATAGTAACTAAAAAGAACAGTACTATCCAGATAATGAGCATGAAAAGAAAGTTTTTATCATTCTGCTTTGATTTAACCTTGTATTCTTTAATGGCCAGATAAATACCAGAAAAAATGAAAAGTAATCCAAACCCAACAGTTATGGGGTCAGCTTTGTGGCCTTTTCGGTGACTGAATGAAGTGGTGATCAGTGAATAACCCTTAGCTTGTTCGCGGAAATTTCGAATGATTTTCTTGTGGAACTTTTTGTCCTTTGATTTGGCCTCGAAGGCACCAAAAAAGTTTTTAGTGTTTGAAAAATCAGTCTTGAAATCACTAATAATCACTGGGGAATAAATTATTCCGAAAATTAAGAGAGTTGTCAAAACATAAAAAAGAGAATTTTTGGAAGAAAGGATGTTTTTAACGTTTCCTGATTGAGGTTTCACCGCGAGTACTCGCGGTGAAACCTCTCTTGAGCGGTCCCAAATATAATAAACAATGAAAACTACCGAAATTGCAATTAAAGCAAAGGCGGCATAAAAATGAAGTTGCGATGCGACAGCAAAGGCAAAGGCCCAAAGAGCAATCCAGCCAATTTTTTTCCAAAGATTCTTATTTTCTTGTAGATGACGCACATGTGCGTCATCTACAGAAGAAAAACGCAATAGAGCATAAATTGTCAATAGCATGAAAAACGGCACGGAATTTGGATTCCAGGAGAAACGGGAATACTGAATAATTAAGAAGGAAAAAGAATAAAGTAATGTGGCTAAAAGAGCTGGCACTGGCTTGAAATAGAGTCGCAAAAATAAATAGAAGAGTGGAATGACTAGAATCGAAAACAGCAAGTCTGGATAGGCAAAAACGTCAGGGGACGAAGATTTAAAAATCGCACCAGAGGTCCATTGCATGTAATAGTAGGCTGGTCCTAATCGCAAGAAATCTGTGCCACCAGTTTCAGTTGAGACTTTCGTAGCCCTTGGTCCCAATAGCGGCAAGTTTTCTGCTCCATTTTCAATGGCTGGTTTCAAAAGGGAAGCATCTCGTGCCTGGTCCCACTTAAAAAACAGCCAATCATGATGTTGATAGGTTCGAACCCAAATTGCTCCGGCGATGATCAGAACAAGAGCAACGCCAACCCAGATTTTTGTTTTGTTGTTATTCATTCTTGCTCCAGTCTCTGATTAAAATCGTTTTCTTTTCATCATCAACTTCCAATACGACTTTCTGTTTTTCTCTCCACTTCCATTTTCGAACAATTTCAATAGGCAATGTTACACCATAGCTAGTTCCACTAGATGTTTTGGTGATTTTTCGAATGAAATGTTCTTCGATTTTTCTTCTAGTTTTCATTTTTTTGCTCCACCTGAGATATCTCAGGTGGAAAATATTTTAATGCCTAAGAATGCCTTATTTTGGGGTTATTTAGAGGTCTTCTTTTTTAGGGAGTCACGAAACATGGTCCAATCTTCTTGCTTGATTTCTTTGAAAATATACAAGAACAACAAATATACAGCAAATAAAATTCCGCCCCAAAGGATGAACATAAATTTTCCTTGAGGAAGAAAAGAGATGGCGATGAAATAAATCACGATACTAGCTAGAAAGTATTTTAGTAACTTTATATAGTTAATAAACTTGGCCACATTCTTCTGGGAAAAATAAATTATGACAAACATGACCAAAAGGGAAGTGATTGAGGTGGCGACAGCAGCTCCCATAATGCCATATTGCTGAATCAAAAAGAAACCTAGTATTGTGTTGGTGACCATGCCAGAAAAAGTGATCCACATTGGAATTCGATTCTTGCCAGCGCCATTGAGAACAAAAGCCAGGGCATAGAAAACCGTCAGGAATCCAACTCCAAAAGCAAGGATCTGCATTGGCAAATAAGCGGGAATGAAATTTTCGCCATAGAAAAACAAAACGGCCGAAGGTGCGAAAGCGGAGAGCAGAAATACAAAAGGAATCAGCAGCATGAACAAAAAGCGCATCGATTTGTTCATCAGATTTTTTGTTTCTTTGTTCAATCCTTGAGAAGTGGTTTCGGAAATTTTTGGCAGTAAAATTAAGGTGAGGAAATAGAAAAGATAGAAGGGAATGCGGGCGAGCGTGATGGCCGCGTTGTAGAATCCAGTTAGGGAGTCGTCTTGCAGAATTCCTTTGACCATGAAGAGATCGATCGAAATCATGATCTCAAAGAATATCATGAATAAAGTTATTGGCCAGGCAAATTTGATCAGCTTTTTCCAAGTGATTTCTGATTTTGATTGTATATTTTTCGACTTTAGTTTTTTGTATGGATCAGCAATGAATGCGACGATGAACACGGCCAAAGGAGCCAAAAAGTGGCCCACAACGGCTCCAGGGACTGCGAAAATCACAGCTAGTGGAATGATAAAGACCACCTTAGCAAAAGAGCGGAAAAACTTCAGGAATGCTTGTTTTTGGAATTGTTGAATGCCAACAAAATAATAGACATAGAAGCTGGCCAGAGCGAAAGCTGGGATGATGAGAGAGGAAAGCTGGAAAAGAGGCGTCAGAGTGGGGTCATTAAGAAGCGTGGCGAAAACAGGCGCCAAAAGGAAATATAAAGTGGTGACGACAACAATCAAAATCAATTGAACTGCCAAAGCATTTTTTCGAATGATGGGAATCTGATTTTTGTCTTTCTTGAAGATTTCACTCAGATATTTGCTCATTGAAATTGGCACGCCTCGGCCAATCAAAACCACAACCATGGTGGACAAGGTGATGGCCAAAGCATAGCGACCATAATCTGCCGGACCCAAAACCCGGCCCAAAACTGAGTGGACAATGTAACCAGAAATAGCAAAGGCCATTTCTGCTAGGAGCAACCAAATTGAAGCACGGACTAGGGACATCTGGAATGTATTAGGTATTAATACTTTGTCATTCCCGTGAAGGCGGGAATCTATTAGTCAGTGTTTTTTAAAGACGTATTCTATATTAACAATAAAATCTTCTCCTTCTTCAATTATATCTATTTGTTTATCAATCACTTCATATCGCCCAGCCTTTTCAGAACTATCCTTTTTAAAGCTTAAAATATCTCCAATGGATAGAGGCATTCCTCCTTGAATAGAGACAACCTCTTCTTTTCCATCAATAATTATTTTTGTATTTTTCTTGATCATTTTTCTAATTATTTATTACTGATTGGAGTTCTTCGAAAACTTCATCCCGGCTTTGTTCGCCATCGATCACAGTCATTTTCCACCGCTTACAAAAAATTCTGTAAAGCTTCCTTTTATCGTGCAGATAATCAGGGCTCTGATCAATCGATTTTTCACGATTAAGAACGGCATCGGGTGAAACGTCAATGAAAATATAATAATCAGGCGGAACAATCTTTTTTTCTGCCGAGCCTAGCAGGCCTTTAATGTTTCTCTCACCCTCTAAGTAGAGGATGTTGACTATTTGATCATAGAAATACCTGTCGGTGATGACATAGTCGTTGCCAGCTTTTTCCAATCGATCATAATATTTTTTGAATCTCGTTAGGTCAATCAATAATCCAATTTTTCGCAAAAAGATTTTGAAAAACCCAGCCGAAGTAACCGACTTGCTTTTCTTGTCTTTCGGTCTTCTCCTTAAGGTGGTGTTAGCAATAGAAAAATCAAGCACGTGAAAATATTGAACGGTTTTTCCGTTTTTCTCGAGATCATCTTTGAGCCTTTCGACTTGAGTGGATTTTCCGGAACCATCAATTCCAGAAATAGAAATGATTTTCATTTTTTATATATTCTAAGCAAATAGGATGCTGCAAATAGCTGAATTGTACCCATGACAAAAAATAGCACTGTGAAAGATGAATAATTCACAATCAGCCCACCAACAATAATAGCTATTCCAGCAATAATAATCCATACGCCTTCAGCTAGTCCCCAAGCAAAACCACTTTTCTTCCTAGTTGTGCTTTCTGCGTACAATGCATCCCAGGTAGGCATGATAAAAGCGGAACCGATGCCAATGCCAGCTTGAACTAACAGTAACTCAATCGGTGAGGAAACTAGCAAATACCCATAAGTAAACAGAGCTACAATAAAGAAACCAATAATCAGCAGTTTTTCTTTGGAGATGTTTTTATCTGAATATTTTCCAACTAAAATTGTTGTCAGTCCCATTAATATTAAATAAACAGCCCAAGCCCATGAAATGTCTAATATGTTGCCTCCAACTTGCTGCCCGAAAACTGCAAAGAGGGGGCCGAGCATTCCTGCGCTCAATGACCATAAGCCAATGCCTATTAATAATGTTCTTCCGTTTTTGTTCATCGTCAATAAGGTAATACGAAACACCTATCTATCCCTCCCCTTGGTAAAGGGAGGTTGGGAGGGGTTCGTCAGAATGTCAGGAGTCGCCGACCATTTTAACTAACTCCCCGAGCAAAGCTCATCCGCTTCGCTCCACTCCACTCTTACCAAGAGGGGGAAAAGAAATGAATTTCTCAATTTAAAATAGTTAATACATCAAAACTGCTACAGGCATCATTTTGGCAACCGGCTTCATGACGCCATTGGTTTTGAGGCCTTCAATAGCTTTATCCGGATTTTTATAATGAGCTGCATCCTGTTCGATCACGCCTTTTGAGGCGGCGTTGTAGAGCTTGACTCCTCGACGATTCATTTTGTCAAAAAGCACTTTTTTATTTTCTGGCACTTCAGATGTTTTGGTTTTAGATTTTCCGGTGCCGTGAGCGGCCGAAAAGTAGGCTGATTCGTTGTCATTTGTCCCAACTCCAAAGTAAGCTGGAGTGCTCATAGAAGAAGGCATGAAAACAGGCTCGCCAGTTTGGGCAAATTTTGTTCCTTGCATTCTTTCTGGTCCAAAGGCCCGGGTGGTGTTCTGACGGTGAATCATCAAATCTTTACCAAAGTGATTTTCTTTTTTTGCATAAACATGGTTCATGTCATAGATCAGATTCAGCGAATCTTTCTTGCCCAAAATTTCTTCGATGGTTCTCTTGAGATGAAATTGAATCATGGTTCGATTGGCAAAGCCCATATTGGAAGCAGCTCGGTGAGCTGTGAAATAGTTTCTTCCCAAATCGCTGTCGGCCTTGAAAGAGAAGAATTCTTTTTTGTCTTTATATTTAGGCACTTCGGTTTCAATTGTTCGGTGCCAATCGATTTTGTTGTTGAGGAAGAAAAATCGTCCCATTTCCAAAATTGCTCTTTGGCTCAGATGTTCCTTGATTTTAGGAGTATAAAAATAGCTGGCATATTGGCCAAATAATCCTGATCCTGTGTGAATCCAAAAAACATATTGACCTTTTTTCAGGTTGAATTTTTGAGCAGCGTCTTCGTCTAAAACATCAGTAACTTTCATCAGATCTACAAAGTGATTGCCAGCGGCTCCCAAAATTCCCAGGCGGAATTGCCCAAAACGGAAAAACCAGCGAGGGAGAGAATTGTACAAATCTTTTTTGGTCACTTTTTCATCTTCAAACATGTTGCCCTCAGAGTGGACATTCTTGAACTGCTCGACGTCATCTTGCAACCACTCAGAAAGTGCTCGAGAACCTCTTTGGCAGATGTCTAAAACGACTCGAAGGGGAACATAGGTGCCAAAGTATGTTTTGGTAGGAATTACTTCAACTAATTTCTTGAAAAGCTCATCAATTTGTTCTTCTTTCAAATTTTCCTCGCTAAAGGGCGTGCTCATCAATCGCATCCCGCAATTTGGTGCGGTGTCTAAAAGTTGAGGCATGAAATGATTTTCTGTGGCTACCACAGTTCCTCCGGCATTTCTCCGGCCAGGCTTCTTATGAACATCAGTCATGGCTGCAACATGCGCAACTACGTAAGAATCAGATGCCACATCAACCAGCTGCCCTATGGTTTCATCATCAGGCATCAGTTCGTCAGAGACATGAAAAATCACCGGAACTTTTTGATTTCCTGAAGGCTGTAAAATTTTTTTATAATCAGATATTTTTTCGAATTGATTCATTTATGCTATGATAATGAAAAAGAAAGGAGGTTTGTCATGCAAGCACTTAATAATTTCTGCGCAAATTTATCTAAATTCTTTATTTTTCCAATAGGAATGGTTTATCTGAGTTTATCATTCGCCTGCCAATCTCGAAGTGCAGGCTTAGGGTCTTGTATCGTGCTAAATTGCTACGCGACTGCCATAATTGGCATACTTATAATGATCTACGTCGTATCACCGATGTACACTAGGTATCAAAGAGGGAAAAAATAAAATGGAAAACAAATATCAATCTTGAGGACCCATGAATTCGGGTCCTCAAAGCTTATAGGCTCTCATAAACTTCAGCATACTCCTTAGCTGTTTTTTTTATGTCAAAATTTTCCTGGGCAAATTTTCTAGCATTAGAGCCGATTCGGTCTAGTGTGACTGGGTTGTTTTTTAAATATTCAATTGTCTTAGCCAAAGTTTCAGGATCGGCTTTGGGAACGATAACCCCATTTTCTCCATCCCTGACGAACTCTTTTAAAACAGGCAGATCTGAAATAACAACAGCTCTTCCACAAGCCATCGGTTCAACGATAGCATAGGGAATGTCAAATTTTCCTTCCATTTTACGCGCTGGGAAAATATTTAAATCAGTCGTATTAAAAAGTCTGGCAATGTCATTAAAATAGTCCAAAAACACCACCTGCTTATCATAGCCCGATTTCTTCAGTCTTTCAATCACTGCCTCTTTCTTCTTTTTATCTTCAGGAGATTTTATTCGTACAGTCATAATCAGCTTATATTTCAAATCTTTTTTCCAAAGAATTTCCATCGCATCAATCACATCATCAACTGTTTTTTCATTCATCTTGGTGTATTCTCCAGTATACTGGAGAAGGAAATCTTCAGAAGAAAATCCCAATTCTTGAATCAGCTGCTCGTCTTTTGCTGTAGGGGAATATTCTTCTAAATCAATCCCGGGGTATATTGTAGCGGTATTCTCAATGCCTACCTTATTCAGTTTTTCTTCGGTGTGATTGGATTGAGTGATAACTTTATCAGTGAAGAAAACTTTTCTCAGTTTTTTATTATTCCCACATGTAGAGTTGAGACATTGCCTCGACTCTACGGATGGCAAGGCAGCTACGGTTTGGATGGTTTTGGCCTTAGAAAATGACAAACGTAGTTTTATCATGAATGAAGTCAAAGAGCGAGGAGTGAAAAGGAAGTGAATAGCGTCTGCGTTCAGCTTGAAGCGATAAAGTCTCATGAGCAATCTCAGCTTTGACCAAGCGCCGAATTTGGTGGAACTATAAATTGGTTCTGGTTTTGCTTCGGCCAAATAGCCTTCCTTTTTCTCTTCTTTCTTTTTAATCTCCTTAGCAAACTCTTGGGTGGTCAACACTTCAAACTCAAAATCACCCTCAACATTTTGAGATAATTCATAGGCTAAATTTTTCGATGCCTCATCCCAGGGTGGAGCCAATGGGCGAGTGTAGAGGAGAATTTTCAATTTCAGATTTTAAATTTATAATTTCAATTTTGTAATTAATCAGGTTTCGTTTCTTGAAGCTAAGCTTCGCAGCCGTTACTTTATGTAAAAGTTGACTTAGAATAAAATCTACTTATACTTGAGTTGGGCAGGATGGTTAGGTGACGTATACCTTTTACAGAGCGGACTTGGTCCTTTTAAAAGCTGTTAGGTGGGGACTAAGTTCGTTGTATATCAAACTTGGCCGTTCTGCCCATTTTTTATAGGTCAATGAAGAAACCTTTCTGGGCCTTTTTTGTTTCCAAGCGTTTTGTGATTTCTTCAACATTCTTATCTTTATTCCAAATAACTCTAACCAAGGCTTTATGCTCTCCGGATCTCAATGATTCTATTTCTTTTTTCACTTCATTTGGAGTCGCAACTGACGACTTTCCACCGCTGGGAATTTCCACTTTTTCAGTGTGGGACAACTGGTCGTCCATGTAATATTCAACCGTGAAAGTTCTTTTTTGCGGTTCGGAATTATTGATGAAGAAATCAAGATTGCTTAAATTACTATCTATAGTCTCAAATCCCACCACCACAAAACCACGAGTGGCTTTTTGGTTGAGAACTTTGTCGCCATGCCGAAACAGGATGCCAACGGCACCGAATATTATGATTAATATTAATACAATTAACAATTTTGACTTCATTTTTCTTGTTTTTCTTCCCCTCTTCTTAAGAGGGGACTGAATTCATTGGTTTTGAATTCAGGGAGTTCGTCGGGAGGCTGTTATGTTTACCAAGTATTATATTCCTTAATTATCCAGTCCTAATTCTTCTCTAATTTTGAACAAAATCCCGTCTAAATTATTATATATTTCATTGTTCCAAAATCTGACAGCCTTAATTCTTTGTGTTTTTAAAAATTCAGACCTATTCTTGTCACTTTCTCTGCTACTTTCATAAGCATGTTGATCCCCATCTAATTCTATGGCCAGTCTCTTTCTAGGACAATAAAAATCTAAAATGTATTTTCCTATACTGTATTGCCGATAAAATTTGTATCCCTCAATTTGTTTATTTCTTAACTGTTGCCATAATTTTCCTTCAGCGTCAGTCTGATTTTTTCGAAAAGCTCGGGGCAATTGTTTAGATCTTTTTTGATTGTGTCGATTAGACAACATCTTTTTATTTATCATTGACAACTGCCAGATAGCTAACTCCCCCTAACCCCCTCTTGCCAAGAGGGGGAATTCATATAATTTACTAATTTCGCTTATAAATCACTGTGTTAGTTGAAGCATATACCTTAGAGAAATTATTTGAATTGTCAAATTGGGCGTTGTCATAACCTTTTTTGAGCATGATGTATTTCACTCCGGTTTCGTCGTAACACTGCACTCCACGCTCGGTGTCTGGCTGAATAACCATGTCTCTAGTGCAGGTTTCTCGTTTCTTGTATATGTCGTCATAGCGTTTGTCGAAAGTCCGCGAAAGCGGATATTTATATCCCCGCATAAAAAATATTTTTATCCACGAGTCTCCGGCCAAATGAGTATGGTCCTTGAGAACTTGTTCATCTTTAGTGGTTCGATCAGCCAAATACATTGAGGCCAAATAGGTTTGAAAAACTTCCTGATTTTTTCTGGGATCATGGTCACGAGCTGAGTCAGAAATGTCGGAAAAACCAGAAATAAATCCAGTTCCGAAGATGACTAGCCCGACAAGAATGGCCAATGCCTTGGAAAGTCTTCGAGCAGAGAGGGCAAAAATTAGTACAACAGAAATGGCTGCCAAAATCGACATAGGGTAAGTGATGTAGCTAACGATTCTGTTGGAAGGAATGTCAACCTTCAAAAAGGTAGGTTTAACACTCATCAAAATGATCATGACAGTCCAAGCGAGCAAAAATCCCAGCGATGCCAAGATAAGAATGTTTTTCTTCTCATTGCCATCTTTGCCAGATTTTTTGAAGACAAAAAGCATAACTAGTGCGATGACGGCCAATCCGATCATTCCATAGAGAAATCTCCAAGGTCCAGCGCTGAGTATCACTGCTCCGATGGTCAGTCCAGTTCGAGTGGCCTTGACGGGTGTGCCCACGGCGGTGTCAATTGCTTCAGGATTGAGATAGGATGGCTCGCGAACAAAGAAAAAGAAGAGGATCAATAAAATTACCAGGATCATGTTGCGGAAGGCAAAAAACGGTTTCGCATAAACTAGGAGGGCAGAAAAAAACTTTTTCAAATTGAAACGATAATAAATCAAAAGCGCTACGAGTAAAACTACCAAAAATCCAACCAGAGCATATAAAAATATATAACTGGAAAGATGATGAGTATAGACCATAGTGGCTACAGCCAGAATAAAAGCCATGGCTAAGTTGCGACTCTTGAATTTCAGTGTTGTGACAAAAAGATAGATTACGAAAGGGATGAAGAAGTTGCCAATGATGTTGCCAATCACGCCGCCAGAAACAAATTTGGCTCCCGGAGATGAAATTGCATAAAAAGTACCAGTGATGAGCAGAACAAAGAATGCAATATTTTTTGCCGTTCTTTTTTTGGTAAAATATTCACTCAAACGATAGGCTAAAATAAATATGGCCAGTAATGAAAAAATATTGATTAGAAACAAAGTGACAACCGGCATGGCACTGACAAAGGGAATCTTCGTCAATGCAGCAACCGAAGCAAAAACGATGTGTTCACCGATAATGAAATCTGGTTGGCCATCATAGTCAGGCAGTGTTCCATTGGTGGTGATGTAACTGGACCAATACATGTGATGGCCCATGTCGGTGGTTTGGGGCATGATGCCGCGAGAAACATAGAAACCACGAATGGCGACAGCGAACAATAGAATCAAAATAAATATTAAAATCTGCCGATAGGAGAAATGCCGCAAAGAGGAGAAGTAATCTTCTTTCGGTGTCATCCCGGACTTGCCGTGCCCGCTCTTTGGAGGGATCCGGGATCCATTCTCTCTAGTCCTAAGTTTATAAACACCCCAGCAAAGAGCAGAGAACAGCAATATGACCATCAAAATCCATTTTCCTGTGATGGGAATGCTGCCAAAATCCATCAGCATGACCAGAAAGTTGGTGGCAGTCAGACTCAGTCCGAAAGAAATGACTAACTTTTCCAATGCAGAAAACCGGTTTTGAAAGCGACCCAAAATAGCTAACATAAAAAAGAATCCCGGAATAAAAAGGACCAAAAAAATTGATAAATAAAGTTTTATTATGGGTATTAGCATTGATTACTACACTAATTATACGCCAAAATTAGGGAAAAACAACATTTGACAAAATACTTATAAAATGATATAATCATAGAATATAATAAATGTTGTTTTTTTTAAATAATCTCTCAATAGCGACGCAAAATAAACCAACAGAAATCAGTGAGGAAAGGAGAATGGCCATGCAAAGGTTTATTGTCAAGCAAGGAAATTTTGAGGTAATGGAGTTTCCCGGTGAAAGTTTCTGTAAGGTGCCAGGCGCCGTTCATAATGGACAGCATTGGCAGGCACCGGGCAAGATTCTTGTTCAACTAGAGTCTGATGACGAAAGAGGGGCGGTATTCTCATTGTTTCATCCCAAAACGAATGGCGTTACAACTGGCCATGTTGACATCATCTTCGCAATTCATGGGAAAAATGCGGAGTTGAGACGATATTCCGGGATGAAAAAAATATCATTAAGAAGTGCGCTCTTCAAGATGTTTTGGCCAGATGGGCCGAACCATCTCATCGAGACCTTACGTTCATTGGGTGGTAGTTTCATCAAGAACCATCAGGCTACCCGTTTCGGACGAATCGTTATTTTGGCCGCTAACAGTTTGAATTAATAAGCGGCATGAACAAAAAAGGTCCCGTCGACAGACAATTTGTCGATGGGCCTTTATCTTTTAGAAAGATTAATATTTCTTCATCTCATCCAAGTACCTTTGGCAAATTTGGTCCCAAGTAAAGTTTTCTTCTACGTACTGTCCTGCGCGTTTGCCGAATGCTCGAGTGAAGGCATCACCGGCATCAAGAATTTTATTTATTTTTCCCAGCCAATGGTCAACATTTTCTGGATCAACCAAGAAGCCATTTTCCCCATCTTTAATTGCGTCAGCCAAACCTTCAAGATTGGAAGCGACTACTACTCGTTCACAAGTTCCTGCTTCAATGGCGTTGATGCCAAAGCCTTCCATTGATCCGGGCACCTTGATGTTAGGCGAAACCACCAAATCAACCGTGTTGAGCAAAATTTTCAGGTCTTTTTGTGGTAGGGAGGGAAGGAGCTTCACCCGATCTTCCAAGCTATTTTGGATTATTGCTTGCTCACAATTGAGAAAATCATCCGGGTCGCCAGCAGTATTCTTGTGCACTCGGTGTCCAGTGGCAATCATCACAACATTTTCAGCCAGCTTGGGCATGATATTTTCAATAAACCAACTGGTTCCTTTGTGGGGAACAAAGCGAGCTAATCTCAAAATTACTTTTTTGTTGTCTAATTTCTTTCCGAAAAGCTCAGCCAGTTCATCACGATTATGGGATTCTCTTAATTCATTTGGATTGACACCATTGGGAATGAAAGTGCATAAATCTTGATCAATATCAACTTTGATGGCTTCGTCAATAGTCGTGGTACCAACCGTGAAAAGTTGATCCATCTTTTTCAAGGATGGAATGTTAGTCTTAGCGTAAATCTTTGACAGTAAACCATCTTTTCTGGCATAGACGATATCCAAGCCATGAACAACGCAAAAGAATTTTTTATTTTTATAAAAAGGCTTCAAGGCGGCACCAATGGGTGCTAAAATTCCACTGCCGAAAAGGCATGCATCATATTTTCTCAACTGGAATAAGGCTATGAAAAAAGTCATTGGAACAAAAACAGGCAACCACCATTTGCCTTTCCCGTTTGTGATTATTTTTGTCTCGGTGATTTTCTGCAAACCACGAGACAGATCCCTGTTTTGATTTTCTATGCCTCCAACCAAAGGAGGGTAGGAATGTGATATAAAAAGTATCTTCATTTTAAATCTGGCGACCCAAATATACGAATTAACACTCGAATGTTACGAATGGGTTAAATGAAATGTCATTCCGAGCGTAGTCACGTCGTTCTAGAATGACAGTGACGTAGTCGAGGAATCTCGAGAATTTTAATTAGATTTCTCCACTTCGCTACGCGGAGCCTGCACTGAGCAAGGCCGAATGTGGTCGAAATGACATATTATTGACTTTGCTTTCTTTTTTCGTAGATATCCTTCCTGCGACGATAGATCGAATCCTCGGTCAACTGACGATTAGATTTAATCATATCAGCCACTAGGGCAAAAACTAAAAATTGAATGCCTAAGAGCAACGAAAGGGAAGAAAAAACAATCAGATTGATGTAGGGGGTAATTTTAAAGGAAGTGAAATAATTAATGAAAAAGACGATAAAGCCAAAAGTTCCGATTGTTCCAAAAAATATTCCCGGCCAACCAAAAAATTTCATTGGTCGAACATCGCGGATGGCTTTCAGAATGAGTTTAAAGCTAGTAGAGACAAACTTCCAAATAGATTTGGTAATTCTTCCTTGCCGGCCAGAAAAATAGGTAACTTTGACTGGAATCCATTTGAGTCTAAGATTTTTTCCAATGGCATCAATAATTGTTTCTTGAGTATAAGTGAAATATAAGTTTGTCAAATTGAGTCGCAAAAGAGTTTCACTGTTAAGGGCCCGAAAGCCACAGGTCAAATCATCAGTTTTCTGATTGAGAAAAAAGCCAATTAATCTGGCTGCTAATTTGTTAAGGAAACTTCGAATCCATGGAATATTTTCCGCTTTCAGTTTTCCAAAGCGATTAGCAATTGCCATATCAGCCTCTTGTTTTATTACCGGAGATAGAAGTTTGGGAATGTCTTCTGGATTAAACTGGCCATCAGCGTCTACGTTGACCATGAAATCAGTCCCGTTTTTTAATGCGCTTTCAACGGCTTGGCGAAATGAATAGGCCAATCTTCGATTGGGCTTGTAGGAAACAATAATATCAACCCCAGCTTCTTTGGCAACTTCAACAGATCGATCAGTCGATCCATCATCCACAATTTGAATTAATTTTTCCGTGATCACGCTACCGGCTCCACTGGAGTAAAAATCATTACTAAAACTTCTCTTTATCCTGGCCACAGTTTGGCCTAGTTTTTCTTCTTCATTATAGACGGGGAGATTTACAATAAGTTTCATGGGTAGTAGTTTGTAGTTGCGTTGAGATTAAAAAATATAACAACATTTAAACTTGCCTTTCTAAGGCATTATCACTATAATTATACTCCAAAAGATAATAAGTTACAATATTCAACCCAAACAGTCAAGCACTTTTATATTGTTTTTTAAAAATAGCGGAGTACACTTTTGAATAATAAAATCACTTTTTCGGCAATGAAAGAGAGGTGTTCAAGTGACTATAATTCACGATTATCAGCCAAGCAATAAGGAAAAGTTAATAAGCGTGCTATTTCCAAAACTAGCACCTCCAAAACTGTCATTTTCCAGAAGAATGTGTAGGGAATTACTGGATGAATTCGGAGTGATTCTTGAGGATGAATTACTACCGCTTGGGGGAAAGGAAGAACATATCGTAAGTGCTTTTTTCGGAGTTTGTGGGAGGCAAGAGGAAACAATGAGGCAGATTTCAAATGAACTTGAAATCTGCTACACACACGTTTCAAGGTTGAAAACGAGAACTCTTTTTCAGTTAAGACATCGTGCAGGAAAAGAATTTATGGATGTCATAGCTAGGATATCAAAACAATGGGAAGGATTGAAAAAAGAGGTAACGGATTTAAGAAAAATTAATTATCCATTCCCGGAAAAAATCTCGGTTTCAGGCCTCTTGTCCAAAGAAATTGTTGACATTCTTGAAGAAAAAAAAGTGTTTAACCTGAAAAAGTTAGCAACGTGCCCATTCTGGAAATTTAAAAGAATTGGCAAAAAACGCCAGAGAATAATAAAAAGTGTTCTAAAAAAACACATGCTTTATCCAGGTATGGAAGAGGAGGATTTCAGGTAAAAAAGTTATCAAGATGTATAGTGGGTAAAATTTTAGATCATAAAACCGGGAGTCGTCGACACGATTAGCCGGTTTTTTGCTTGAAAAAAATACTCCATAGAGAACTCTATGGAGGACACGTATATACGAACGTATATACGTTGGTATATACTAGTCTCAACTCGCTAGCATAGCTATGCACTTTGGCAACTACTTATTTAAGTTTCCTCCCCTTGCTAAGGGTAGAGAATTGCGAATGAGTAATTCTTAAGGAGGGGTTAGTCTAAATGGCAGTAGTCGCCGGTCATACAGACGAACTCCCCTGAATTCATTACTAATAAATTCAGCACCCTCTTACTAAGAGGGGGGGGGAGCAAGAAGAAAAAATTATTTCCTTCCAATCCCATGATATTTGATTCCCAGCTTTTTTATTGCTTCGTGATCCAAACAATTTCTTCCATCAACAATTGCCAGAATTTTGTTCTTCTTAAAATCCTCTGGCTTCAAATCCAGAAACTCTTGGTGATGAGTGGCCAAAATGACTGCCTTTGATTTTTGTAAAGCTTCTTTCGGTGACTTTGCGTCAGACATTCTGGGAAAATAGGGATCGAATCTGATGACTTTAGCTCCTCTTTTTTCTAAGATTTTGATCATTTGCAAAGAGGGTGATTCACGAAGATCGTCTACGTTTTCTTTATAAGAAAGTCCCAAGATGGTTATAGGAGTTCCTTTGATTGGCAATTTGACCTTATTGAGAAGATTTTGCAGAATATCAACTGTATAATGAGGCATGAAACGGTTTATTTCTCGTGCTTTGCGCAAAAAGTGATGATCAAACCCAGCCTTTTTCGCTCGCTCAATCAAATAATAGGGATCAACCGGAATACAATGACCACCCACGCCACAGCTCTGACGGAAGGCCATGAATCCAAACGGCTTAGTGGCGGCTCCGTCAATCACGTCTTTGAGATCAATGTCCATCTGATCAAAACTTTGAGCCAACTCATTGACAAAGGCGATGTTGATGTCGCGAAAAGAATTCTCCACCACTTTGACCGCTTCAGCTTCCCTGATTGACTTCATTGGTTTAATTTCTGCATCAATAATTGACTCATAGAACTCTTTGGCTATTTTCAATCCTGTTTTCGAAAGAGCACCAACTACTCGAGCAATATTGCTCACGTCATAACCGGCGCTAACAGAAACTTTTCCCGGGTCAATTCTTTCTGGACAGTGAGCTAAATAATAATCTCGTCCCTCTTTCAAGCCAGCATCCGCAAATATAGGTTCCACTATTTCTTCGCAAACACCGGGATTAATAGTGGATTCAACGATAACTAGTTGGCCCTTTTTTCGGTTTTTTATGATCAATTCCACGGCTGATTTGATTGGATCAAGAATGGGATAGAACTGCTCATCGACCGGGGTAGGCACACAAATAATCACCACATCAGATTTTTTTATACTCAAGCCGCTTGAGGAAACTGAAATCTTTTTCAACAAACTTTTTCGTTTCTCGATGAACTCATCTTTCAGAGGACTTTGCCCTTTTTTGACAATAGCTATTTTTTTCTTGTCTAAATCAATCCCAAAAACTTTGTGACCCTTTTCTACACATCGGACTGCTAGTGGCAAACCTACATAGCCAAGACCAATGATAGCAATGGTTTTATTTTCCATTTACGTTTTATAATTTTTTATAATAATTCAATTCACTTCTTTATTCTAGTCTTAGATGAATATTATATCAAGACTAAAAAGTCCGGTAGCATATTTGACACAACTTCACAATTCTTGCCATATATTTCAATTCATGGTAGTATCTATAATTGATACATTAGACTTAACCATTTTTGTGAAGTCAGTTCGATTTATACGTGAAGTTATAGAAAACTCACTCATCACAATAATTATGGGAGCAGTGGCCTTTGCGCTGATTCTGGTGACCACTTTGAATTTCACCGCCGCTACTCTTGTTTTTGTGCTTTTTATATTTCTGGCCATACTCCAGCACAGTTTTTCACGAGGATGGCTATTTTTGTTAGTTATTGCTCTTTTGTTGCCATCGATTGGAATTGGTACCAGCTATTTCGCAATTCATGAAATTTTTCTGACCATCCTGGCCGTGATTGGTCTCATTTCCATCGGGATTGAGAATAAAAAAATTCCCATTAACAAGATTTCTTACTATTTCTTTTTACTCATCATTATCGGTGGTAGCATCATCGTTTTTGGCAGCGCTTTTGAACAAGTAATCGATCCCAGTGTCTGGATTCTGATAGTGACATTGGCCTTGATCTGGGCGTTGCTAATTGCTTTTCAATACTTTTTTCAAACTCAAAAAAGATTGCAAAGGTTTTTCTTGGCGTTAATCACTGTAGGTGTGTTGCATTCAGCTTTTGGTATTTTGGCCTACATATTTGACTGGCAGACATCATTGGGAATGGGAATTTCAAGTGGGAAATTCGAACATCTGATTTTTGCCGATGCCTCCATTCGAGTGAATGGATTTCTGGGAGACGGTTTTGTGATGAGAGTGGGGGACAGTGCCTTGGCACCACTCTTACTGATCACCATTCCTGTCGCCATTGGATTGTTGCTGAGTTTTCAGAAAGAAAAAAAATCTCCCGCGAAGAAAACATTCGACACGAAACGGGACAGACTTTTTGATTCAATTCACCTCGCCAGAACGAAGGAAGAACTTCGAAGAAAAATCGTAGTCATTTCCCAGAAAACCAATGTTAAAGATCTTCAAAAAGAGTTGCCCATGATTTTTAACAAAAAGACTCTCATTATTGGTTTCATCTTGCTTCAAGCGGTGGCCTTAATCCTGACGTTTTCCTATAGTGCCTTGGTGATATTGACGATCGGACTCTTTGCTATTGGACTATTGTTACGCAACAAGTCCCTGCTTTCCATCGCTGCTTCAATATTAATTGTTTTGTCCATTGCATTTCCAGGTTTTCGATCTTCGTTAATCAATGAATCAACTGCCAATTTGACTCAATGGTTTTCTGGTTTTGAGCAAGTAAGTAAATCATGGGCTTTTGGAAATGGCTGGAGAGTTGAACTGCAAGAAGGAGAGTCGTCCGGTATTAGCGCAGAGCACATCTACAACTCCTATCTTTACATCTGGAATATTTTAGGCCTGGCCGGGCTGTTGGTTTTTCTGGCAATGTTAGTCCAATATTTTATTGAAATTAGAAATGCCTACATTAGATCTGATGGATGGCAGAGAATTTGGCTGATTGTTATTTTGGCAGTCTTTATTGAGTTTGCTTTGTTGGGTCTAACTAACAATGCATTGCTTTTTGGTCCCGCGGCACTAATTTTCTGGCTACTCTATGGAGCCATTCAAAATCTCAAAAAGAGAAAAGTTGAGTTTGGCCTGACTGAAACCAAAATTTTTTAGCCAATCAGTCAATCAAAATATTCAAGTCCTACTCTCATATATGCATATATGAGAGTAAAAGTTTTTGTGGTTGTGATGATTTTCAAAACCCAGAACTTGACCCATTACTCGGTTTTGGGAGCTTGTAACGCGGACCGATGCTGATATAAAGAAACTTAGTTTTCAGGGAAACTAAGTTTCTTGCGGCGTACCCTGAGAGAGGAGATAGCTAATACTAGCAAAGTCTTTACAAAAAGGCTTTTTTTGGTTATGCTTGTTAAGTTCTAATTCGTTATATATGCCAAAGAAATATTCGAAAAAATTTTGGATCAGTTTTTGGCTTATCTCAGCTGTTTTTTTGCTGGGGTGGTTTGTCTTTTTGCAATACAAAAGTAAAGGATATTTGGGATTGATTTCCTTTTTTAGACCAGCAGCAAAAATTCTTCCCATAGATCAAAAACAAAAGGAGGAATTGGGTGTGGTTTTTGATATCATAGATAAACTGGCTGACAGCGAAGAAAAGACTTTTTTAATCTTATTTCAAAACAATAACGAGTTGAGACCAGGCGGTGGCTACATTGGATCGTTTGGAATTCTGAAGATTAAAGACAAGAAAATAACCTTCGTTGATTCTCATGACACCAATATTTTTGATGATCGAGCGTCCACTGAGATTGAACCACCCTTTCCGATGAAAAAAATGTTACGCATTCCAGATTGGGAATTGCGAGACAGCAACTGGTCACCAGACTTTCCAACTAACGCAAAAAAGGCCGAGGAATTCTTTCACCTAGAAGGCGGCCAGGAGCAATTTGATGGAGTGATCGCCATTTCCACTGCTCTCCTGCCTTCTTTTTTGGAAATCACCGGGCCAGTCAGTGTCGAAGGATATCCGGGGGAATATAACAGTGAAAATGCTATTACCAAACTTCAATATCAGGTGGAAAGGGGATATAAGGATCAAGATATTGAAAAAGGAAAACGAAAATATATTATGAAGGATCTTTCGAAAAAGATCATGGATCGAACTCAGGCGATGAGTTTTTTGGACAAGAAGAAACTAGCCGAAAGAGTGGAGCAGCATTTGGACGAGAAAGATATTTTAATCTATTTTAAAGACGAGGAATTGCAAGAAAAGATTCGAACTTTAGGTTGGAGCGGAGAAGTTCAAGATTCAGAAAGCGACTATCTCATGATTGTGGATGCCAATATGGGTTCGCTCAAGTCTGATGCAGTGATCGATCGTTCTGTTGAATACACGGTTGATTTTCAAGAAGATATGCCCAAAGCGACTTTGAAAATAACTTATCAACACAATGGCAAAAGCCGGGACTGGAAAACCAAAGACTATGACACCTACACTCGGGTTTATGTGCCCAAAGAGAGTTGGCTTCACAATGCTACTGGAGTAGGCAAAACTCGCTTTGGAGAAGAGCTGGACAAAAAGTATTTTGGATTTTTGCATCAGGTGAAACTGGGTGAGACTAAAACCGTGGTGGTCAACTATGATTTGCCTGAAAATATTACTGAGGAAAATTACAGCTTGCTTGTTCAAAAACAAGCCGGCTTGAAAAATCTGCCGCTTAAGAGTATTATTATAAAAAAAGGAGGAGAAAGAGTTGAAAAAAACATTATCATAAAAAATTCCGAAGCTATAGGAGGTTAAAATGACAAAAGTGGAATCAGAGGCAGGATTGCCATGGCGAATTATAAAGATAGTTGGTGCAGTTGCGATGACAGTGCTACTGCTATGGAAACAATTTCTCGAAATTTTTAAAAGGGCGCTAAAGCAGGAAGGAAATTCAAATGGATACTTTTGAGCGTAAATTATATTTAGGATGGCGAGATTCAATTTCATCAGGGATTCGATGTACAATTATGATTATAGGTGCCGCAGCTTTGACACTGATCTCATCAATAATTTATCGAAAGGAGGGCTGGGGTGATTGGAACGAATAGAGAATTCAAAAATTTTGGGCAGGGGAAGCATAATAAAATGCGAACCTTGCCCGCCTTTTTATTTTAGAAACAAATGCTATAATAAAATCGTTCCATAAAAACAAAAATGACTTTTAAAAAAACAAAACTTAAAGACGCTTTTTTAATTGAGCCCAAAGTTTTTCAAGACGAGAGAGGTTTTTTTCTTGAACCATATTCGAAGAGGGTTTTTAAGGAAAACGAAATCGACATTGACTTTGTTCAAGACAATCATTCATTGTCAGTCAAGAAGGGAGTGTTGCGAGGAATGCATTTCCAAGTACCACCCAAAGCTCAAACCAAACTGGTGCGAGTTACTAGAGGATCAGTTTATGACGTGATTATTGATTTACGAAAAAATTCTCCCACATTCAAAAAGTGGGAAGGCTTTGAACTGTCAGCTGAAAATTTTTTGATGTTGCTCATTCCTCGAGGCTTTGCTCATGGCTTTTGCACTCTGGAAGATAACACAGAATTCATGTATAAAGTGGATGAATTTTATGCACCGGAAACAGACAGCGGCTTTGTTTGGAACGATCCGGAAATAAATATTGATTGGCCAGTGAAAGACCCGATTCTTTCAGAGAAAGATGGACAACTAAAAAAGTTTAAAGACTTAAATAATCCTTTTTAAATGAAACTTCTAATCACTGGTGGAGCCGGTTTCATTGGCTCCAATTTTATTCACTATTGGATGGGGAAATACCCTAAAGACCAAATTGTCAATTTGGATGTTTTGACATATGCGGGGAATTTGGAAAATTTAAAAAGTTTGGAGGGAAATAAAAAGCATAAGTTCGTTAAGGCTGACATTGTAAATTTCGATGAAATTAATCAAATCATAAAAAAGGAAAAGCCAGACATTATTGTTCATTTTGCTGCCGAATCACACGTCGATCGATCAATTTTGGGGCCAGATGCGTTTATGAAAACTAACATTGAAGGGACACATAATTTACTCAAAAGCGCAAAAGAAAATGGAAACATTCGCTTTCATCACATCTCCACCGATGAAGTATATGGCTCTTTGGGCCCGGATGACCCAGCTTTCAATGAAAAAACGCCCTATGATCCAAGGAGCCCTTATAGTGCGTCAAAAGCCGCGGCTGATCATTTGGTGATGGCCTATTTTCATACTTTCAATCTTCCCGTAACAATTTCAAATTGTTCCAACAATTATGGCCCCTATCAATTTCCAGAAAAATTGATTCCTCTTTTCGTGACCAATCTGCTGGAAGGGAAGAAAATCCCGCTCTATGGAGATGGAATGAACATCCGCGATTGGCTTTTTGTAAAGGATCATTGCGAAGCAATCGATTTGATAATTCAAAAAGGAAGACCGGGAAAGACTTATTGTGTTGGAGGGGATTCGGAAAAAACCAATAAAGAAATTACTTTTAAAATTTTGGATCTTATGGGTGAGAAGGAAGACAGAGTCGAGTATGTGAAAGATCGCAAGGGGCATGATCGGCGTTATGCGATTGATTTTTCAAAGATTAAAAATAAATTGGGCTGGGAACCGAAGGTAACCTTCGAAGAGGGACTGAAGGAGACAGTCGAGTGGTACAAAAATAATCAAGATTGGTGGAAGCGAGTGAAGAGCGGGGAGTATGAGGAGTATTATGAGAAAAACTATGGGAAGAAATAAACTATGTCATCCCGAGCGAAGTCCCGCCTTAGCGGGAAGAAGTCGAGGGATCTCATGACAATAACGAGATCTCTCCACTTCGCTACGCTACGGTCGAGATGACATTTTAAAAACCGTGAAGCGTGTTTTAATAATTGGTGCCAAAGGGATGCTTGGTCAAGATCTGGCCAAGATTTTTTCAGCTGACAAAAGCTATGAAGTGATCAGTTGGGATGTTGAGGAAATTAACATCACTGACAGAGATCAAGTCTTCAAAAAAATAGAAGATGAAAAACCAGAAATTATTATTAACGCAGCTGCCTATAATGCCGTGGACAAAGCTGAAGAAGATGAGAAGGAATTTGAATTAGCCAAAAAGGTCAACGGAGAAGGGCCAAAGAACTTGGCTGAAATTGCAAAAAAGATTGATGCGATATTTGTCCATTACGTTTCCGATTATATTTTTGATGGGGAAGTGGGAGATTATTCTGAAGAAGATGTGCCCAGTCCCATTTCAAGATATGGGGAATCAAAGGCGTTGGGAGAAAATAATGTAAAAAGAGTAGGTGGTAATTTTTACATACTTCGCACATCAAAATTGTTTGGGAAGCCAGCCCAGTCAGAGTCTGCCAAAAAAAGTTTTTTTGAAGTGATGTTGGATTTAGCTCAAGAAAAAGATGAAATCAAAGTTGTTGACAGTGAAAGATCGTGTTTCACTTACACGCCAGATCTTGCTCAGGCGACTAAAGAATTAATTGAGCAAAATTATGACTTCGGGATTTATCATATAATTAATGAGGGAGCAGTGACTTGGTATGAGGGAGTGTTAGAGCTGTTCAAAAAAGCCAGTATTAAAAATGTCAAAGTTGTTCCGGTTGGATCGGAGGAATTTCCTCGACCGGCCAAAAGACCGAAGAGTTCTGTGCTCAAAAACACAAAATTTCCTAAATTGAAACACTATGGCGAAGCCCTGGAAGAATGGTTAAAATAGTTTGTTTTTAAGCGTTTTTGTGCTATTGTAAAGACGGAGTTTATGCTCCATCTTTAATGTTAATCCGCGCCCCAAAAGACACTCACTAGTGATTAAACAGACGGGTCTTTTGGAGCGGGATTCCGCCCCGCAAACAAGCTATCGGGTTAAATATATCATCCAAAGATGTATCCCAGGCTCATTTGCGGAGCTTCATATTAGTAATTCAAAAGCTTATGACAGTTAAGCAAATTTGTGATTTGGCGACGAAAATTGGCATCAAGAATGATTTTCGAACTAAAGCTGAAATCAATGAATATCTGAAGAAACAGAAAAAGGAATATGATGATCTTCCCAAGGAAGAGAAAAAATATTTTGATAAGGAGAAATTCAGCAATCCATACTCAGACAGTCGTATTAATTTTGACAGTGGTAAAAAAATAAAAAAAATAATCAGTGGCATCGATTTGACCATGGGAGGTGTATTGCTGGCAAAAGAACTTCAGGCCGATTTGATTCTCCTCCATCACCCGGTCGGGTCTGCCTTAGCTAATCTTGACGGAGTGATGGATCTTCAAGTTGATATGATGGAAAAATATGGCGTACCGGTTAATATTGCTGAAAAATTACTTCATAAAAGAATTTCCGAAGTAGCTCGAGGAGTAAATCCAGTCAATCATCAGGTAACAGTTGATGCTGCTAAATTACTTAACATCAGTTTGGCTAACATTCACACTCCTGCGGATAACTGCGTGGCAAAATTTGTTGAAGATAAAATTAAAAAAGCAAAGCCTAAGTATGCCTCGGACATTATGAAGGTCTTAAATTCCATTAAAGAATATCAGGAAGCTAAAAAGCAAGGAGTGGGTCCCAGATTGTTTGTTGGAGACGAGAAGAACCGTTGCGGAAAAGTTGTCGTATCTGAAATGACCGGTGGCACTGAAGGTTCGAAAGAAATCTATCAGGCTATGGCCAATACTGGTATCGGAACCGTTGTCGGCATGCATCAAAGCGAAGAACACAGGAAAGCGGCTGAAAAAGCGCATATCAATGTAATTATCGCGGGGCACATTTCCTCTGACTCACTTGGCATGAATTTAATCTTAGACGAACTTGAAAAGAAAGGGATGAAAATCATTCCGTTTTCAGGTTTGATTCGTATTAAGCGATGCTAATCCACGAATGACATGCGAATACCACAAATTAAAATGCAGTAAAAATGAAAAGGAGGATAATTGAAAAGGAATTGTCTTATGAAATTGTTGGTATTTGTTTTGATGTTCATAACGAGCTAGGGAGATTTCTAAGAGAGAAGCAATATGCCGATGAACTCGAAAAGAGGTTTTTGCAAAAAGGCATGAAGTATGAACGAGAGATTCTGTTAAACAAAATTTGTAAAAGCAACATAGAGGGCAACAAAGTTGATTTTCTGATTGAAAATAGAATTGTGCTGGAAGTTAAAAGCAAAGAAATTCATTTCAAAAGAAGATTATTATCAATTACAAAGATATTTAAGGTGTGCCAGTTTGCAACTGGGAATGATAGTAAATTTCAGACAACCGCACCTGAAGCCGAAAAGAGTGATTAACAAATATTATAAAAAATAATGTCCAAGTATTATTTGCGGTATTCGTATGTAATTTGTAGCATTCGCATTGCATGAATTTCTCAAAACATATTCTGAAAAATGGAACCCGAGTAGTGCTGGTGCCGATGAAGGACACCCAAACGGTCACCATCCTGATTTTGGTGGAAGCCGGTTCAAAGTATGAGACCAAGAACAATAATGGAATCTCGCATTTTATTGAACACATGATGTTCAAGGGAACCAAGAAGCATCCAACTGCCAAAAGCCTCACTGAACTATTTGACAATGTTGGTGGAGAATACAATGCTTTCACTGGGAAAGAACAAACTGGATACTTTATCAAGGTTCCCAAGCAGCATTTTGAAATGGCACTTGAGGTGGTATGCGATTTATACTTAAACTCACTTCTAAAAAGCGTGGAAATAAATAAAGAAAGGGGAGTGATTCTTCAAGAAGCAGCCATGTATCGTGACACTCCAACGAGGTATGTTTGGGACATTTTTGAAGGATTAATGTATGGAGATCAGCCGGCTGGGTGGGACATCATCGGAACGGATGAAAATATAAAAGGTTTCAACCGAAAGTTTTTCATTGATTATATGCAGAAGATGTACCTAGCAAAATCTACGGTCGTTTCAATAGCAGGAAATGTTGAAGAGGGGAGGGCCCTAGAATTAACAGAGAAGTATTTTAGAACAGATGGGAGCAGAAAGAAAAAGACAACCAAAAAGAAAGTCAAAGAACAGCAGAACGTTCCTAAAATCAGATTATATCCAAAAAAAACTGATCAAACCCATTTGATGTTGGGCTTTCGTGGGCCACACATGTTCAGCCCAGATCGACATGCAGCTGTTGTATTGGGAACTGTTTTGGGCGGAGGATTCAGTTCGCGAGCATGTATTAACATTCGAGAAAAGCACGGTCTGACCTATTACATTGAATCCGCCACAGAAATGATGACTGATTCCGGATTCATTTTCATGCGAGCTGGTGTGCAACATGAAAATCTTCTGAAAGCGACTCGGCTCATCTTAGAAGAATTTAAAAAAATCCGAGATAAAAAAGTTTCTCAAAAGGAACTGAAGAAAGCCAAGGAGTATCTAAAAGGGAAGACATTAATGTCATTGGAATCAACCAATGCTGTGGCAAGTTTCTTTGGGGATCAGGAACTTTTTCGGAAAAAAATAAAAAGTCCAGAAGAGCTGTTCGAAAAAATTGATGCTGTCACAGCTGAGCAAATTCAAAAAATAGTACAGAAGATCGTCAAAAATAACAAAGTAAATTTTGCGGTTATCGGTCCACACAAGGATGAAGCATCACTTAAAAAGATTTTAAGAGTTTAGCCTTTTATGAACTGTATAATACCTTAAGCTATGAAAAGCCTTTTTGTCCCTCCCCTTCGAAAGGGGATGTTGAATTCATTAGTTTTGAATTCAAAGGGGTTCGTCAGAATGTCAGGAGTCGCCAGCCATTTTGACTAACTCCCCGAGCAAAACTCATCCGCTTTGCTCCACTCTTATCAAGAGGGGGAAGGTCGTATGCATATATGAGAGTACAGTAAAAGAAATAAGAGTTTTAGTTAATTTTAAATTATATGGAAACAAGAAAAATTGACATTTCAAGCGGTGTCATTTGGAGAATTATATTGATCGCTCTCCTGCTTTGGTTTTTATTTTTCATCCGAGACATTCTGCTATTATTGATTTTAGCTATAGTTGTTGTCAGCGCCGCACTTCCTCTGGTGGACAAAATGGAATCAAAGAAAATACCCCGCGCATTAGGAACACTAGGAATTTTCTTGGGTTTTATTTTGGTGGTGGCTTTTATTTTCTACTTAATTTTGCCTCAATTAGTCGACGAATTTAAACAATTGGGACAAACCTTACCGAAATATTTCGAAGGAATAAATCGTTTTTTTGAAAATGCTTCACAACTGGCAATAACCTATAATTTCAGCAACCTGCAAGATATAATTGACAGAAGTTCGGAAGCTCTGGCTAGTTCTGCTTCGAGTTTCTTCTCTAGTACGGTAGGATTTCTTGGAGGGTTCCTGAAGATTATCATAATTTTTTCACTTTCTTTCTATATGTTGGTGAAGAGGAATGGTACTCAGAATTTTATCAAGCAAGTTACTCCAGCTAAGCATCAAGAATATGTGACAGATTTAATCAATCGAATTCAAAGAAAGATGGGTCGTTGGTTGGTAGGGCAGATCGCTCTCATTTTCATTGTCTTTGGGTTGTACTATTTAGCCTTGACTTTACTGGGTGTTCCATTTGCTCTGGCCTTGGCAATTTTCGGAGGATTGCTGGAAATTATTCCATACTTGGGTCCAATCATAGCGGCTATTCCAGCGATATTACTGGCTTTCACTGTCTCTCCCCTGACAGCGCTGCTGGTTGCCGCAGCCTATTTTTTGATTCAACAGATGGAAAATCATCTCTTCACGCCATTGATTATGAGGAAAGCCGTTGGTCTTAATCCGGTTATAGTTATTTTAGCTCTTTTGGTAGGAGCAAAAATAGCCGGAATTTTAGGGGTAATTCTAGCAGTTCCCGTGACTACAGCAATTGGAGTTTTCATTAAAGACTTAATGGAGAAAAAAGAAGCAGCAGAAGCTGATGCGTAAATCAACTCATAACTACACTTTCAATGTCTAGTATTCTTGGAGTTGAAATTGGAACAGAAAGAAAAAAAGAAATATTTGATTTTGTCGATGAAGCCTTGGGAGGCGATAAGCAGAAATATATAGTCACTCTTAATCCAGAAATTCTGCTCAAAGCTGAAGGGAATGAAAATTATAGAAATATTCTCAATAGAGCTGATCTGAAACTCATAGATGGGTTCGGTATTAAGCTAGTTTCATGGATAAAGAAACTTAAGACAGGAGGAAGAATTGCAGGAGTGGATCTGGCTGAATATATTGTAAAAAAATCAAAAGAAAATAATTACAAAATAGGGATTGTAATAAGAAAAGATGGTTTAAGTAGTAGGGAAGAGGCGGAAAATTTTTTTAAAGATTATAACAATTTTGAAATAATTGAAATAGGGACAGAAAAAAACTACCATTTAAATGGTATATATAATGGTAGGATAGATGTGCTGATAGTTTGTTTGGGTGCGCCATATCAAGAAAAATTCATTTGGCAAGCCAGAAAACAAAATATGTATGCCAGATTGGCAATCGGAGCCGGAGGGACAATAGATTTTTGGACGGGAAAACAAAAAAGAGCACCAAAGTGGATGCAAGAAGCAGGACTGGAGTGGCTTTGGCGCTTTCTCAACCAGCCGAATAGATTTTTCAGAATGTTTAACGCTACAGTCGTGTTTTTATGGAAAAGTATTGTGAACTAGCATGAAAAAGAAGACCCAATTAGACAACTTTGAAAATAAATGTTTCGCGGAGGCTATTAAAATGGCCAAGAAGGCTTATGAAAATGGAAATTATCCTGTAGGCGCAGTAGTTGCCGCAGAGGAAGAGATTATTAGTCAGGCAAGCAATGAGATAAAATCTTCCGGATCGATTGTTAGTCATGCCGAAAACATAGCCATTACGCAAAAAGGGAGGGAACTGTTGCAAGCGTCTGAAGCCAATAAAGAAATAAGTTTATTTTCTACGCTCGAACCTTGTCTACAGTGCTTGGGAGCAGCGACCATGAATGGCGTTAAGAAAATTTATTTTATTCAAAAAGATCCAAATGGTGGGGCTTGTGGTATCAAGTATGATAATATCGGACTATATTATAAAGAATTCTGGCCAGAAATATTTCACGCACCAATCTCAGACGAGCCTTTGAAATTAATGCTTAGATTTTTCCACGAAGAGATTGATCAGGGAAATACGAAGTGGCCCAATAGGATGTTAAAATTATTAGAGAAATAAAAATGAAAAGAAAAATAGTTTTAGCATCACAATCACCCAGAAGAAAGCAGCTCTTAGAGCAAATTGGTTTGAACGATTTTGAAGTGAGAGAAAGTGAATATGAGGAAGACATGACGATTAATAAGGCCCCAGAGGAACTAGTTAAATTGCTAGCCTTAGAAAAGACAAGAGATGTAGCTAAGCATTATGATGATGCAATAATAATCGGGGGAGACACCGTGATTGAATTTGAAGGGAAAGTTTTAGGCAAACCAGCAGACAAAACCGCAGCGAGAAAACTATTAAAAAAATTGTCTGGCAACAAGAATCGTGCGCTATCAGGACTAGCAATTATCGATACAAAAGCAAAAAAAGAAGTAGTTGATGTTGGAGAAGCTCAAGTTGAATTTCGAAAGCTATCCGGAGAAGAAATAGACACTTACATTTCCACAGGTGAACCTTTGGAAATGGCCGGCGGCTATGGTTTAATGAATAGAGGAGCAGTTTTAATAAAAGGAA
Source organism: uncultured Bdellovibrionales bacterium (assembly GCA_964556685.1). Classification (GTDB taxonomy): domain Bacteria; phylum Patescibacteriota; class Minisyncoccia; order Moranbacterales; family DUUL01; genus CAZKWX01. The sequence continues at coordinate 61,549 of CAZKWX010000001.1, forward strand.
TAGAAGGAGACATGTATGGGGTGATCGCTTTTCCTTTAAATAAACTATATCTACATTTAAAAAAATTAGGAGTGGACGTTTTGAAAATGTAATGGAGGAGAAAACTCATTGTCTATCTAATTGCTCTTTGCTCCACAGTTTCTTGATTTAGCACACATACTCTCATATATGCATATATGAGAGTGGATGATAGAATTGTAATGCAAGGTATTTCTTATAAAATTTCTTATAAAAAAATATGGCAAAAAGAAGAGTATACGAAGTAGATCAAAAAGAACGATATCGGATGTTGAATGATTTTTTTGAAATGGTTGCTGGAATAAAAACAAAAAAGGAGGCCGCAAACTTTTTCAAGGACATGCTAACCCCAAGCGAATCGCTGATGATTACTCGTAGAATTGAAATTGCCAAGATGTTAATCACGGGACATACTTTTGATGAAATAAAAGACATTCTTAAAGTTGGCACTAACACAGTCAATAGTGTCAACCGTTGGTTGTTTACAGGCTTTGGTGGATATTTAAATGAAATAAAGAAAAGTAATAATAAAAGTAGTCTGAAAAATAGTATGCCAAAAAGTGAGTGGGATAGTATAAAGAAAAAATACCCAGCCCACTTTATGATTTTTAATCTAGTCGATAAATTTAAAAAATAACAATAAACATTTTACTCTCATATATGCATATATGAGAGTAAAACAGAAGGAGAGTTTTGAATTTAGATGGATAAAAAAAATAGTAAGAAAAAAAAGGATAAGAAAAAAGGGGGAGAGATTCGAACGCGTTTTGCGCCATCTCCCACTGGGTTTGTTCACGTGGGAAATTTGCGCACTGTTTTGTATAGTTATTTGATGGCTAAAAAAAATAAAGGCAGTTTTTTGTTGCGAGTGGAAGACACTGATCAAGATAGACGAGTGGAAGGCGCCATGGAAAAAATGCTTGAAAGTTTGCGCTGGGTTGGCATTGAGCCTGATGAAGGCGTACTTTTGGATAAAGATGGCAAAGTTCAACAAAAAGGTGAGCATGGGCCTTACATTCAATCAGAGAGGCTCAAAATCTACCAGGAGCACGTTCTCGGGCTTCTTTCGAAAGGAAAGGTCTATCACTGCTTTTGCACGGAGAATCGTTTGAAAGAGCTGCGAGAAGAGCAACAAAAGAACAAGCAAGCACCCAAATATGACGGGTTTTGCCGCAATTTATCAAAGGAAGAGAAAGATGAAAAAATAAAAAATGGAAAAGATTACGTAATAAGGTTAAAAGTTCCCAAAAACGAAACCATAGAATTCAAGGATGAAGTCTTCGGAAAAATAAAAATAGATTCAAACACGATTGATGACCAAGTGCTTTTGAAATCAGATGGTTTTCCGACTTATCATTTAGCGGTGGTTGTCGATGACCATTTGATGGACATCACTCATATTACTCGAGGTGAAGACTGGCTGCCCAGCACACCAAAACATGTATTATTATACCAAGCATTTGGCTGGGAAATTCCGACAATAATTCATTTACCAAATGTTTTGGGACAAAACGGAAAGAAACTTTCCAAGAGGGAAGGGGATGTTGGCGTTGAAGACTTTCGAAGAAAGGGCTATCTTCCGGAAGCACTGATTAACTTTCTGGCGCTGCTTGGCTGGAATCCAAAGACTGAGCAAGAACACTTCTCCTTGAATGAGTTGGTGAAAAAATTTGATGTTAACGGTTTGCATAAGGCCGGAGCAGTGTTTGATTATAAAAAACTAGATTGGATGAATAGCCATTACATCAAGCAAAAAGATGATGCTGCGCTGTTTGGATTATGTCGACCATATCTAAAAAAATATTTAGAGGAAAATAAATTTTCTGCTGCTGATGAATTACTTCAAAAAATAGTTACAATCGAAAAAGAGAGAATTAAAAAACTTTCGGAGATCATTGATGACATTAATTATTATTTTACTGAGCCAAAATATGAAAAAGAAATGCTTTGGTGGAAAAAAATGACTGACGAGGAGCTTGAAAAATCTCTGAAACAATCGCTTGAAGTGCTTAAGAAGTTAAAAGAAAAAGATTACACCATTGAAAAACTCCAAGAAAAACTATTTGAGGCGGCTGGTGATAAGAAAGGCGAGCTTCTTTGGCCGCTACGAGTTGCTTTGACTGGAGAAGAGAAAAGTCCCAGTCCATTTGAAGTGGCTTGGATTTTAGGGAAAGAAAAAGCAACAAAAAGAGTGAAAAACGCGCTAAAACTTGTGCAAAAATAAAGATTTGTTATAATGTTGACTTAAATACCCCGGACAGATCCCGGGAGATTAGATGGGAAACAAAAAGAAAAACTTAAGTATAGCCATTCTGAGTGTCTTGATTGTGACAAGTCTTTTTTTGGTGGGAGAAAAAACCAAAATTCAACCTATTCAAGCGCTTAGCGACAGAGAAGAGTTAGAAAAGTTAGAAAGAAAGTCAACGGAATATCAGCAGATAATTAATCAGAAGCAACAGCAACAGACAACATTGGAAAATCAACTAAAATTGATGGACGTTCAAGTGGACAGATTTGGCAATGAAGTTGACATTGTTAAGCAAGACATCGAACGCTATAAATCGGAAATAGAGCAAACTCAACAACAACTCGAGGCTGCCACCAAAGAATATGAAGAAGTGCGAGCTAGACTGGAAGAATCGATCAGACTCTATGACCAGATTGATCAAGAGTTCGCTCTGGAATATTTGACTAGTGATGGAGATCTTTCATTGGTGCTTAATCAATCAGAATATCTGGATCAAACTGCTCAGCGAGTGGCTCAAGTTCTGAACGAGACAGAAGCTCAAAAACAAAAACTGGAGGAAAAGAAAAATGACTATGACAACAAGCGAGCAGATCTTGAAAAGAGGGAAGCCGAGTTGGGAGAACAGATTTTCTATCTGAATAATGAAAAAATGACCAAAAATGTTCTGCTTGATCAAACGGAAGGAGAGGAAGCGAAATACAAAAAACTGCTTAGCCGAGTCGAAAAACAAAAGAAGGAATTGTTGGGAGACATTGATTCTTTGTCATCTGAGAAACGAGGAGAACTCGATAAGATTTTAGCCAAAGCACCCAAACCCAAGAGCGGCTTAGCGTCTACTAGTTGGTATTACGCTCAGGATGATAAAAAGTGGGCTTACAAAAGAATTGGCCTGTCTTCATCGTTGATGAAAGATTATGGCTGTGCGGTCACTGCGTTAGCCATGGTATTCACTCATTACGGAGAAAAAATTTCTCCTGGTAAGCTTGCGTCTCAGCCAATATTCTATCGAGACTTGATTGTTTGGCCAAGCACTTGGAAAGGAGTTGATTTGAATTCAAGCATTAACCATGGAAATATTGACTGGAGTCGCGTCAAGAAAGAAGTTAAGAAAGATCGTCCAGTGATTGTGTTTGTCCGTTCAAGAACCGGGGCAGGGCACTACGTTGTCGTTCATGGAAGAGATAAAAAAGGAAAGTATGTTGTCCATGATCCATTGTTTGGTGCCAATATCTATCTCGACACAACCGAAAAATTAGTTGGGGCCATTTTTGATACTTCTACAACCGTTGACCAAATGATCATTTATAATGATTAGAAAAATTTAGAAAAATTTTTCGGCTAGAAGGTACTGGGAAGTTCGGTGTGTGTTAAAAAAAATGCCAAAGAAAACTTCTCTAAAAAATTCGTAAAAAATGTGGCCCAAGTGGGGGAGACCCCATTTTTTTATTCCCGTTTAAAAACCCTGAAAAAAATGTTAGAATTGAGCCACACCCAGACGTAGGGTAGTAGCTCTGGCGTTTAGTCATTTGAAGTCCTAAAGTTTCTCTTGAGTGAAATTCTGATCAAAGTTAATATATTATATGAGGGGCTGAATGAACCTAGGATTAAATAGGCATAATGTCGTAAAATATACATTGTGCGACGCACTGTGTTATCTAAGATAAGCTAAGTTCTCATTAAAACACTTTCCCATGCACTCTTCTCCCGTTCCACAAGGTTTCTCCAAATCTTTTTATATCATCGGAGTTTTAATTTTGATTATTTTTGTATTTTTGGCCTACCACTACGTTCCCTCTCGCAGGTATGTTGAATTTATTGGCGAAGGATCATCAATGGAACCAACTCTTTTTCACGGCGACACTCTCATAGTTGACCCCCGAGCACTCCCCCAGGAAAATGATCTGATTGTCTTTAATTGCAAAACCTGTGAAAAGAATAATGAGGAAATTATGACTAAACGGCTCTACGAAATAAATTCTGAAGGATGCTATTGGCTATTGGGTGACAATCGAGAAAATTCATTTGACTCAAAAGACTATGGATGGTTATGTGAAGATGATATAGAATATCATGGGGTGGTGAAAGAAATAGTTAATGAACAGTGAGCACCGGCCTTCTAACTAACTCCCCGAGCAAAGCTCATCCGCTTCGCTCCACTCTTACCAAGAGGGGGAAAAGAACATAAAAAAATAGAAGCGCCGTGTTGCGTTGTGGCGCCTCTATGATCATAAAAATATTGACTTACTATTGTTGTAGCTCGAGGTAGAACCAGCCGGTGTTGCCGATTTCATGAAAACCCAAAGAGTTATAAGCTGCTCTAGCTCCCAATCTTTCATCTTTTAGATCGCTTTTCAAAAACAACATTTCTATACCGAAAGCTTCCGCTAAGTTCTTCAGATGAATCGTTAAAACACTTCCCAAACCTTGACGCCTATACTGTTTGTCTATGACCATGTCTTCCAAAAGCGCCCCCTTACCAAGACCGTCCATAGCGTTTGCATGTCCCGAGAGAATTCCAAAGCCTACAACCTCAGTTTTCGCAAGCATAACGTATGGAAAACAATGGCAGTCCGCAATGAGCTCCTTTGGTTCAAATTTCGCCTTTCTGCTACTGAGCTGTTTCAGCAGCATAGCAACACGATCTGCGTGACATAATTCAAAAGGTGCTATTTTATAACCCATGACAAGCCTCCTCCCTCTCACGGTATATGATTATTACACTGGACCTCCATAGTAAGGCATGTTAATTATAAGTCAAGAATGAAGCACCATCCCGCATGTTTAAAATATTAAAACTAATAGATTCCCGCCTACGCGGGAATGACAAGCTATATATACTTAATACCTAATACAAAATACTTGATACTAACTTCATGAATACCTCTTTTTCTGCCCTGGACACGTTCCGCACTTGTCCACTCAAATACAAATATCAACAGATAGATAAGATTAAAACTCCGAAAAGTCCGGAAGCAATTTTTGGGTCGCTGATGCATGATACGATGAAATTCATCCACACTGGTCAATTTATTATGCCTACTCAGAAAGAAGCCTTGCACCACTTCTCCACCAACTGGGAACCTGATGTTTTTGAAGATGAAGTCAAAGAGCGAGCTGCTTTTGCTCAAGGAGTGAACATCGTTCAGAAGTATTATAAGAAAAATGACCCAAACAAGTTTCAAATCGTGGATCTGGAATCACGTTTCACCATTGAGATTGAAAATAAAAATAAAAAAGAGACCCATTTGGTCTCTGGCTTCATTGATCGGATCGATAAGATCGAGGATGGATTCGAAATCATTGACTACAAGACATCTCGCAAGCTTCCGCCGCAAAAAATGATTGACAGCAACCTCCAGTTATTAATTTATTTGTTAGCTTTCTTAAAAAGATATCCCAATGAAGAAAAAAATCTTGGGAAAGTGAAGCTTTCTCTCTATTTTCTTCAACACGGAACCAAACTTTCTGCTCAAAAGAACCCAGACCAACTTCAAGCTGGCATCAAAGAAGTTTTAGACATCATTGATCAGATTGAAAATTTAGACTATCCACCTATGGTCACTCCGTTGTGCGATTGGTGCGGTTATCAAAAAATGTGTCCCATGTGGAAACACAAATTCAAGGATGAACGAAAATCAGATGCTGAAAAAGAGAAAATTATTGATGAATATGTTGCTCTTGCTGAGGATATAAAAACTAATCGCAAAAAATTAGGTGAGCTCCAACGAGAAATGTTGGAAATCATGGAAATTGAAGAAGTCGAACGGCTTTTTGGAAAAGATAAAATTGTATCTAAAACTCATCGACAAACATTCACCTATGATGAGAAAAAATTAAAACAGATCCTTTTGGATCTGGGCAAATGGGACGATGTAGTCAAGGTTGACGGCGTAAAACTGAGAAAAATTATGGAAACTTTGCCAATTGACAAAAAGAAAGAGATAGAAGACACTAAAGAACTGAAATCAGAGAGCTTTAGCTTATCAGTAAAAAAACAATAACAATTGTTTGTTTAGAAAAGGAGGAATGGTATGGAGATACAACAGCTGTTTGAAAAACTTCGTGAGATGATCAACAAGGGAGAGCCTTTTTTCGATCTACTTGCACAGGCATTTAAAGCGATGGATGATGAGAAGTGGCCGGAGAATGACGCGGGGCAAATCAAGCATCTTCGACAGAACCTGGCTACCACTATCGAAGCTCACCTAGCTGAGGCTTTGACTAGGGCTGGTTATTCTGACGAAGAAACAGTCAAAAAAACCACGATCTTTATCCAGATGCTGTTTAGCTTCCCTCCCTCAAGATAGCCTTCCTCTTACGCAATAATCAACGCCCACCACTTATCAAGCCCGGTGGGCGTTATGTATTCAAATGGGGTTTGATTATATTGTAAAGCATGCGCTGGGTGCTTTTTTTACCTTTTTTTCTAGTTATTTTATAATTTTATAAAAAACTTTGCGGAAGACCTTCTGGTCTTCCGCTTTTGGTTTAAACAGCTTGAGCGAGCAATAGGTTGACAAACCTACTTTTCGGCTATAACGAGTCTGTCAACGTGTATTGGAAACCTCTCAATTATTTCTCCGTTTGTTATGTCTCTTATTTTTAAGAGAGGCCCAATGCTTAAGTCGAAACGTGACTTCCCAATTACTCTCCCGATCTGCCATTCATCTTGTTGACTACCAGGACTGCAAGGAACAACTAAACTGAATAGGGGTATTTTTACCATGGTGACCTCCTTACTCTTTTGCAGAAAATTTCTATTTCTTTCTCCAATCCCTTATTTCCAGCAATCCCCTGCCTTTGTCCTTGATGGACATTTTTTGTCGTTCTTTCCAGCCGTATTTATCAACAATATCTCTTGGGATTGTCAGAGAACAACTATATCGCGTGCCATTGTATTGAATGTTTAATTAGAACACTCAGATTACAGGATTTTAATGAATAACCATTCTGGCTGACTTGTTTTTGCGAGATCCATGGTTGCCTCTTCCATTTCAGGGTGATCTATATTTGAAGGAATAGTCTTTTCGACGATAAGTTTATCATCATCCCCCCTGCTCAAGGTAATAATCATTCCGGGTCCTTTTGCTTCTGATAATTCCTTGATCCTGTCATAGGTTAGTTGCATGATTTTTTCCTCCTTAATTTCTTTTATTGTGCTTTTATTAAGCAATTACTAACCCCTAAAAGCATTTTGTCAAAAAACAATTTCCATAAAGTTCACATAACTTTGTGTGTGGTTTATGCTATCAAAGAACAATGCTAAAAATGAGCCTGGTCACTATTTCCTTCTCCAATCTCTCACTTCCAACAATCCCCTGCTCCCGGTTGAATACTGCTTCTATCGTCGCAATTCAACGGGACAGGCCTTTATCTTCTCCGCCAATCCTTTATCTCGAGAAGACCACGACCTTTGTCCTTTACGGTGAATTTCTGATGTTCTTTCCAGTCATATTTTTCAACGAATTCTTTGGGAATGACCAAGGCATAGCTGTGAGACGACATCTTGAGCAGTTTTCTTGTAGGCGTTTTCATTCGAATAAAATTAAGATTTTATTCGCGCAGATCGACGCTGACTAAACGCAGACTCACGCGGAATGTTTGATCAAGCCGTATATACAGTCGTATATACGTGGGTATATACTTTTATACAGTTATCTCTCTGGATTATATTTTAATGACTCAATGTCTTTGCTGAATTTATCAAAATCAACATACTGAACAAATTTGATTCCCAGCTTCTCTGAATTTTTTTTATTCTTCAAATTGTTATCAAAAAAAATACATTCATCCCCTTTATGTTCAATCACATCCAACCCCTTCTTAAAAAATTCAATGTCCGGTTTGATTAATCCCAAATTAAAAGAATAGACACATTTATCAAAAAATTTCTCATAGTCAACCTTCTTTCTGTGTTCCTTGACTTCCATTCTGCTCATGTTTGAAAAAATGTAAAGCCTAAATTTTCCAAACAGCTGATTTTCAATGAATTTCAATATTTTTTCATTTGTTTCGATATGCTCATTAAAAAACTTGGCATAGAAATCTTCCTCTGATATGTCTTTTGCAGAAATGCCAATATCAGAAATAAAATTGGCATAAAATTCATGCTCGTCGATTTTATCAATGTCTCTCAAGTCCCGCCACTTTTTCCAAGCAGGTTCAATTTCCCCGTTTGGGTGAAACGTATTTTTTAGCCAAGCATTAAATGATTTATCGTCATATATCCTGATGACGCCACCAACGTCAAATAATATTATGTTTCTCATGTCTGATTGTGATTTTCGTATATACGAACGTATATACGTGGATATATATGTTTAAACTTCGTATGTCTTCTTCAGAGTTGCTTTTGTTAATAGTGATCACCAGCCCTTCGACTAACTCCCCTGAATTCAAAACTAATGAATTCAGTCCCCTCTTAACAAGAGGGGAAATAGAATTTCCGCCGGAGTTTGTGCCGCACTTGCCGTATCCGCCTTTGGAGGAATGCGGTGCGGGAATATACGAACGTATATACGCTTTGGCACGTCTCAGTCAACCACCCCTTCACCCCTCCTTTCTAAGGAGGGGAAATATCTAATCTTCAATTATTGTTCCTTGGAATTTTTCTCCTTTGAATATCTTTTCAAGATTTTTTATGTTGCGACCTTCAGCTATGATAACCTTTAGACCCGTTTTTTGAGCATGTTTGGCTGCTACTGGATCGAATGGCACATTGGCTCCCGGATCCCACTTATTTCCCACCAACTTACGAAATTCTTTCCAGTTCATGTTTTCGAATTTTTTGGCATCTTTATACTTGTTGGGATCTTTATCACAAACATATTTTACATTGGAAAGATTGATGAGAGTTTTAGCATCCAGTCTTTCGGCCAGGATTGTTGCTACATAGTCGGTGGACCAACCTGGTCGCCAACCAGCTGCAACCATGATGCCCTCTCCTTTTTTGAAATGTTTTTTCAGGTCCTCTTTGGTGCGAGGATTTTTGTTTATCCGGGGGTGAGCATAATCTCTGAAGATAGTTTTAATGAGATGGCCATTGAGTCTGGTTGAATGAACCCCAATCCAGTCACGGTCATCATTAGTCAGGTGGGCAGCCTTGCTGGCTGCTTGTTGATATTTTCTGGCCGTCTTTCCTCCTCCGGTGATGAGAACGAATTTTCTTCCATTTTTGATTTCCTTGATGATCAGCGCTCTGAATTTCTTCAAGAATCTCCAATCAATTTTATCGGGAACGATCAGGGAGCCGCCCAGTGAGATTACTATGATTTCTTTTTTGGACATTTGATTTATTTTTTAATTACCATGAAATATTTTTTGATCTGAAAAAAATTCTCGAACACAATGATCCCTCTTTTGCTGACTGAGTCAGCTCATCTGCTCGATCACTCCATCTTTGTTTAATGTATTGAGTGATACCCTTTTCGGTTTGTGGGACATTTGGTTCTCCTTTTATTATCGTTGCTGCATAGTCTCTCATAACAAGTATATAATCTCCCCTGTCGCTGGTGTCCTCTCCAATCAGTTCATCAATTTCAACAGTGACGCCAAGTTTGGTTGAGGCAGCTCTCCTTGCAATATCTTCCCATTTTTCTTCGGGATTCTTTTTTGATGCCGCTGGAAATCCCCAGTAACCAGGCATGCTGGCATCATCTAGTGGTCTTTTTACTATTAGGTATTTTGACTTATCCTCATTATAAATCACGAGAGCTGCTGAACAAACAACGGGTTTCGAATTATTTGTCATAATGCTTTTTTAAATTAGGAAATATTTATTCATTTTTCCTTAAAACATCAGGAGTCACCAGCCATTTTGACTAACTCCCCCTAGCCCCCTCTTACCAAGAGGGGGAACTATTGAACATTTGTAATTCACGTATTCGCGTCACTCGCATTCATTCGCGGATTAGCATCGCATTAATGGCAGCATTTGGCTGGAACGTAGCCCTTGTTTTTTGCATCCTCTTCGGAAGAAAAACAGACTCGATTCTCTGTTTTGATCCTCGCGGCCCATTGGCATGATGGCAAGTGATATTTATCTGAATTTTTGCTGCCAACCAAGAGACATTCCTGATCTTGCTGAGCACCTTCATTATTATTAACCGTATTTTGACCAACGTCAATTCCCTTCCTTTCCAACGCTTCTCCAAGTGTTTTGATTTTTTCCTGGGCGGGATTGGCTGCAGCCAGTTGATTGAGTTGGACATCAATTTTGGCCACTTGATTTTGCTTTTCGTGAGTTTGACCGGCCCGAAAACTTACTACTGCCACCAAAATCAAAGCCAAAACAGTCAAAATTTTTTGATCATGTTTTTGCCAAAATATCCTTATTTTATCTCCTAATGTCTTTTTATTTTGAGTTGACAAATCGGATTCTATACGATATTATTTACCTTAGTTTCTCGCATAGGAATAGTACCCTATGCGCGCGGATGTACGCAGACTTAACGCTGACACACGCGGGTAATTTATTTATTTAGGCGACCCTAATTTACCTGCCCGCAATGCTGCGCATGCAAAGCAGGCGGGCGAATGAATATTCGAATAACTCGAATGGAGGTGCTCGATTACGTGGATTATAACATATATTTAATGTCATTTCGACTGGAGCGTAGCGGAATGGAGAAATCTCGTTTTATTCATGAGATTCCTCGACTACGCTCGGAATGACAGCAGGACTAATGGCGCATAGAAAAGCTGGGGGCTCAACTGAACTTGGACGAGATTCTAAACCCAAATATCTTGGGGTGAAGCGTTTTGGTGGCCAAAAAGTTAAAAGCGGTGAAATTCTCATTCGTCAAAGAGGATCGAAATTCCGAGCCGGAAAAAATACGAAAATTACTTCCGACGACACCATTATCGCGGTCAAAGATGGTGAAGTTAGTTTTGTTACAAAAAAGATTAAAAAGTTTACTGGAAACCTGGAAACAGCGAAGATTGTTGAAGTGGTATAGAGTTTACGGATTACCCTACTTCGCTCTGACAAGCTACGAAGGGCAGGCAGATTGTTACAGATATACAGATAGAAAACGCTCTGTTCTAGGAGCTGTTTTTTTGTTGTTTTTTAAAAGAAAATCGCTCGATCAGGAGCGATTTCCCGTCGAACGATTAGATTCTTATGATATGTTTTTGAAATAGGTTCTCCTTGGCTCTTTTGTAAAGAGTGTCACGTAGAGAAACCCCTCCGCATCAACTCCAGCATGTCCTTCCAAGAAATCTTTGTAGATCTGAAACAATTTCTCAACCTCAACCTGTTCGTTTTCGCTTGTGTCAAAAATAGTGCCGTTGCTTTCCTTCCATTTGTTGAGAACCTCTCTTAGCGTTGACTTCATTTTAAAATTCCTTTCTTTGAAAAATGATTTACAGTTACAATAAATTAACTAAAAAGCATAGCATAATACTACGCTTTTGTCAAGTCTTTAGGGATTTTTATTTCTTCGCTGCTTTGATAAATTCAAAGAAAAGCGGATTCGGCTTGAGTGGTCTTGAAGTAAATTCTGGATGAAATTGAGAGCCTAGCATGAAAGGATGAATGTCTCTACGAAGTTCAGCGATTTCCATAAGTCGTCGATCAGGTGAGATTCCCGAAAAAACAAAGCCTTCGTTTTGCAAACGCTTGATATATTTCAGATTCACTTCATAGCGATGACGATGCCTCTCTTTGATTTTTTGTTTTTTGTAGGCAGCGTATGCAATAGTTCTTTTCTTTATGTTGCAAGGATAGTTGCCTAGCCTCATTGTGGCGCCATAGTTGCTTTCTTCCATGTTTTTCTTTTGTTCAGGCATGAGGTCAATCACAGGATACTTTGATTTCGGTTTGATTTCCGTTGTGTGAGCTTCTTTCAAGCCAACTACATGACGAGCAAATTCAACAGTCATGAGCTGCATCCCATAGCAAAGTCCAAGGTATGGAATTTTATTTTCTCTAACATACTTTATTGCCTTTATTTTTCCTTCTACTCCGCGAGATCCAAACCCTCCTGGAACAATCACCCCATCGCACTTATCGAGCTCTGCTAATTTAGACGAATCTTTTTCATAAACTTCTGAATTCAACCAGATTATTTCTGGATTCAGGTTGTGAGCCCACGCAGCGTGGTTAATTGATTCAATCACGGAAATATAGGTGTCCCTGCAAGATTTTGAATTAAAATACTTACCAACTATTCCGATTCGAACAATGTTTTTTAACTTCTTAATCTTCTTGGATAGCTTGATCCAATTCTGCATGTTAGTTTTTCTGGGCTTGAGACCCATCGAATTCAAAACAACGTTTCCGAAATTTTCTTTTTCAAAATTGACTGGGATGTCATAAATCGAATCAACATCTGGAGCCGACATTATTCTTTCTTTTGGCTGGCTGCAAACAGTGCTAATGGTTTGCTTGATGTCATCGGTAACAGGCAAGTTTGCTCTGCAAAGAATAAAATCAGGAGAAATACCAGCAGAGTTCAAGGTTCGGATTGCATATTGAGTAGGCTTTGATTTTTGTTCTCCCAAAAGCCTTGGGGTAGGAAGATAGCTGGCCATAACAAAGAAAACGTTCTTTGGGTCTTTAATTTTCATCATTCTGGAGGCTTCCAGGAACAAAAGGAGTTGATATTCTCCAATCGTTCCTCCAAATTCAACTATTGTTATTTCTGCTCTATTTTTCCTTTGACACTCCTTGATTCTTCGAATTATTTCATTAGGTACGTCAGGATAGACCTCAACGTCCTCACCGCCATACTCGAGATTTCTCTCTCGCTTGATCACCTCCCGATAAACTTGTCCCGTAGTTATATAGTTATCACATGTGCAGGTTTGATTCGTAAACCTTTCATAATTTCCAAGATCTTGATCGGCTTCAATCCCGTCGGAACCAACAAAAACCTCCCCATGTTCTGCTGGTCGAATTGTTCCAGCATCAACGTTCACGTACATGTCACACTTTATATTTGCAACCCGATAACCCTTTGAGTTTAAAATTTTTCCAATTGAAGCAGCCGCAACTCCTTTTCCAACAGATGACATGACTCCCCCAACAACAAAGATGAACTTTTTTACGCTTTTTGTTTTTTTCATTTATTTAAGGCGACCCAAATTTACGAATTGACACTCGAATTTACGAATGAATTTCATTCGAGTCATTCGGATGAGAATTCGTATATTAGGATCGCATATTAAGATTCAAAACAAAAACCGCTCCCCTAACAAAAAAGCGGCTCCTGAGTAGTTCTTAATCCGCTACTCAGCCTCCACAATTACTTTAATTTCAACCTCAATCCCATGATCGAGATTTATTTTAATCTTATGCTCCCCGATTTCTTTTATTGGATCGACTAAAATTATATATTTTTCTTCTAATTTCACTCCTTGGGCAGCCAATGCTTCTACGATCTCCTTGGCAACAACTGAACCAAATAGTTTGTCGTCTTCTGCTTTTGACTTGATGACCACTTCACGCCCGTCAAGGTCTTCGGCGATTTCTTGAGCTTTTGCTAAATCTTCTTTCTCCTTTTCCGTTTGTTCTTTCTTGGCTTCTTCAGCTTTAGCTATGCTCTCAGGAGTGGCTGGTTCAGCTAAACCATTGGGAATTAAAAAATTTCTGGCAAATCCATCTGCCACATTCTTGATGTCCCCTGCTCCCCCTACGCTTTCCACATCTTTTTGTAAAACCACTTTCATTTCTTTTCTAACTCAATTGTTTTCCTCATTCTAGATTAAAATGAGCTTAGTTGCAAGAGATTTTGCTGTTTATTTGAAAACTTTTGCGATTGCATTGACGGCTCGGCGATCAGTCACTTTCGGAAGAAGTTTATTGACCATTGGTTTTTTTATTGTTGCCGCTAAGGCTAACGCAGCATCACGTTTATGTTTGTCAGTGATGAGACAAGTCCGAGTTTTCATGACGCCTTTGAATAATCCAGGGAAAACCAAAGCGTTGTTGATCTGGTTGGGAAAATCACTTCGACCAGTAGCCACGATAGCTGCCCCCCCTTTTCTAGCTTCATCAGGCAGAATTTCTGGACCTGGGTTGGCCAAAGCAAAAACGATTGGATCAGGACCCATTTTTTGAATGTCAACATAGGAAAGCAGATTGGCGCTAGAAAGCCCGATAAAAACCTCGGCACCGTTCAAGGCTTCCTTCATTGCCCCCTTGAATTTATTAGGATTAGTTTTGTGACTAATTCGTATTTTGGCAAAGTTCATATTTCGTTTTCGACCTCGATAGATAGCTCCGGTTGAATCATAGACGATGATGCTATTAGCACAACCAAATTTGGCCAGAGTTTTGGCTGTAGCCATTCCAGCTGCCCCAGCGCCGGAAATGACAATTCGACGACATTTTGTGACATCTTTTCCAATTGCTTTTGATGCGTTAATTAATCCTGCCAAAACCACAATCGCTGTTCCGTATTGATCGTCATGAAAAACCGGGATATCCAGTTCTTTTTTAAGTTGCTCTTTGATAATGAAACAGTTGGGAGCGGCGATATCTTCCATATTAATTCCCCCAAAACCGGGTGCTAGCGCTTTTGTAATTTCCACAATTTTATCTGGGTCTTGGGTGTCAAGAACAATCGGCACCGCGTCAATCCCCCCTAGTTGCTTGAACAAAAGCGCCTTGGCCTCCATCACCGGGAGAGCGGCTTTTGGTCCAATATTGCCCAAACCTAAGACCGCACTGCCATCAGAAATGATCGCTACGCTTCTTTTTTTCCAAGTTAGCTCGTAGGCCTTTTCTGGATCTTTATGAACAGCCATTGAAACTTTCGCCACACCAGGAGTATAGGCTTCGGAAATATTGTTATCACTTAATCTTATTTTTGAGCTGACTTCAAGTTTTCCTCCCTTGCTAATTTGAATTGGGTTCAATTTTTTCATTTATTTTTCTTTATTGTTTCAAATATCGAAATTGCAGCGATTGAACCTTCCGCTGCCGCCGTTACAATCTGTCGAAAGCGATTGGAATTAGTGGTCACGTCTCCAGCTGCATAAAAACCAGAAATGTTAGTTGATTGGTCAGAATTAGTTTTAATATAATTTGCTTCATCAAGTTCAACACCGATATTTTTTACTAAATCAGTTTTAGGATTGGAACCAATCTCAATGAAAACACCGTCGGTTTTTTTATGGTTGCAGCATGCGCTAGCGCTGCATCGCGTTTTTGCTTTTCAGTGATCAAATGAGTTCTTGTCTTCTTGGCGCCTTCTTAACGAGCTATCTGGGCTTCTTCTCTTTCAAATTTTTCAAAGCAACGATATAGGCACCGATGCGGAGATTGCAGCGGTGTTTTTTGGATTCTGCTAAGACCTTGTGATAGGCGCCGGTGATTCGACTTTTCAGTTTGCGCAACACTTCTTCCCTGCTCCATTTCTGGCCCTTTAAGTTTTGAACATATTCAAAATAGCTGACGATCACTCCTCCGGCGTTAGCCAAAACATCTGGCAAGACAGTGATTTTGTGCCGAGTCAGAATTTTATCTGCCTCCAAAGTAGTTGGTCCATTGGCCAGCTCTACAATGTAATCGGCCTTTATTTTGCTAGCATTGGTTTTGGTAATTTGATTCTCTAATGCAGCCGGAACCAAAACGTCAACATCCAATGTAAGCAATTGGGCGTTGGAAATGCTTTTACTGTCAACAAAACCCTTCAATGCACCGGTTTTATTTTTGTGCTGGCTGGCTTTTTTAATATTCAATCCTTCCTGATTGAAAATTTCCCCTCGAGAATCTGAAACTGCCACCACTTTGTACCCTGCTTCAAAACAAAGCTTGGCCATGATTTCTCCGCTGTTGCCATAGCCCTGAACTGCCATTGTCAAATCAGCAGTTTTTTTCTTCAGGGATTTGCGCACTTCTTCCAGAAGATAGAATCCGCCGGTGGCTGTGGCCACATCACGTCCCTCCGAGCCTCCTTTTTTAACAGCTTTTCCAGTCACCACAGCGGGCGTTTTTTTGCCCACCAACTTTGAATATTCATCCACGATCCACTCCATCACCTGGGGATTAGTATACATATCCGGAGCTGGAATATCTTGGTCCGGTCCGACAAAACAAGCCAAAGCACGAGCGAAGGATTGAGTGAGTCTTTTCAATTCGGCAGAAGAGAGTCCTCTGGTGTCAACTGTCACGCCCCCTTTGCCACCACCCAGAGGCAAGTTTGCACAAGCGCATTTGATGGTCATCCAAAAAGAAAGTGCCTTGACTTCATCCAGATCCACGCTAGGAAAATATCTCAAGCCTCCTTTGTAGGGACCCAGCCAATTGTTGTGTTGAACCCGATAGCCTTCCAAAATTTCCAACTGGCCGTTGTCTTTTCTGAAAGGCACTTTGAGTTTAATAATTCGATCGGGTACACTCAAAAGCCGCTCTGTTTCTTTGTCTAGTTTCATCTTACGAGCGGCTATTTTTAATTGATTAAGTGCAATTTGATAACAATTTTCCATATCCTATAAATTATAATACTACGGGTTAATAAAATAATGACAAACACCAGCCTTCTAACTAACTCCCCCTAACCCCCTCTTATCAAGAGGGGGAAACTACTAAGCATTTAGAATTTGCATATTCGCGTCATTCGCATACATTCGTAGATTAGTATTATATTTCTCTAAGATTTTCAAATATCGAAATTGCAGCGATTGAACCTTCCGCTGCCGCCGTTACAATCTGTCGAAAGCGATTGGAATTAGTGGTCACGTCTCCAGCTGCATAAAAACCAGAAATGTTAGTTGATTGGTCAGAATTAGTTTTAATATAATTTGCTTCATCAAGTTCAACACCGATATTTTTTACTAAATCAGTTTTAGGATTGGAACCAATCTCAATGAAAACACCGTCGGTTTTAAATTCGTTGCTTTCTTGATAAGGCGTATCGAGCACCACACTTTCAACTCTTTCAGTGCCCTTAATTTTAGTTAAATTGGTGCAGCAAACCACTTCAACTTTTTCATTTTTCTCTAATTCATCTCTATAGGATGGAAGAGCCGGAAGTTTTTCTCTCCGATAAAAAAGCGTGACGCTTTTGGCATGTTGAGCCAACACTAGTGCCGCACTGGCAGCAGAGTTTCCGCCACCAACGACAACTACGTTTTTGTCTTTAAAAAATGGCCCATCACATGTAGCGCAATAGGATATTCCCTTGCCAGTCAATTCTTTCTCTCCAGGGATTCCTAAAGTTCGATGTTTTGTTCCAATCGAATATATCACGAATTTGGCTTCAAATGTGTTGCCCAAAGCAGTTTTGACTTCAAAGCCATTCTCCTTTTTTGAAATTTTAGTCACTGCTTCGGGGATTATTTTTCCTCCCAGCGCTTCAGCATGCTCTCTCATTTTCAATGAAAGTTCTGCGCCAGTGATGCTTTTATAGCCCAGATAATTTTCAATCAATTCTGTTTCCATCATGTAACCTCCCACTTGAGGGCCAATAATCACATGGTCAAGTTTGTAACGCGAAAGATAAACCGAAGCAGAGAGCCCAGCCGGACCTGCCCCTATGATAATTACATCGTGCATGTTTTTGCTATTTAATGTTTTTTAGTTCTTCAAGAAGAACTTCTTTGGATTGGACCCCAATAATTTGCTTGGCAATCGCGCCGTCTTTGAAAATCACTAAGGTTGGAATTGACATGATGTTATATTCCTGAGCAGTTTTTTGATTTTCATCGACATTAACTTTCACTACTTTGGCATTTTTTGATTCTTTCGAAACTTCTTCAACGATTGGCGCCATCATTTGACAAGGGCCACACCAAGGCGCCCAAAAATCAACCAGCACCGGTTGGTTATTTTTGAGAACTTCATCTTCAAAATTTTTATCAGTTACCTCTAGAGCCATCTTTTTTTGTTAAATTTTATAGGTATAAAAATAGGTATTTTCCGCCGGCTGGCGGATGGGTATTTTATTTAACATTTATTACGGCTAGGCGCCCTTTCTTCTTGCTCTTTTAACATAATCCTTGATAGCTGTTTCAAAATCTTCCGCACCAAAGTCCGGCAGCATTTTGTCAGAATAATAATATTGAGAGTCTTGAGTTTGCCACATCAAAAAACCAACGCTGTTGTGTGGATCGCCTTGAACGCCAGTTCGAATGACTAAATCAACGTCCGGGAGCTCGGCACTGAGCAGATGTTTCTTGATAGCTGTTTTATTGACACTGCCAATTTCTCCTCGTTTTATTTTTTGTCCAATTGATTTAACTGCTTGAAACATGTCGTCGTCTCCGTTGTAGGCTAAAAGAAAATTCAAAAAATGTTTTGAATGCCGTTGAGTCTTCTTAATTCCATTCTTGAGAATCCTGGTTAGTTTTTGAGGAAATTGTTGAGCCCATCTTCCAATCAATCGGATGCGTGCCTCATTCTCGTAAATTTCTTCGCTGTCAATCAATTTTTGAAAATATTCCTCGTAAATCTTTAAGAGGGCTTTTCTTTCAGTCAGTGGTCTTTTTTGCAAATTGTCTTGAGATGATCCCCAGAATGTGAGATTTTCAATGCCCATGTCTAGAGCTTTTCTGGTGATTTCCTCGATGCTTTGGGCCCCCTTTTCATGCCCTTTCCAAGGCTTGAGACCTTTTTTCCTGGCCCATCTTCGATTGCCATCGGGAATGATTGCCACGTGTTTTGGCATGTTTTTGCTTGAATTTTTAGCGGTCATTTTATTTATCTCGATTTATAATATAATATGCAATTCCTTCAAAGAATTCCCTTGCGACGCCGTCTTTGATATTGATACTTTTCAGATTTTGCAATGATTTTTCGGCTAATTTCTGACACATCCTCTGCGAGTAGTCCAATGATCCTGTTTCTACGATCAGGCTACGAAATTCTTTCAATTCCTTTCTGGTTAAATCTTCCTTGCCCAAATATCGGTCGATAATTTGTTTTTGTTTTTCGTTCCCTTTCTTGCGAGCTTGAACCACTAACAACGTTTCTTTTCCTTCAATAACATCTGATCCTACGGGCTTGCCTAATTTTTTCTCGTCTCCGAACACACCCAAGATGTCGTCTCTCAATTGAAAAGCAATGCCTAACGGAATCGAATAATTTGTCCACTTCCTTAATAAGCTTGGCTCATTACGTCCAGCCAAAATGCAACCAAAATGTATAGGATTTTCGAATGTATAATGGGCTGTTTTCCATTCATGCACAGCTAATATTTCTTTTTCCGTTGCATTTCCCCTAAACTCAAGATGTACATCAAGCGCTTCACCTGGAACGACTTGATAAACAAGTTCTTGAAGTTTGTAAATTGCATCGCTAGTTACTTTTGGATCTAGCTGTGCTTCAATTACTACCTTATTAGCTATTGTATTTAACATGTCGCCTGCAATAATCGACATTGAATTACCATAATGCAAGGTGTCTTTTTGAGGAAATGATTGCTCGGCTTTTTTTCGATATATTTCATGAAAGGTGTCAACTCCGCGTCGCTTAGCATCTCGGTCAATGATATCATCGTGCATTAGCAAGAAACTATGAGCTATATCAAGTGACATGACAGCTCTGAGAATTTTTTTGCTAGGTTTTTTACCACAGGCTGAATAGGCATAAAAAGCCAAGGCAGGACGAACTCTTTTGCCACCAGCAACATTTATTGACCGAATGTCTTTCATCAAACGAACAGCTATTGGGTGAATCTTTTTTGAAATTCTTAATTCTTTTTCAAACTGCTTTTCCAATTCTCGATCAAAATCTTTTTTAAATTCACTCAGTATCTGACTGATTCTATCTCCTGACTTTTTTTGGTTTTTTGTCTCTTTCATTATTGCTCTAAGAGTTTTAGCAGAACATTCTGTAGCCCTTTGTAGCCCCTAGGGGAATTGTCCCGCTTAGCGGGATCCAGGATGACCTGCCCGCAATGCTTGTGTACCGCGTACGAGAACGTCGCCTCGCAATAGCTCCACTATTGCTCGTTGTCCACGGCAGCGCTGAATGCTCGCTTGCTCGCATCCATCGGCGCTCACTCCTCATTAAGGAGATTCGCTGCTGCCGGTTCGATTCCTTTTAGCATAGTAAGTAATATATTTGTAAGGATAAGATTCTGTTTTCCTATAATAAGTGTAGCCCCTAGGGGAATCGAACCCCTGTCTTCAGGATGAGAACCTGATATCCTGGTCCACTAGACGAAGGGGCCATCGATGGTATAAAACTAGCTTAAAATATAACCCATCTTGGCCCTTTGGTCAATCGCTTCTGGCAAGATCGAGATCAATAATTCGCGCCTCTGTGCTGCTTTTTCCATTCCAGTGGTTTTTTTCTAGATTGTAAACAATGTCAATTTGCTGGCCCACTTCTATTTGGTCAAAATATTGTCCCATCCCAAAAGCGATAGCTCCCATTGGCTGATCTGAATATTCCTTATCAAAAATTGATAATTTCAAATGTTTATCTCCGTTCCCAACCAATCTCTTGTCAGCCACGGTAATCCCTTGGCTCAAAAAAATTGGTGTCTCATTCCCCTGTCCAAAAGGTTCCAATTTTTCTAACTCGCCCATTAGTTTTTCGCTGGCCTCAGCCAGTTTGATTTCGCAATCAATCTCAATTTCTTTGATCGGCTCACCTTCCAAAAATTTTGCCACATCTTCTTCTAATTTCCTTCTTAACTCTTCCAAATTTTCCTTTTTCATCGCCAGGCCTAATGCTTGAGAGTGTCCTCCGAATTTTTCTAAATATTTTTCGTGCCTTCTTAGAGTTTCAACAAGATTTATCTCGGGAATCGATCTTCCCGAGCCTCGTAGCAAGCCATCTTTTTCCTGCAGGATGATTGAAGGTCGATTATACTTATCAGTAATTTTTCCTGACACTAATCCTACCACTCCATATTCCCAATGGGGTGAAAATTCAACAATCACATTGGGAATGTCGCTCTTTTGATTAATTCGGTCTTCAATCTCTTTGTAGATTTCCCTAGTTATTTTTTGGCGATACTTGTTTTTATCCTCGATTTCGAGTGCCTGCATACGCGCTTTTGATTCTTCTTGCTCTTTACTTAAAACAAGATTTAGAGCCAAGCTAGCATGGTCCATTCTTCCAGCTGCGTTGATTCTGGGTGCGATTTGAAAAGCAATCTGTCTTCCCGTGGGCAACCTGTTTTCATTGATATTAATTCCGCCGACTTGGAAAAGCTGTCTTAGACCCACCCTTTTTGTTTTGGCTAGCACCATCAGTCCATATTTGGTCAACGTCCGATTCTCGCCCCCTAACGGAACGCAATCTGCTATTGTGCCAATAGCCACCAAATCAAGGAACCATTTCAATTGCTGATTATCAAAATCGTTGAGTTTTGAGGAGAGCGCTGAAATAAATTTGAAAGCCACTCCCACACCGGCCAATTCTTTTTCGGGATATTCATCGCCCTTTCTTTTTGGATTAATTACCGCTAAAGTTTTGGGCAATTTTGGTGGAATCGAGTGATGATCAATGACGATCACATCCAGCTTCTCTTTCTTTGCATATTCAATTTCAGCAGCGTTGGAAATTCCACAATCGACCGTGACGACAACCTTCGTTCCCTGATCTTTTATATAGTCAATTGCCCCGCCATTCATTCCATAGCCCTCTTTGTTTTTGTCAGGAATATAACAAAAGTGATCGATTTTAATTTGAGAAAAGAAATCACTTAGTAGTGCCGATGCCGTCACACCGTCAGCATCAAAATCTCCATAGACACAAACTTTTTCTTTATTTTTTCTGGCAGCCAAGATACGACTGACTGCCTTATCCATATCCTTCATCAAAAATGGATCAGCCAAATCGCTGTCATAGTCTGGATTGAGGAAAGTGTCCTTTTGTTTTTCGCTTTTTATGTTCCGATTGTTCAGGATTCTTTCAGTCGCACTTTCTAATTCAGGAAAAAACTTTTCTTTTTTTTCGGCACCACTAAACAAGCGCCAATTTGGCTTCATAAGTTGGTTCAATCAAATGCTAATATGTTTTTGAACAGTTAGGACAAATTATTTTTCCTCTCAGCTTTTTTTCTTTGCCATACTTGACTTTAATGGCCAAATCGGTCGCGCAGTTGAGACATTTTCCGTCCTCTGGAAGCTTGAAATCCTCGATAAATTTTTGACCTTCTAGGCCGAGAAAATCTGCTTTTATCAAATATTCGCCTTGATTCATCACTTGATTAACTCTTTGAACCGCCTCTGCCGGTGTTGTCACTCCCCGTACAATGAAATCTTTAGCGCCTAGTTCGGACATTTTGATTCGATCTTCTTCTCGCCCAAGGTGAGAATTGGCTACCACCGGAATGCCGGCCGTGTGAGTATGTTCTTTGAGCGATTCTATTAATTGAAAACCATCCATGCGGGGCATGATGATTCCAGTGAAAATTAAATTAATGTCATCCCCACTCGTAGCAATATCCAATCCCTCAACACCATCTTTGGCCTCCAACACCTCGAAGCCTTTGTCGCGAAAGACTTCAGCATACATCTGCCGAGTTTCCTCATGATCATCTACAATGAGAATTTTGTTGCTTTTTCCAGCTGTCATTTATTTTTTTATTTAATGTTTATTTTTATGAAGCTTCACGAGCAAGCCCATCGTTTCCTAATTGTAAGAACATTTCCTTGGCTTGTTCGCGAAGCGGAATCCCGCTCCAGAAGATTCCCCTATTCTTTTTAGAGTGCTTAATCTTCTGGGAGCGCGGATAATATTACTTTAACATCAACTGCAATTGGTTTCTTGCTGGGGTAGAATATGATCGGGTTGACATCCAATTCTTTGATTTTTGGATTTTCATTTCCCAATTGAGCGATTTTTTCCAGGTTTTCAGCCACTTCATCTAGATTTATTTTTTCTTTTTCAATAACTTTTCCCAGAGCAGATCTTTTGATTTTTCTCGCAATTCGATTTTTGCTCGTCGGCAGAACCCAGAGCAATTTTTCATCAAATATTTCCGTGGTAATTCCACCCAGTCCGAACATTAACACTGGTCCAAATATTTTATCGTTTTTTAGGCCCATGATCAGCTCCAAGCCGCTCTCAAGCTGCCGTTGAACAAGGATTTTTGATTGTGGAAAGCTGCCGGAAAGCTTTGCATAAGCTACTTCAAGCTCAAGTTCGTCTTTTATGTTGAGCACTAACCCATCCTTAGCATTCTTGTGCAGCACTTCTGGATCATCGATTTTGGCTACCACGGGATATTCTAAAGACAAAGAACTTAATTCGCTTTCACTTTCTAGATAATGTGCCGTGACTATATTAATGTCATATAAATTTGTTAGTTCTTGCGCTTCATGGTAATACAAAACTTTTCTTTTTTCTTGATGAACATTGCTAAGCATCTTCTTAGCTTTGACCATTCGTTGTTTATTTGTTTTTAATTTAACCCTATCGCTAGCCCTTTTTGTTGTTATTGAAATTTGGTCTAATGCTCGGACAGCCTCAACTGGATAGCTAAAATTCTTAATAACTGTTTTGTTGAAAATTTCCCTAGCTTCTTCTTGAGCATTGGCACCAATGACAATTGGCAGAATTGGCATTACAGACTTAGAATTTAATCTGGCAATTTTAATGGCAATTTTTTTTACTGGCGTTTGTGCTTGAGGAGTTACTAGCACCAAAATTGCACCAAGCTCCTTATCTTTTAATAAAACCTTCAAAGTTTTTTCATAGCGATCTTCAGTCGCGTCTCCCAAAACGTCGATGGGGTTGTTTGCTGAACCGGCTTGGGGTAAAAATTTTTTAAGTTCTCTTTTTTTCTGCTCAGAAAAATTTTGCAGTTCTAGATTTTTAGAATTTTCAATCAAATCTGTCGTCACCACTCCTGGACCACCAGCGTTAGTTACTATCACTACAGAGTTTGATTGGCTGATCCTAAAACCATCTAACAATTTTAGAATTCCCACAAAGTCTCTGATGTTATTACAAAAAAATGCTCCGTTCTCGGTGGCTACCTCCTTGAAAACATCTATTTCACCAGCCATTGCACCCGTGTGCGATTGAATAGCTGATTGCGTTCGCTGAGATGCTCCCGCCTTTATTATCACTACCGGCTTTTTTCTATTGGCTTTTTGAAGTAGGTCTTGAAATTCCTTGCCATCTTTTATGTCTTCAAGATAGAGAGCCAAGATTTTTATGTTTTCATCTTTCAAATAATAATCAATAGCATCATTTTCTGTTATTACTGATTTGTTTCCTAGGGTAGTCACCAGTGAAAACCCCAAATTCTCGCTCTTTGCCAAGTCAAAAAGTGCTGTAGTCATCGCTCCTGATTGCATAATCAGGCCAATGGAACCAGGATGGAGCTCGTTTTTTGCAAAGGAAGCGTTGAAGCCTGTGCTAACGTTAATTGCCCCTAAGCAATTAGGCCCGAGAATTTTCAAATCGTGTTCTTCGGCTAATCTTTTAAGTTTTTCTTCTTTCTTCCTCCCTTCTTTGCCAATCTCAGAAAATCCAGCCGAAATAATGATAATATTTTTAATTGGCTGGGCTTTCCAAGCACATTCTTCCACAGCCTTGGCCACAAATTCTGCCGGAATGGCTATAATAGCCAAATCGACTTGATCTTCAATATCCAAAACGCTGGAATATGTTTTTAGTTTATTTATCTTTGATCTTTTGGGATTGACTGGAAAAATTTTAATCTTTTTGTTTTGCGAGATGTTTTGTATCAAAATATTGCCAATTTTTCCCTTGGCATTTGATGCGCCGATAATGGTAATGGATTTAGGATTGAAAAATTCTTTCATCTTTCCACTGTTGATTTCTATTTTTTGCTTAATTCTTTTTTGCTCAATAGCCCTTCGGTTGCTCCCCACCCAGTGAGCACTCCTGCGCTGTTATTAATTCCCCACTTTAATCCTTTTTGAATGTCATTTTCTTCAATGAAACTTGCCAGAAAACCACTGGCAAAAGCATCTCCTGCTCCAGTGGTGTCAATAATTTCTGATTTAACAATGGGAGTGTAAAGCTGGTTGTCTCCATCAGTCACATAGGCTCCGTTTTCTCCGTCCGTTAATACTACTACTTTCATTCCGTATTCAATAAGTTTTTTCATCAGTTTCTCCGGCTTATCTTCGACTGAGCTTTCAATGTTTTTAATTAGTTTTATTGCTTCATCACGGTTAATAAATAGTATTTCAATTTTATCCAAGAAATTTTTGAGGACTTGAGCATCTTTGGAAATTTGGAAGCTGGACGGATTTAATGCAATTTTAGCTTTTTTCTCTTTGGCAAATTCAACAACTTGATTTATGTTCTCCAGCCAATTTTCTTTTTGCGAGCTGATATAAATCCAATCAACCTTTTCTCGAAATTTTTCCAGCGCTTTTTGGAGATTAAAATTATCGACTGAATCTCCAGTGCGTAAAATCACGTGATCAAAGTGCTTTTTATCAGAAATAATAACTGAAATTTCGCTCTCGCCCCCTCCGCTTTGCTGCATATAATTTTTCTTGATTCCCTTCTTGCTAATTTGTTTTAAAATCCATTTGCCAGTTTGCGATTTTGACGTGCGAGCAAAAATAAAAGGCCTGATTTCGCAATTGGCCAGCCCGGCTGCAACGTTCACTGCTCCTCCGCCAACTTCTTCATGAAAATTATTGGCATAGACCTTGGCTCCAAATTCAAGAGCCAGAAGTTTTTTAGCTGTTTCATCTTGCTGGTTGTCAATGATTCTGGCATCATTCAATGCCAGAAAAATATCCTTGGTGGCTGACCCTATGCAAATTACTTTTTTCATTTTTTTATTTAGTTTTAAAATAATGATTCTTTTGTCATTTGCTCGGGTTGTTTGTAATTCAATATTTTTAAAACAGACGGAGCAACATTACCCAAGACTCCTTCCTTTAGTTTAACTTTTTTGTACTCTTTATTTTCAGTGATCAAAGCGAAAGGAACAGGATTTTTAGTGTGAAACGTGAATAATTTTTTGCTTTTTTTATCAATCATAATGTCCGCATTTCCATGATCGGCTGTTAATAAAAGCACTCCATTTCTCTTTTCGATTTCTTGATAGACCTTTTTTAATTGTTGGTCTACTGTCTCGATTGCCTTTACTGTCGCTTTAAAATCTCCCGTATGTCCAACCATGTCTGCATTAGCAAAATTGGTTACCACAACATCATAGACACCGTAGTGAATGCTCTTAGAGATGACATTGGCTATTTCGCCGGCTGACATTTCTGGCTTTTTTGCATATGATTTTACTTTTTCGGATGCAATCATCACTCTTTCTTCACCACCTACTGGATCAGGATAGCCACCGTTGATGAAATAAGTTATGTGAGCAAATTTTTCAGTTTCTGAAATGTATAGTTGTTTGAATTTTGAAAGTGTGCCAGGAAGAGTGGCGCTGACAGGATCAGTGGGATAGGCGGTCTCCAGATCCAAATCGGGACCGAAATTTGTCATTGCAACGAAAAATAAGTTTTCCCTGATAGCATGATCGGGAAACCCCTTTTCTCTTTTAGTGTTAGTGCCGACGAACATTTTGGAAATTTGTCGAGCTCGATCCGAACGAAAGTTGAAAAAAATAACCGCATCATTGCTTTCTACTTTAGCGACTGGCTTTCCATTTTCAACAATAATTGCTGGTTCGACATATTCATCAGTGTTGTTTTTTTGATAGTTAGTTTCAATTGCTTCTTTAAAACTGTGAAATTGTTCACCCCTCCCTTCGACAATCGCCTCATAAGCTTTTTTGAGTCGGTCCCAGTTTTTGGTTCGATCCATTCCATAAAATCGACCAGCCACTGAAGCTATCTTTCCAGCTCCCACTTGACTAATTTCTTTGTTCCATTCTTTCCAATGATCAAGGGCGCTTTGAGGATAGGAATCTCTTCCGTCAGTGAAAAAATGAAAAAATATTTTTTCACCCAGGCCGCTTTTCTCTGCCAAAATTAACAAAGCTAGAAATATGTCAGGATGAGAGTGGGGGCTGTCATCATTTCCCAAAAGACCCATCAGGTGAATTTTGGAGTCGTGCTTCTTGACGTGATTAATGGCTCCCAAAAAAACTGGGTTCTGAAAGAACGTTCCACTGTCAATTGATTCCAAAATTTCCCTCACATCCTGCTCAACAATTCTGCCAGCACCAATGTTCATGTGCCCCGTTTCAGATCCGCTCATTTGATTTTCTTCCAATCCAACATCTCTTCCGCTAGCGCTTAGCTGTGTATAAGGATAATCTTTTGCGGCACTATCAAAAAAGGGTGTCTTGGCTGCGGCAATGGCATTAATTTCTTTATCTTTTGGACCTACCCCCCAGCCGTCTAGAATTGCCAGAACTAACGGTGCATTTTCCTTTTGTGTCATTTAGTTTCTTTTTTCTTATTTAAAACTTCTTTCTATTCTCAAAAGACGGTTATATTTACAAACTCTTTCTCCCCGAGAAGGTGCTCCGAATTTTACATAATCAGCATCAACTGCCACAGCTAGGTCTGAAACAAAATCACCGATTGTTTCGCCGCTCCGATGAGAAACTACAACTTTCATGCCGTGTCCTTGTGCGGTCTGAATGCAATCGACTGCTTCAGACAGCGTTCCAATTTGGTTGGGTTTAATGATTACTCCGTTGCAAGCTCCTCTGATGTTGGCTTCAGAAACTATTTTTCTGTTGGTGACCGTCAAATCATCACCCATCACTGTCACTTTCTTGCCATGAGCTCGATTGAAAAGCGCCCATCCTTCCCAATCAAATTCATTCATGGGATCTTCAATCACTTCCATGTGATACTTCTCAATCCATTTTTCAAAAAGCTCGACAACTCCTTCGGCGTCTAGTTTTTTCTTGTCTAGTTTTAAAACATATTTTTTTTCTTTCCCATCATAGAATTCACTAGCCGCCGCATCGACTCCCGTCTTGACATCCTTACCGGCTTTGTAATTGGCTTCTTTGATAGCCTTAATAATTAATGCCAACGCTTCCTCATTGTTTTTGAGTCGAGGGGCAAAGCCTCCTTCATTTCCAACGGCTATGCGCAATTTCTTTTCACTAAGAATTTTTTTCAGCGCTTGGAAAATTTCACTGCCCGCTCTTAACTGTTCTTTAAAGTTTCTGATTCCAGATGGCACGGTAAAAAATTCCTGAATGTCCAGCCGACTGTCAGCATGGGCTCCACCATTAATCAAATTGAAAAGCGGGGTCGGAATCTTATTTTTTCCATTAGGCTCAAAGTCATAAACTGTCTTGAGATACTTCCAAAGAGGAAGGCCCAGATTTTCTGCCCCAGCTCGAGCACAAGCCAAGGAAACTGCTAAAGTCGCATTAGCCCCGAGTTTTGACTTGTTCTCCGTCCCATCCAGTTCGATCATGATTTGATCTATTTTTCTTTGTTGGTCAATTCCTATTTTTTTTATGTGTAGAAAAATTTCTTTTTCAACATTGTCACAGGCTTTCAGAACGCCTTTTCCTCCGAATCTTTCCTTGTCTTTATCTCTCAATTCCATGGCTTCTTTCTCGCCCGTGGAAGCACCTGACGGAACAGCCGCTCTGGCTCTTGTGCCATTGAACAGAGTAATGTCAACTTCTACTGTCGGATTGCCTCGAGAATCCAACACCTCATAGGCTTTTAATTCTTTTATTTTCATTTTTGTATTTTACGCAATAGATCGATATTAAACATAGCAAGTAAAAAAATAAATAACGACCCGTCCTTCGTAGTCCCGAGTACTCGGGACGAAGTAGGATTAAGCAACAAAACACCAACTATCAATTAAGCTAGCTTTCGTTGTTTATATTCTTTTTCAATACTGAAAATATTCTTCCAATTACTACCTTTATCTACTATTATACTTTCAGATTGACTAATTTACAAGTAGAATATATAATATTATTTAGTTCTCTATTGAATCCTAGGCGTTCATTGGCGGGCCTGCCCTTCGTAGTCCCGCTCAAGCGGGACGAAGAAGGGTGCATAGCTCAGTCTGGTAGAGCAGCTGCCTTTTAAGCAGAAGGTCGGGGGTTCGATTCCCTCTGCACCCACAGTAAATTCGGATAAAGAAGGTTTTTGCCTTTTTTATCCGAATTTTTTGAGTAGAGGGAATCGAGCCGGCAGTAGTGAAACTCTCTTTGGAATTTAGAAACTTAGTTTCCAGGGAAACCAAGTTTCTTTTCTTTTTAACTTATCGCGCTTGTCAACCCACAAAAATTAAAGCCCCGCTAAACAAAGCGGGGCAAACTAGAAACCAGCGACATTGGACTGGCAATTTTTATTATTTGTAACGATCTAGAGTTTTATTGTCCTGATATAGGCTCCTGCCAATTAGTTCCAAATCCATGTTATTGAGCGGAATACCACAGGCAATTTTCACCCAGGTTTTTTTAACAGAATACCTGATCGGATCCGGCAAAAGGGCTACTTCCTCGAGCATGTTAATGTCCCCAGTCGGAATGAAGACGTCTGCTACGTTGTCCGTTCCTATTTCAACTGGAATTTCATTTTTTATCAGGTCCAACACCCTAGCAATACTATTGTGAATATGCGTTTCAATCGGTCGTAGTTGGAGCATCGAAATCGCTGCTCGGGGACAGCAGATCACTCCTAAATCGAATTTTTTTATTCGATTCACAAGCAATTTAAATCGATCGTCACCATAGCAAGAGGGTGAAATCATGTGAATCAGCCAAATAAATGGCCTCCCTCTTTTCTTGCTTATATCAACAATCCCCTTCTTGCCTAAAGTCTTACATCTTATTTTCCGATTAATTGCCTCAACCACATCAAGAACTCTTTCTGTTCCATTTTCCAAAGGACTGTTCTTTTGATCAACGTGAATGTGGACTTCCTTTCCCAATTCAATCGCTTTTTCAATAATCAGCTGGCAATGCTCTTCGAACCCGATTCTTTCTGGCTTATCATCAACCTCAGGAAGTCCTCCCAGCACACTAACTTCTTCCAGTTCAACTGCCCGACTGTAGATTTCCCACCTTTCAGGACTTCTATAGTTCTTGAAGCCGAAAATGGGTTGAATGCCAATCTGAAAATCAATCTGGCCGGAAAATTCTTGTTGAACATCGATAGCTGCTCTCACTGCCGACAAATTGATTTCAGCCGAGACGTCAATGAAAGAAACGATCCTCTTGGTTTCGAAAAGAATAGCCTTTTCTATCATTTTGCCGATTCTTTTTCTTAGATCATCGGGCTTATAAGCAGGGCTTCGGTGCAATTCACCCGTGAGATTTTGCTTTACCCTAAGTGAAAATCCGGACGCCTCTTCTGGGTCAACTCCAAAATCCTCCCAATATTCGACTTTATTAGTATCTGCTCTGTCAAGATGAGCATGAGCATTCATCCAACCCCCCTCTCCTAATTGAACCATGAGATCAAACAAATCTCTTTTGTATGGAGAAAGACCCTCTAGCCAAGTTAAACTTTCAATGTTTTTCATTTTTACCTCCCTGTCAATTTTCAAGGTTCACTCCAAAGATTTGTGCTAAAGTACTGCACTGAAAAATATCTTTTCTTCAATACGCGAGTAAAAAAATCGCCCTCATCGGGCGAAAGTCCTTGCACAAAAGTTATATTTGTAGTGTCTTTTAATATTTTTCATATTCTGAAGGTTATTCTACTCTTTTCTCTTCTTTGTGTCAACTGTCGTTATCAACAGTCTTGTTTTGTGCTGGTTTATACTAATCCGCATTTATAATTCGTATTACGGATCTTTTTTAGCTTGTAAGTGTTTAAAGTTTTATTTAAGATTGGCTGTTTTTCTTAATTTTCCCATACTCCTCCGGCATGGGCCCATTCTTTTTATCTAATTCAAATATGAACCGGCTTCCCTTATCTATTCCATCAGACTCAGCCCAAATTTTTCCGTCGTGGGCTTCGATAATTTTCTTACACACATAAAGTCCCAATCCAACTCCTTCGGTGTGAATCTTGCTCACGTCTTTGCCTCTTTGGAATTTGTCAAAAATATAACTGGTTTCCCCTTTGGCTATTCCAATTCCAGTGTCAACCACTGAAACCTGAACTTTTTTTCCGATTTCCTTGACTTCAATAGCCACAGTTCCCTTTTTAGTATATTTAACTGAATTATCGACGAAATTTGATATAACTTCTCGGATTTTACTTTTATCAAAATAAAAAGGTTTGATGGCTTTTTTAGGCAAGCGCAGTTCAAGTTTCAGCTTTCTAGCTTTAGCGCTCAATCGCATCGATTCGAGCACTTCATTGGCCACATCTTCAATTTTGTTCTCTTTGAAATCAAAAGCAATTCTTCCCGATTCAATTCGAGAAATGTTGAGCAAATCTTCAACCAATTTGATCAGCCTTTCATTCGAAACAAAAACTTTTTCCAATGTTTCTCTCACATCTTCTGAAATTTTTCCGTATGTTCCTTCAAGCAACAGTGACGTAAATCCCTTGATCGACGTCAACGGAGTCCTCAACTGGTGAGATGCAATCGAAAGAAACTCTGATTTTGCTCGATCCAATTTATGCAGCTTATCATAAGCCTCGGCCAACTTCTGGTTCATGTCCTTGAGTTCCTTATTGGCATCTTGCAGTTCCCTCGTTCTCTCTTTTACTTTTTTCTCCAATTCGCGGTTAAGTTCCTTAACTTCCTCATAAAGTCGAGCATTTTCCAAGGCAATTGCCATTTGAGAGCCTGTTAGTTTTAAAATTCCCAAATCTTCACTGTTGAACATATCACCCGACTCTTTGGAGCCCAAGGCTAAATAGCCGATCTCCTTATCTTTAATACTCAATGGCGCTAATAGTTCAACTCCTATTTCCTCCAAAAGCTCAACCAAAGTGTTAATTTCCGGAGAATCAACCCCTTCGTCATTTTTTAATTCCTCAGTGATAATAATCTTGCCTCCAGTTTTTGCATAATAAGAAGAGAGGTCCTGATCTAATTTCCTGGTGCTTTGGAAGGTCTTGCCCAATTGAACCGGGAAGCCTTGATTAAAATCTAGTTTAAAAAATTCTATATGCTTCTCTTCTTTGGTTTTAACTAACACTCCAAATTTTTTAAGATGAAAGGCGCCTGAATATGCTTCGTAAATTATTTCATAAATCCTGTTCAACTCTAGAGTCGAGCTTAAACCCTCACTTATTTTTTTAATTACATCCCCAGAGTCATAAAGTGAAGAAAAGAAATATCTATTAGAAATTTTATAAAAATAATCACGGATAAAAGGAAAAATAAGTATTGCTAACGCCAGAATGCCAGCATTTATCCAGAAAAGTGCGTCTTTATTAATAATTATTTTTTCAAAAATAGCTTGTCCGATAAATACAAATAAAATAACCCAGAAAATAGTAAAAAGGTAAACACTCGACTTGCGCAAAACCATTCTGATGTCAAAAAGACGATGTCGAATGATGGCATAAGCCAAAATTAGAGCAAAGACGAAGCCAGAAAGGTATGCGATATATGCAATAAATCTTATATCAACTCCATAGGCAGAAATCAGCGCGGTAATTCCAACTCCCAGAGCAATAAAAGCAACTATAATATACCTAGATTGTTCTCTCTTCACTCCCTGAGCTTTTCTGTAAAAACCGATAATTGTTTTAAAGAGGAAAAAAATGTAAACAACAAAATAAATCAAAAAAATGTGATGAAAGAGTTGCGCTTTAGAATGTTTTCCCCAAGAATAATCATAAACGCCATTTAAAAATAAGTCAGTTGTAGCAAGAATCACAAGAAAAAATAAGCCCAGAAAATAACCAAGCCAAATATAGAATTTCCTATGTTTTTCCTTCCCAATAAAAACACTGACAAAATGAAACGAAAGCGCTGGTAAGAAAACTACCCCCGTATAAATAAATTTATCCCAATATAAAACAGCAGCTTCAGCTTCGCTTTTGAAAAGCATGAAAGTTCCGAAAAACCAAAAAAAGCAACCGATCGTAAAAAAGAAAAGTATTCTGTTTATTTTTGATTTTTTATCTTTGACTAGGACAAAAACACCAAGAACGAGAACAAAAATCGAACTAGCCAAAGGAATAAAAGTTGTGAGATTCATTAGAATAAAATGAATTCAATTTGCTGCTTTTATTCTATCATCTATTAGATATTTTTAAAATAGAACGAATCCAATTTCTTTTTTTGTAAACAAAAACGGAGGATATCAACTGTGTTAGTCGATATCCTCCGCGAGGCTTTGTTGCCTCAAGAGTGTCTTTTAAAAGAAAAGTGAAGTAAATTTTGTGGCCCAACCCTGCTTAGCTAGGGCTACAGAAGCCGGTTCTACTCGATAAATATCGTCTGTTCGGATAATGGGTCTGCCGAAGCTTGTGAACGGAGCTAGTCCAAAGCCCATTGAGACAGCCTTTTTACCAAATTCAATGGATTGGTCAACGTCCAGTTTTCTCCCAACATAGTTCCCACGATCACCTTGCATAGTTCTGATAATTGTATCTACAAAACAGGCGAAAGGAGGTATGTTGAAATGATAATTGATGCCGGGAGCCATCATGAACCCCCCATCAATCCTGAGAACATCAGGGCGCTTCAATGCCGTCTCGAAACTCATGTTAAGAGGTTGTGCCATATCAATTACCACCGCATTTTCTTTAAGAATCTCAGGAGTGATAATTGTACCGTCTCCCGTTGTGCATGCGATGACAATATCGGCTGTGCTTGCATCTTCGTTCTTGTCAGTTACATGAATATCACCATAATAACCACGTGCTCGCATTTCTGTAGCAATATCATGCACCTTTTTTGTTCGACCCTTCGACCCTGTCAGTATCATTTCCCTGGGCTGACATGATTCGGCGTTTAGAATTGCAGCGAGCCTGCCAACAACTCCTCCGGCCCCAAGAACAGCGATAGTCGATTTGGGCAAATTGATGCCGCGTAATTTTGCAGCCTTGACCGTTGCAAGGTATGCGGAATATCCCGAGTATTGGTCACCGTTAGTAACACCGATTCTAGACAAACCGAGCTTGGCAAGCTGATCAGCGACATAGTTTCCATCATCCGTGAACGGTGAAGTAAGCGCTCCTAATCCGAAATTAGTGGCGCCAAGCTTTTCGACGCCGTATGAAACTACATCCATAACTCTGCTTCTGAAATATTTCAGACCTTCTCTGTTTGGCCGCTTCATCATATCTTTGATCTGTTCACTTGTCAGCATTGTACCAATCAGATGACCCACGGAATTTTCGTCGATTTGAAATGTGGAGCATCTTGTAATGCCCATCCGTCCTCTCAAGTTGAGAGTCCGCCGCTCTACCCATCTGGCTATCTGCGGCTTAAATGGAATAGCATGCGGGATCCTTTTCTGGTAATCAGCCCAATTTCTAGCGTGGATAATAAACACACCAATATTTTCAGCCATTTTTTGCCACCCCCTCTAGTCAATTTGAAAGTTATAGACTTATATTTTTTAAAACGGTGAATAAAAAATTAATTGTCAATGAAACATTTCTGTCTTATATTTATCTGTCTGCAAGACAGAATTGGTTTAATCTAGAAATATTCTAGGCTAAACTAATCCAATCTTTTATAAACAAAAATCAACCCAAAAGTTGACTCTGATCTAGTTTAAAGTTCATTGATAGACCGCAAAACACTCCTACCTTGACATAAGCTTTATTTTCTACTTTAATATTTGTTTTTGCCAGGCGCAACCTCCTATTCATTTGGTTGATTTAGATAATTATGCACCTAGTATCTTTATAACATAATACAAAATATTTGTAAAGTACCTTCGGACATAACCTGTGGATAACTTTTTTAAGCCCTTTACTTTAAGTTTTTATGGTGATATACTTTTGTAAACTAATATTGGACATAAATTTACAATATCGATGATGATCAAATATGATCCTCTTCCGGAGGAGCTACGAAAATTAGGACTAGACAAAAAAGAAGCAGATATTTATTTAACCCTTTTGGAAATGGGCCCTTCTACCGTTCAAGAACTTGCTAGAGCCGTCGATTTGAGTCGTCCTACTGTTTATCGAGTGCTGGATGATCTTCAAAGCAAGCAACTGGCCACTAAAGGAAAGGAAAATAAACGAACATTTTTCACAGCTAATTCTCCCGATTCCCTTCTGAGAGTGCTCAAGGTGAAAAGAAGGAGAGCTGAAGAGCAAGAAAGAGAATTTTTGCGGATTATTTCTGTTTTGCAAACAAAATATCATCTGCTTTCTGACACAAATGAAATTAAGACCTATCGTGGATCACATGGAAAGAAAATGGTCCTAGATGATCTCTCTTCTACCGGTTCAAAAAGTATCTACGTTTTGTATTCCAAAAGAAACGGGGTTGATCCAAAAAAACTACACTTGATTTATAGAAAAATTAAAAAACGCCAGGGGAGTTTGTCAGTCAAGGAGCTATATAGGAAAAATTTACCCGAGAATATTCCTTCTTATATTAAAACTAGAACTTCTCCAGAAGTACCAAATTTTGACACCAGCACTTTTGTCATTTCAGATAAATTTTTCTTTTTTGAAAAGGACAAAATCTTTGTCATTGAACAAGAAAATATTGTTAAGATGATGAAGATTCTTCACAAGACATTTTGGAATTGTGCTTCTGAAAAATAAATTATTATAAATTACCTCCACCTGAGATATCTCAGGTGGAGGTATATTTGGATTTTAAAAGGACAGTTGCTCGCGCGACTGCCCTTTTTTTATTCCTTTCGTTGAAGGTTAAAAAACTTGTTAAAAATACCAGATAAAGCTAGCTCCGATCATAGGTCCTTCTATGGCGGCCCACGCGTTCGTAACTGCTTTAGGGATTCCCTGATCATCACCATCGTGATAGGTGCCAATCAGTGAAAGTTCCCAGTCGCACTCCGCTGGAGAAAAAGATATTTCTAATGAAGCGTACCTCCCATTGAGTTCACGGTTGTGGGCCCCTTCGAGACGGGCCTCCCAGGCTTCTTCAGGAGATGTCCAGTTGAGCCCACCCATAAGGGTTAGCCCTTCAGTTATCCGCCGGTAGTCCAGCCCTGGCTCGCCTTCTTTGCCCGTCCCATGTCGTTCAACATCACTCAGGCCAAGCTCTAGGACAAAACTATCTCCGGAAGCGAAGACGTTTTGGAATATCTTTTCGCATTCAATAACACCTAGGGTAAAATTGCGATAGTTGTCTGGAAAATATCCAGCAATACCACCCTTGACTGTCCACCCCAGAATGTCTGTCCTGAGTGAAAAACCAGCGCTAGTTTGCTCGGCAAACAATGGTGTGACTTCTCTGGTCATCATGTCGACATCGACATCCACAACTGCGTTTGCATGTCCTCGTTGAGCAAAAAAGTTATAAGCAATATTCCCAATTTCATCCATCCAACGCAAACCTACTGAGTAGTTCCTTTCTTGCTCCGGATCTGAGTAACCCAACACTGAAAGAGGTAGCGAACGGGTATTTGGATTATCGGGATCGATTGCCAGATACGACATATTCGCTGCCATACCAATTAACTCCAACCGCGATTCGAACAACTTGATAGAAGCTCCCCATTGGCCGATTGGATCTTCTCCCAACATCCGATATGGGTAAACAGACTGATCCCAGCCCACAAAAGGGCTTAGACCCACTGAGCTGAAATTGACATAGTTAATATTTTCAGACTCAAATGTCTGCTTTCCGACTCGGACATTAACACCGAAGGAAAGATCGATAAATGCTTCACGAAGAGACACATATGGATCTTGGCCCTTGCTGTGAACAAAATCGACTCGATTATGTATATCGGGATCGCTGGTCCGCCCTTCCAGTGAAGCCCTTAATCCTCTCAACACTGAATCTTTCTCGTTGTAGTATTCGACATTGCCTTTCACGCTCAAGACAGTGTACCCTTTTTCATCTACTTGCAAACCGGATAATTTAACCTCACCGGTATAAATAACAGCTCCGAAAACTACAGGTAACCAGACAATCTGGATAAGCAGCACGATAAGTGTCGTTATCAAATTTTTTCTCATTTTTTCCTCCTCACCATTTCCAACCTTTTGGTTGACCTAAACGCAGAGATTCCGCGTTAAGTGTGAATTCTCTTTCAAACACTCTTCTCTCGATTTTAAGCTTTGTCCGCCCCTCTTTTGAGAGGATCACTATAACACCCGGACGCCAAAATTCTCCGACTTCCAGACTGTCATTTTCTAGTGTTTTTAGCCATTTACCCTTGTCACTGTAATAGTCAATTCCTTTGACAACGAGCATGCCTCTTCTTTCTAATAATCGAAAAATGCGCGTGGCATAATCACCGTCTCTTGACTTCTTAGGCGAAACAACGATATTCATTTTTTTAGTCCCACTGAATGAATAATTAAAATGGTCAATTCTTTTTAATTCCCCGAAAAGAAGTGACCAGATATCCGCCTCGGAAGCCTGTGTGCCTCGGGTCTTCGGCGAAAAACCACTGGGCTTAGGTGCGGGTCTTCTATTTCTCCTGTTGTTAACGAATTCATTTGTTAAGCCAAAAAGGTCACCGTCTGAATTAGCAAGAAAAAGCGAACCTGGTCTTTTTGCAGGATTCCTAGACCAACCAATGTTGATTTGTGCATTCCCGTCTACATGATTGATCCAGGCTTCAACTGTGCGAGGTTTTTTTCTACCACCGGTCGAATCTTCCTCGGCTTGAAAAGCCTCAAATTGAACATTGCCAGTGTACCCCTTCCAAGTCCTTTCCATTATCGACTTGGCTAACGGATCAGAATCCGTACCAGCCATCACAGAAAATGGATAAAGGATTATGCAAATCGTAACCAGCAATACTACATGATTTTTCAACATCATGAACTCCTTTTTTGTTCTGGTGCCGGGAGGGTTCTCCCGGCACCTTGGTTTAAATGTCTCATCAGACTTTTATCCCCCGATGATACGTAACAACGTATCGCATCAACGGAGACACCAGAAGAATGGTTGCCATGAGACAAAGGAAAATTACCATTTCTTCCAGCCTCCCCAACATGGCCACGGGCATTGCTAGTGAAAAGCAGAGCCCTACAAACATGAGCATGTTGGTGACGCAGTCACCGCAAACATCAACAGCAGCGTTGACCATTTCTTTTTTCCTAATTACTAGGCCAAAAAGCTGGCTTTTACTGATGATTACCATTGTTTCATCGCTGAGTGCCAAGGTGCAATACCACCCCAGCATCAATAATGGGAAATCCACCGCAATTGTAACTGCAATTGGTCCGATCGTGGTATTGGCGATATCCATGGGCATACCGAACGCCCACATCGCTAGATACATTCCAGCCTGCGCCACGATAAATGGCACGGCCGTCACCACTCCTAACATCAAGAATGATACTGTCCAGGCGCTGTCTGACTTTCTAAAATGTCTTTTGAACGCCACGCCCGCCATCAGGATGACTACCAGTTGAAGTAAGAAGTTGAACAGAAAGCTGTTCTTCATAATTACTCTGTCGGACCCGACCCAGCGAGCTAAACCGCTAGGAAATCTGTTTGGTAAGGAGAAAATTCTTTCCACCTCATTTTCGATGAACACCATGACATTTCTCATGTCAGGTGTCGGCTGCTCTCCGGTGGAAACTTTGAGTAGGAAGTCACAGCGTGAGTTTTCTTCCGTTGGGCGCTCCATGCTTCTGCGAGCCAGATACGATTCTCCCCAACGGGCTTTACTGTAGCTCCAGACCTCATTCCAGGTTTGGATCAGTGTCTCGCGTATGCGGGTGGCGATGTTAAGATCAGTAAGCTCAATTCCCTCATCCAAGAGATCTTCGATCGCCAGCTCTCTTAAAAAGGAACTGACAACCCGACCTTCTTCGTAGCCAAAGTCCTGCAGACGTAGAACAAAATCGTCAACGGGAGAGTAGGCTCGAACTACCAGCCTATCTCGCTCAAGGCTATTTCTAAGGTCAACGAGCTTGTCGATAACCAACGGATCGCCCAAGTCGATCTTTTCAAGCGTGGGCGTGAAAATATTCGATCCAGGTCGTCCTTCTTTGGCCAGCTCCTGATGGAGTTTGGCCTGTTGATTATCGGACAGGTAGGGCTCTGGATCATTTTGCTTACCAAGAAAAAACGTTGGCAAGACAAAATAGAAAATCAACGAAACTGCTGCGATTGACCAACAAACTTTGGTACTATGTCGCCACAGTACCCATCGACTGAAAATCCAGCTGATGGTTCTATTCAAAAAGTTGTTGACCGTTCGTGACCACCGTGACAACTTGCCTTGAGATTGCTCAATTTTCTCGTTAGCTCCGCCAATTAAATAATATAGAATCGGCAGAAAGTTACGACACAGCCAGTAGGAAATGATTATGGCTGAAATTGCCACTATGCTAACTTGAAAAATTGATTGAGAGCCTTTCAGATGACGGATATTCAACGCGACTGCAAAATCCGCGATGGAAATTGCAAACACCACTGTCACCATCCAGAGTTTAGATTTGACACTTTCCCATCGTTGCCAGTATTCGCCGGTACTACGACCGAGCTCTTTGGCGTGATGAAAGTTGAATGAGACACTAGACGCCAACGCAACAATAAACGCTACGCTGGTGTAGACATCTTCATTCGAGTGCCAAATGTAATCATTAGCCAGCCACAGAATTGCCTGACTAATTGGATCGTCACCGGTTATGGACTGATTAGCCCATTGAATAAAATCACTTAATGCGCCAATTGTTCCACGTGCAAACGCGAAACAACAGAGAATGTTTAACCAGACTGCAAATGCTTGACGCCAAGATCCCAACAGAACTGTCAGAAAAAATGGAGCCAGACAAAGCATTATCGTACACATGAGGTAAGCAAATAATGCGCAAACCGCTGTGACGATGTAACGTCCTCTCGACCAGCTGTACATTCCGTTGAGCTTGTTCTCCTCGTTTAGGGGGAAGCCTAAGTCGGCTTTAACCGTAATAACCTCCCCGGAATCAAGCTCTAACACGAAATTATTAAATGATGAATGCAGCTCATACCGAGGTTTGAGGTTTAATTCAAACCAAGTCCACAAATTTTTTAGATCGAAACTAAAAACCAGTTCTCGCAAACTCCAGTTAAGGTCATAATCCTCTTCGCCCATAAAAAACAGGCTCAAGTATTGATTAAAAACCTTTTCGTCCATCTCTTGATCGGGAATGAACAAGATTTGGGTGTAGATATAGTTTTCACTCCTCTCTGTCTTCACTCGACCAAGCAAATCGTCTCTCAAACTACGCTTGGCATAGTTTTCTTCAAACCATTTTACCGGGTCGAAGTTTTCGTCCAGCACCATCTTCGAGGTGATAAAGTATCCCCTCGAATCCATTCGCGTGGCCAACGACGATATATCAACATTGATCCCACGGTCGTGGAAAAAATAGCGTCCCCGCTTAGCCATATTTTCAATAGCTAATAAGTTATCGCGGGTCACTTTTCTCATGGGGATATACTTGGGCACAGCACAATCGCTGTATTCAATCTTAGATATTTCCTTTAGATATCTTTCGTCCTGCGCATAGCGGCTATCGCCACGCAGCGCATATTTGACCATGGAAATCACATCCACGGCCCAATTTCCTTCCCAGCCTAAAACATAAAACATAGCCAGAAATATCGTTACCGTACTCGTGATCTTCCATTTCAATTTCATTTTCAATCCTTTCTGTCCACTTTATAAGACATTTAAGTGTATTCGTTTTTCAAAGATAAATGATCTAAAAATTTTTGTTACTTTCAGACAATCTCCTTCCAAAATTCTAGTCTTTCACGGACTAAAAACCTGACAGAAATTGCCTGTTCAAACACTCGTAGCCGTTCTTTTTTAACGCCGAAATGTAGCATGATTAAAGCTTTTTGTCAAACAAAAAAGACCCTCCTCAGGTCCCTCGTCAAATATTTAAAGTGACCGAATTTTAACACAGAAGAAACTAAAGAAAAAGAAGTTATCCACATTCCTATTGTCACCTTTTCCAGAAAAGTGTATAATTGAGACAACTTCAAACACGGAGGGTAAAATTCAATCTTAAAAATAAAACATGAAAACAATTAAGTACTTGGTCATGCTTTTTGTGGCAGCTGCATTGGTGTTGCCATTGTCAACGCATGCCCTTTCGGGAACTGGAGTAGACAATACCAAGATTAAAGCTGACGCAAAACATGGAGGAGAGTGGTTTCGTGCTTTCATTAAAAGAACTGATGACAAAGGAGTCTTAAAGGCAAAAAACCTGCCCCCTGGTTGGTATAAATTCGAGGTACGTAAAGAGGATGAGCGGGCTGGTCAAACTTTGGCAGTAGAACTGAGAATGTTAGACCGAGATGGGAGAAGAATAAAAGAGCGCACCAATGTTTATTTGTGGCAAATGGTGAGTGGTACAAAAGTTTCCGCTGGCACGCTTCGCACTGACAAGGATGGGTGGATCAAAGTCGCTGGTTTGAGTTTCAACACCGAATATAAAATGGATATCACCGAAAAAGACCACTCCCATGTCAGTAAAAAAGATGGACAGCCTAGAATTAAAGTGAAAACCAAAATTAAAGGAGATTGGTTCAAGAGTTCTTATGCTCGAACCGATGAAAACATGGTCTTTGAAATGAAAGACGTTCTGCCTGGTAAG
This sequence comes from uncultured Bdellovibrionales bacterium, assembly GCA_964556685.1. GTDB lineage: Bacteria > Patescibacteriota > Minisyncoccia > Moranbacterales > DUUL01 > CAZKWX01. The sequence continues at coordinate 103,238 of CAZKWX010000001.1, forward strand.
TATAAATTCAAGTACAAGAGTGGCGACCGAGATCCAGCGCTCCCTTTCGTAATTAAGGCTCAGATGCGGAATGATAAGGGGAAAAAGATAAAAGAGCCTACTCCAGTTAATTTGTACGTCTATATCAACAAAGTTCGCACTCCCGTTGGAGTATTAATGACTGATGATGAAGGATGGATAACTATACCTGGAGTGATGACTGGCATGAAATATAAGATCGAAGTGGACGACTAGAGAATCTTTCAATAGAAAAAGCCCTAGCGAGAGCCGGGGCTTTTTTGATACGAGTTATCTATAGAGTACGAATTATCTATAGAGATATCTCTATAGATGGTTGATACGAGTTATTTAAATACCTATTAAAATTGCAATTTAAATGGCCATTTTTCGCTCCACTAACATTCTGACATTCTTGCTTGCCCCGTGGAGTCATTCCACTGGGGAGAATGTTAGAATGTTGTTTTGAATAGCAACTCCGCTATTCAACCGTGACACTCTTGGCCAAATTTCTCGGCTTGTCTACATCGTAACCTAACCCAACTCCCACATGATAGGCGAAAAGTTGAGCTGGGATGACACTCAGAAGTGGTGTGAGCATTTCTAGTGTTTTGGGAATATAAATCACATCATCGGCTAACCGGCTGATCTTCCTGTCCCCTTCCGTTGCTACTGCAACAATTTTTCCACCTCGTGCCTTAATCTCCTCCATTCCACTGAGAACCTTCTCATAAACGCTGTCGCTTGGCACGATAAAGAAAGAAGGAAAATTCTTGTCTACCAAGGCAATCGGACCGTGTTTCATTTCTCCCGCTGCATATCCTTCGGCATGAACATAAGAAATTTCTTTTATTTTCAGCGCCCCTTCCATGGCAATAGGATAATTATATTTGCGACCGAGATAGAGCCAATCATTATATTTCTTGTATTTCATCGCAATCTTTTTGATCTCGTTTTCTTTTTTCAATATTTTTTCAATCAGCCTGGGAATTTCTTTTAACTCTTGGGCGATTCTCTTTCCCATCACAAATGACATCTGACGTTGCCGTCCCAAACTCACCGCTAAGAGTGCCAAGATAGAAAGCTGCGAAGTAAACGCTTTGGTTGAAGCGACACCAATTTCCGGACCAGCATGGTTATATACACCAGCATCAGTTTCTCGAGCAATAGTTGAGCCTACCACGTTGACGATGCCTAATGTGAGTGCACCTTTAAGCTTTCCCTCTCGAATTGCTTCCAAAGTGTCCGCCGTTTCTCCAGATTGGGAGATGGCTAAAATTGCCGTTCTTTCATCAATCACTGGTTTGCGATAGCGATATTCACTGGCGAATTCTACTTCGACTGGAAGACCGGCATATTCTTCGATCATATACTCTCCTACCAAGCCAGCATAGGAAGAGGTGCCACAACTGACGATCACTAGTTTATTGATTTTCCGCAATCTATCTTCCACTTCTCTAAGTCCACCCAAAATCGGCTGGGAGTCATCTTTGATTAGCCGATCTACTCGTCCTCGAATAGCATTTTCAATCGCTTCTGGTTGTTCATGGATTTCCTTGAGCATGAAATGTTTGTAGCCCTGTTTTTGAGCCTTCTCAGCCGTCCAGGCAAGCCTGGATGTTTTTTTGTCTACTTTTCCTTTGCCAATTTCCACCACTCGATAGGAATCTTTTTCAATTTCTGCCACTTCTCCATCGTTTAAATAAACAACTCGTTGCGTATAATTAATAATAGCTGAAGCATCCGAAGCCACGATATATTCATCCTTGCCGATTCCAAAAAGCAATGGACTGCCTTTTCGTGCAATGACTAGTTTCTCAGATTCCTTTTTTGACACAACTGCCAAGCCATATGTTCCTTCAACTTGCTTCAAAGCTTTTTGGACTGCCTCAAATAGCGAAGCTTTTTTAGACTCCTCTTCAATCAGATGAGCGAGCACTTCTGTGTCAGTCTCTGATGTAAATTTATGCCCTTTCTTTTGAAGTCGGTTGCGTAGTTGAGCATAGTTTTCGATGATTCCATTGTGAACCACAAAAATTTCTCCCTGACAATCTCCATGAGGATGGGCATTTCTAACTGATGGTTTTCCGTGAGTAGCCCAACGAGTGTGAGCGATCCCGACACAACCCTCTGTTTTGTTTCCGCTTAATTTATTTTCTAATTCGGTCACTTTCCCCACTGCTCTATTTGCTTTAATTTTATTGCCATCACAAACTGCAATTCCTGCGCTGTCATAGCCACGATATTCCAGTCTTCTCAGCCCCTCCATGAGTACTGGCAAAGCCCTTTGCTTGCCAATGTAGCCAACAATACCACACATAGTTTTATTTGCTCCGCCCCTTGTATGGGGTTGGGATTTTAATTTTTATATAAATTTTATCATAAAATCTTACGCATCGATTATAGCAGAAATTAAAAAATAGCAAAGACACGGAATTTCCGTGCCTTTTTTATTGTCTTATTTAAATCATTGTACATATCTACATATTCAACTTCTTCTTCAAATACTCTTTTAACTCATTAATCTTCACCCGATCCTGCTTCATGGTGTCTCGATCGCGCACGGTCACAGCTTTATCTTCCAAAGATTCAAAGTCAAATGTGACACAAAGTGGCGTTCCAATTTCATCTTGTCTTCGATAGCGCTTTCCGATTGATTGCGTTTCGTCATATTCGGCCACAAATTCGTTTTTAAGATCCTCAAAAATTTCTTTGGCTGGATCGGTCAAAGTCTCTTTTTTCGCCAACGGCAACACAGCCACTTTCACTGGAGCGATTTTTTTATCCAGTTTTAGAAATACTCTGGTCTCGCCTTTAACTTCTTCCTCTCGATAGGCGTCCATTAATAAAATAGTAATCAATCGCGAAAGACCAAAGGTCGGTTCAACCACATGAGGAACTATTTTCTTTCCGTCTTCACCAACATATTTCAAATCCTGACCAGAGTGCTTTTCATGATTAGCCAGATCATAATCAGTGCGATAGGCACAGGCAAACATCTCCTTGAAACCCCAAGGGAATTTATATTCCAGATCTTCGGTCCTTTTTGAATAGAAAGACAACTCAAATTCTTCGTGCGGTCGCCAGCGAAGATTTTTTTTGTTAATCCCCAATTCCAGTGCAAAATCATGAATTTCTTTTTGCCAATATTCAAACAACTCTTCCCATTTTTGTTTTTCCGGATCAAAGAAATATTCAAATTCCATCAGATCGAATTCCAAAGTTCGAAACGTAAATTGACCTTTGGTGATTTCATTGCGAAAAGCTTTCCCCACTTGGCCAATTCCAAAAGGCAATTTGGGCCGCATCGAATCCAAAATATTCTTGAAATTAGTGAACAATCCCTGGGCAATTTCGCCTCGCAAGTAGGCTTTATTTTTTTCACCCACAATGATGCCAATTTCAGTTTCGAAAAGATTGTTAAACTTCCGAGCGGGAGTCATTTCGTTTCCATCGGGACTTTTGATGTCTTCTTTTTCAATTATTTCCTGCAACTCGCCGGCGCTTTTTCCGTCTACTTTTACTTCCTTTCCTTTGGCGGTAAAATAATCTTCAATTACGTGGTCGGCTCGATGACGCTGATGAGTCACTTTGTCTTCCACCATCACATCAGCAAAGCCCGCTACATGACCAGAAGCTTCCCAAATTTTGGGATTAACAATGATTGAAGAGTCGATTCCATATATGTCTTTTCGATCACGAATAAACTTTTTCCACCAAAGATCTTTGGCGTTTTCTTTCATTTCGGCTCCATAAGGCCCATAGTCATAGGCGTTAGCTAAGCCACCATAAAGCTCTGACGACGGAAAAATAAATCCTCGCCGTTTGCACAGCGAAACAACTTTGCTCAATAAATCATCTTTGTTATTGTCCATTGTTATAAATTACGGATTACAGATCAGATACAAATATACAGATGTACGAATAATCCTAAACTCTAATAGAAGATTTTTTATTAGTATATTCGTATTTGATTCGTCTCTCGAAGGGAGATCACCCTCCGGGTGATAATTAGTAGAGAAAAACAAAACCCGTCCCAATAATCCCAAACATATTGTCTGAAATCATCAGGACGAGCTTCTTCTATCTTCAGTACTAGCTACAAGTTACTAGTTACTGAACTACCCGCGGTTCCACCTGAATTCGTTTTGTTACGTAGCATGCTACGTAACAAACGCTCTTGTTTTTGTTGCTAACTCCGGGGTGCCAATCTCCCATCAACATTAGCGAAACTAGAAATAAGTATAAATCTTTTTATTTGCATGTCAATAGCAAAATCCACGATTTCAAATCCCCCCTACTTCGTCCCGAATGCTCGGGACTTCGAAGGGCAGGCCTGAAAAATGTGGCTCATGCTTCGCCTACATTTTTTCCCCCTTTGCTAAAAGGGGAAATTTCCTCTCTCATTCCTGAATCCTCTTTTCCAATACCATCGCCACAAAACTATCCCTTTCTAATTTGCTTTGAAATATGGCTGTGCTCTCTTTCACTTCCAATTCCCTGGGATACTGCCAAGCTACTTGAGTACCGCTGTCATATTTAACTACAGAGTTAATTCTGGAGTTAATTGACCCGGCTTGTTTTTGAAACAATATTGAATATGAATCACCTTCGCCACTGAGGTCCACCTTGAAAGGCAACTTATACTTATATTCAATTTCCATTGTCTCCTTGGGTGATACATAGGTCCAATTGGCAAAAACTGTCTTGTTTTCCTCTTTATAAACTCGCGTGCCAGTTTCATGATCGACCTGCATACTCATTTCTTGAGCTAGCACATCTGAATCTGTTGCGAAGCCCAAAGCTTCATAGTCAACTGGTGGATCTGTGAATTCCCTTGTTTGACCTTTCACTTCCAGGAGCTCACTGCCTTTGGGCACATAAACTCGCATATAATTCGCATTGACTTGATCGTGCCATTCTTTCCCTGTGTCGCCTCCTCGATGATATCGCCGCACTTTGACCGTATTGACAACTGAACCATCTGATTGAATTTCTGCTGAATGTGAAATTTCTTCATCAATCACGCCGTCAGTTTTGAAGCCATTGATGTTGGAATTTATCACCATTAAATAATCTTTTTCAGTTTGCAACACTTCACCGGACCAACCTCGTTTTGAAATTACTCCTTGCACTTCTTCGTTGGTTGAATGGAGCAGAATGTGTTTTTCCTTCAGAGCAGTTGAGAAAATATTCATTATCTTAGCAGCACTGCGAGGATCCTTCTGCTCAAACAAGCGGCCAATAATTTGAGGTGCCAAATCAGCCAGAATTTGCTTGGGCTGATTCTCTTCCTTATCAAAATCCACTTCAACCTCTTGCTGCACCTCCTGCATGAAATTTTCGCTGGAAATAACTTTCTCATATTCTTCCATATTAATCGGCCCAGTCACTTCTAGCATTTTTTGCAGCACCGTGGGCGTCAGGGTGATAATTCCGTCAACCGTCGGACCGCCCGTTTTTTCATAGAACCAAGAGATTTTTTCGGCTGAAGTGGGAAAATGAGGAAACCAATTGGCATCGTGAGTTGACCAGCCAGCCGAAATCTTTTGGATCGGTTTGGGCGGAATGACATTTTCTGAAAGATGCCAGTCGGGATTATAAATTCCATCAATAAAAAGCTCTTTTATCCTTCCATCGCTGATGTGTAATATTCCATAACTGCCCACAAATCCACCGGTGGCTCTCATTTCGTGATTGTTTTGAAACAGCAAGAGGTATTTTCGCGGACCGTTGTGGCCTAAAATCTCCAAAAACACTTGCGAATTTTGATCAATATCGTTAACTGCTTTGGAAAAAATCGGGAGATTTTTTTTGATCATGCTCACTTTGGCTTGATATTCATCTGGCAAATCTGTCACGTCAACTTTGGCTATTTTTTCTTCTGCAATCACCAGCGACCCTCTGGCTTCCTTGATGTGACCGTTAGCTTTAAGATAGACATCAGTGAGCGATTGATTGCTTTCTGGATCAAAAGGATTTTTGACACCATTCAGCACTTGGGCCACTTGAGCCAATTCATAGCTGGCTTTAGCCAATTCATTTCCTGCTTCAACTAGGTTTTTTCCGCTGCTCAATTTTGATAAAAATGGCAAACCCGAAAAAATATCTAGCACATCGCCCCCAAGTTTCTCCATCTGCTCTTGGGCTCGACCAAATTCCTCAATGGCATCTTCGAAATTGCTGTTGGCCGAGTCATAATTCTTGCTTTCGAAAGCAGCGGTCGCAGCCATCAAACGCTTGATGGCCATTTGCCCACCGTCTTGAGCGTTGGTTTTGACTTGAAAGCCATAAGAAAAAAACATGAAGACAAAAATCAGCACCGCTGCTGCAGCCGAAACAGCAGTAAAATTGAGTAGCGGTTTCCCCAGCCAATTCGCTCGCGGTCCATCCAAAATGTCTTGATAGTTAGAAAATAAAGAAAATTTCTTCTTGTACTTCTTTTCTTCCTCTGACAAAAAATCATCAATTTTTTCTTCCAATTCAGTTTGTCTCTGATCTTTTTGAGTTGGCAGTTGATTATCATCTTCTGTAGAAGTCTGATATGTTACAGCTGGTGCTTGCGCAGTTTGAATAGGCTGAATAGGCAATGGCTTTCTTTCGGGTAGCTCGCCTCTTCGAACAATATCGGCATTAAAAGCTTTTCGGCTTTCTGGAACATGAGAAGATTTTATTAAATGCGGATATCGCTCTTGCTGGCTGTCAAAAACCTGATTGAATTGAATTCTGTTGGCCTTGGCTGGAGTCACTTCCTGGACATCCATTTGTGGAAGCTGCTGTGGCTGTAATGGTTGTTGTGATTGGGGCGATTGAGAGGGTTGTGGAGGCTCTAAATCTGCTACTTCAATCGGCCTTTTTCTCTGAACTTCTTTGCCTATTCTTTCCTCTTCCTCAACCACATCTAAAAACGGACGATCTTCATCGTGCATTTGAGACGTCTTTTTTTCACGATTATCTTCCAATTTTAGTTTTGCTTTTATTTATTACTTTAAATCTGATAATAACGCCTTGCGTTTGAAACCTTGAGTTACGAGACTCATCCCCCCCTCTTCTAAAGAGGGTGCTGAATTTATTAGTAATGAATTCAGGGGAGTTCGTCTGTATGGCTGGCGACTACTGTCATTCAAACTAACCTCCTCCCTGCACTCGTCTTCAACGAGCACAGCCCCTTAACAAGGGGAGGGATAAAAACATTACGCATTCTCTTTATAAATCTGTAAGATCTCTCCAGCCATTTTGCCCCAATCAAATTTCTTAAGATTCTGCAAAACTTTTTCTTCGTTAAACTTAACTCCTTCATCCACTCCTTTCTCGATCGCTTTAGCAATCGAATTAACTTTTTCAGGGTCAAAATATTCAGCACAGTCTCCCAAAATATCCGGCAGACAGGTTTTTGATGACGACATCACTGGCGTTGATTTGGCCAGCGCCTCCAAAGGCGGCAACCCAAAACCTTCATAGAGCGATGGGAAGATATAGAACTTAGCTTCTCGATAGAGCACGTCCAGATCTCGATCTGAAACATAGCCTGGAAAAATGATTCCTTCGACTTTGTTGTTGACTGTAAATTCTTTCAGTCGGTTATAGAAATATTCTTCCCCGCCGACTAAGACCAAATTCAACTCAGGATATTTCTCTTTTGCTTTTGCATGTGCCAAAACCAGCCGCTCCAAATTCTTATGCGGATAGGCGTTCCCCACATATATTATGTACGGCTTGATTATACCATACTTTTTGAGAATTTCCTCTGCTGGTTGCTTCGGAACATAGCATCGGAAATCACAACCCTCATGAATCATTTCTATTTTGTTAGGATCTATTTTGAGCTCATCAATAATATCCTTTCGAGTAAAATCTGATACGGCAATCGCCTTGGCCGCCCGTCTTGCTGCACTCCAGATGATCCAATGATAGGCAGCCAGCTTAAGATAATAAAAAAACCTGTTGTGCGTGGTGTTTCGTACTGTAGGATAGTGAAAAAGAATCAAGTCGTGGATAGTAACAATAAATTTTTTTCGATAGAGCAACGGGACATTGAAGTGACAAAAATGCATCAAATCCAGATTGAATTGGCCCAGAAAGAATGGAAATTTAAACTGTTCCGCAAAAGAATACCAGTGATAATCAGCTTCAATTTTTTTGAAGTTTTTGAACTTGGGGAGATATTCATTGAAGTTGTCTTTTTTGAGAAAAATGTAATATTCTCGCTTTAAGCTCCCTCCATCAACATCTTCAAGATATTCAACCAGTTTTTGGGCATAACGACCCAATCCCTTGCCTTTGGGACCCAAAAAACGAGCATCAATCCCAATGCGTTTTGGTTTTGTTTTCATGGCTATAGTTTATCATACATTTTAACTAAAAAAAAACGAGGCTGGTAAAACCAGCCTCTAAGTGGATTACTTGACGATGATTCAAGCAACTACCAGCCTTCTTTAATATCGAAACCACAGAATTCGAGCAAGTTCGTAAGATTGACAATCAATCTATTCGACATTGCTGTTCTTTTTAAGGTGGCTTCTTTCATTCCCCCTTGGAAGATAAGTACCAGCACGGTATCGCTTGAATCAGTGTAAAACGTCGCCGCTTCTTCGTCTGCCGACATTCTAAACGGACCCTCCTCGTTGTAATCTTTGTTGAGATAATTCGCCATAGCTTTTGCCAATTCTAGAAAGCCCTTTCCTTTCATACACTCCTCCTTTTCGTTCCCTATATTCTATTTGATTTCTTTCTGTCTGTTTATCAAATTAGTTTTCTGTGTTAACACACTTATTGCTTATTGTCAAATTTTATACTATTTTTACATTGATATCGGCTTTTTTCTTTATTTTCTCAGCCCGCTTTTTGCCTCTCTCCCTAAAATGATTTTGTAACTCCTTGTTTTCCAACAGATTTCTTAATGCTACATATATTTCATTGGGGTTATATGGATCAATCAAAATGGCACTGTCGCCGGCCACTTCCGGAAAAGATGAACAATTGGAAGTGATCACTGGAGTGCCAGAAGCCATTGCTTCCGCCACTGGAAAGCCAAAGCCTTCATAGAAAGAAGGATAGATAAAGATTTTCGCCATTTGATAGAGTGCCGGTTTGTCTTTTTCATCGACATAACCCGGCAAAATTATGTCGGCTTGATATTCTGAATTTTGGACTACCTGGAAAACTTCCCGGTTGGACCAACCTGATTGACCAGCAATGACGAGTTTCAGATCTAGTAGCTGAGGAGATCCCTTTTTAAGCAATTTAAAAGCTTGAATGAGCGAAACAACATTTTTTCTTGGCTCGATAGTTCCCAGAAAGAGAATAAAATCTTTCGATAGTTTATATTTATTATTCAACTTGGCCCTGTCTTCCCAGCTCAATTTAAAATCCAAATATTTCATCAGATTATTGATCGGCGTGATCACCTCAATCTTTTTTTCGTCTATTCCATAGAGTCCTGCCAAATCCTGTTTGGTTGACTCGGAAACGGCTAAAATTTTGTCAGCTCTTCGACACAGTCGACGCGAATTGATGACAAAATGCCAAACTCTTTTTTTGAATGAAAAAAATTCTGGGAACCTTTCAAAAGAAAGATCGTGAATGGTCAGCACCATTTGACATTTATCCGAAACTGACACAAAGCCAATGTTGGGCGCAAAAAAAACATTCACTCCGCCGAGCAGGATGTCAATTTTGGGCCAGCCGAAAAACCAAATCAATCCATTGAGCAGTTTGTTGGGATAGCTATACTTTCTTATTTCTACATTCGGATATTCTTCTAGCCATTTGAGATCCGTTTCAATTTTCTTGAATGAATTGATAAACAAAACATATTGGTTTTCTCGATCATTCTCCAAGGTCTTTTTCAAAAAGCCCACGGCATATTCTTCCACCCCGGTTATTTTGCCCTCCGTTAGACATCTGATGTCAATTCCAATGGTCATTTTCCGTTTTTCTCTATAATATTATGTTGGTATGTTTTCCTCCCCTTGCTAAGGGGAGGGCTGAAAAGCGGATGAGCTTTTCAGGAGGGGTTAGTCTAAATGGCAGTAGTCACCAGCCACTTGGACTAACTCCCCTGAATTCATTACTAATAAATTCAGCACCCTCTTACCAAGAGGGGGAACGCAAACTCTAATAGTTAACGTTGCTAAATATAATAAATCAAATTAACTTTTCATATCAATCCTCCTTCCAATAATGTTTAGTCATCACTCCAAAAATTGCAAAAAGAAGTCCCAAAATGATAGCACTGGTCAGCACGGCCAAAAATGGCGCCTGCTTTCTTTCCACCACCGGACCAGTGAAAACAGGCTTGAACCAATCTTGTTGAGCTGAATCGGCTTTGAGCATTTCCACTCGATCCGAAACTACCATGTTGACTGATTTAGAAATCGCATTCGCTTGATCAGGATGCATCACCAAAAATTTCACCTGAATATAGGCTGGTGCCAATTGTTCTGCTTTAAATGAATTTTTATATTCCGCTAAAGCATCTCCTTGAACCCCCAGTTTGGACTGAGAATAAATAGCCCCCACCATGCCTGGCTCCTTGAGCCATTGAGTGACAGTTTTGGCAAATTGGTCGTCGGCTTCCAAACGATAAAACTGATCAAAATCATACTCTTTGGCTTGACTTCTTGAGCCTTCCCGAGTGATGTCAACTGAAATCATGGCTTGAAAGTGTCGCGGCCAAAAAGACAGCACAATTAGCCCAATCAAAACTATGCCCAACCAAATCCCCCAAAAGAGATTTTTGTGCCTTTTGATTATTTGGATGTATAGTTTTAGTTCCATATGAATTATTTTTTGTCATCCCGGACTTGATCCGGGATCCAGTGACTTTTCATTTCATCTGTTCTCCACCTGAGATATCTACGTAGATATCTCAGTAGCAACTTTATATCTAGTATTTCAATATACTGAATGAAGCGAAAAAAATCAAATTAAAAACAGGCCGCGAAAGGAAATTTCCTGGACCTGTTCTTTTGGTATTTTAAAAAAAGACCCCGCATCATACTTTTCTCCTCTTTTTGAATTTTATGCTACCCGTCATAATTGAAAGAAGACCGGCGCAAATCAATGATGTTATCATTGCCAGGCATCCGACAATAAATCTGGCAATGATACATAACACATAAATCAACTCTTTTAAACCATTTGTTGCTACCAATATCATAATGACACCTCCTTTGATTTTCCTCTTTTTAATAAAAAACTGGTCATAAATACTACAACAGGCATAAATAAAAATCAAATAAAAAAGGCGGCATAGTTGAATATTACATTACCATGCCTGCCTTTCCTCAAATTTTTATTAGGACTTTTTTCTTTTTCTAGACGCGGGGAGCCACGAAAGTTACCTCCTCACCCCAACGGCAGAAAAAAGTTCTTCCTGTTTGCTTAATGCTCGCGACATTAAAAACGTCTGCGTCATCAGGACCATCACCTTCTCGTTCAGCTTCTTTTGCTTTTATGTGCTCCTCGAAATTCGGTAATTCCATTAAACCCACCTCCTTTTATTTTTTTAGCACGTAGCTCATGTCCTATCTGTTCATACAGATTTTGTCAATAATAATTACAAAGGGGCATTGCAATGCTTCCACAACGCCCCAAAAGTTCAAAATTACACTCTCCGTTCCTGGATTGTTCCCTCCTCTCTAAGAATGAAGAGCCTGCCAAGATACGGCATCAATTCAGGGTTATCCTTGGAAATAATTATAATATTCCTCAGATATAACTGGATTTTGAGCATGATGCTCAAATCTCCAATGTTCTTACAAACTAAGAAATGAACAGTCGAGCCCACCTCCAGAGACAGGATATCAATTGCCTCTCTGTCAGCATAAACATTGTAAGCCAGCTCTCCCACTTCTGGGAATAGATCGCTATCTAACAATGCCAGATGAAGCTCTCTTGCTTTCTTGACCGTAAATTCCCCAATATCTCCCTCTGACAACAATAAAACTTTGATTGGAGGCGGTTGTTTTTTTCTCATACGGCACCTCCTACCCATTGATTCTCATCCATTCTGTTTACTGTTCTCGTTTTTAGCTCCGGCATTTTTTCCTCCTCCATTTCAGCTCGAGTTATAAGGTCCCCACCCCCTTGTTGTTGTGATATGTACAATAAATCTTATTTTATTCTTAGTACGCATTTTTGTCAAGACTTATTGACAAAAACTAAAATAACCAAAAACCCGCCTCTAGCAAGCGGGTTTTTGGTTTAATCTGAAAGAACTTTTTGCTTAAGCAAGTGCGCACGCACCACAATCGTCTTGCTCAATCTCACCTTGATTCTTTCGCGAGACGATCTATAAAAATATTGAGAACGTACCAAAATCAGTACGCTCCTTTTGTTTCTATTTTTTCTAGAAACACGAAATAATTATAAACCAGTCCGATTGATCGGTCAACAATAACTTTTCCACAATTAGTAAATCTTTAAGCTTTCTGAGGAGACCCCTCAATTGCAACTGCTGATTTTTGTTTTTTCCGTTTAACTAATAAGTGAACTAGCAATATTGCCAGCAATGTGATCGGGAACCAGAGCATGGCATCACAACGATAGATCCACCACAAGACCAAACCACCAATCGTGAAAGCTGCCGGCACAACATACTTCCTCATGCCACCCAATTCTAGCTCTTTATTGTTCCAGCGAAACAGCGACCAGTTGACCGCCAAGCCATATGAAACCAAAGCTGCAATCCAAATCCAAAGCGGCAACGCGGCACAAGCCTTGGCATCTGAAACCCCCAGCACCGGTGCTGCTTGAGCAGCCGGAACCAATTCAAAAGGAGGTTCACCTTCTTCAGCTCCGACATAATATCCTTCATTCACCACTTGCATGGCCAGGATTGCTTTTCCACTTCTAACTTCATCATCCATCGGATCATCGCCCTTAGCTTTGGCCACGAACTCATAGATTCCGGCAGAAGCCGAATTATTAATTAGCAACATATATTCAATCATGTACTCGGCTCCTTCTTCCATGTCACCCAATGGCCAGACATATTTGGCGATTTCCACTCCGGCATCATTAAATAATCGATCAGAAAGCTTCACATCATAAATCGTGCTATCTCCATCGTTTTCAACATAAATCACGTGATAGACAATTTGACCGTTCACCACTGGAGCAGAAATGGTTTTCTCTCTCTTCACTTTCAAGCTCGAATCAGGACCCAAATAACTCTCAACCTCATATCCATATTCATACTCGTTATATTCACCTTCATAATTGTAATAAAGTTTTGTCTCATCTGAATCTGAGTTATTACCCTTTTCCTTTTCTTCAGTTTCAGTGACAATCTCAACTTCAGCGAAAAGAATTTCTGGCCCGTTTTCAGATTTGACAATAACTTTCATTTCTCCTGCTTGTCCACTGGGCACACTGCCCAAATCCCAAGTATGCGATTTTTTTCCACCCATTTCTCCACCATTAAGCGACATTGCTAAAGATACATTTTCCGCATCGGCTTTTCCATTGTTTCTAAATTTAACTGTATATTCATTCTGCTCGCCGGCTTCTAGCTCCTCTTTTCCATCATCAATTTCGACTTCCAATTCCGGATAGGCGAACTCCAGATCTCCTGTCCATTCACCCATAACATTAACCACCCCAAAGAGCCAGTTGCTGCCAACGATGTTAGTGTTGACCAGGTTGAAAATGTTAGAAAAGGCGCCAGCGTTACCAGTGTTAATTGCCACATCTCCTCCATTTTGATTAGCTTGATTTTCGCCAGTGTTTGCATTGGCCTGAGCTGTGTTCGTAATATTTGCTAGGTTGTAGTTTTTAACTGTTAATTTTGCATCCCCTTGCCCTTCTTCGTCGGCTAAGAAAACATACCCCAGTTCGTCACCTTCATCGCCAAACCAATTTAAGATTTTTCCCCACCAGTTGCCATTTTCGTTGATAGTTAAAGAAAACCAATTGCTGCCAACAATGTTGGTGTTGGCTTGCGTTTCAACTTGGCTTTGAGCAAAGGCATCGCCAGTTTCAATTTCGACATCGCCATCATTCCCGTTGGCTTCATTGTCGCCAGAGTTGGCACTGGCCCCCGCATCATTTTCAATGTCAGCTTGATTTACATTTTCAATTTCAACTGATGAATATTCATTGTTGAAAAATGGGAAAGACAGCAAGCCTTCTCCCGGAACAATTAAATCTCCTGACCAGTGACCGAAAACGTTGATCACAACAAAGACCCAATTGTCACCCACAATGTTGGTGTTGACTATATTAACTACATTGACCACTGCTTGAGCATTGCCAGTGTTGATTTCCACATCCCCTTCGTTCTCATTAGCTTCATTTCTTCCTGAGTTAGCATTAGCCTCTGCATCATTTTCAATGTCAGCTTGATTTTTGTTTTCAATGACTAATTCATCTGGACCTCCATCTTCTTCTTCATTATTTTCCTCTTCATCCATCAACCCAATTAGTTTAAGAATGATCTCTAGCAAATTTATATCCTCTTCACTATAACCATAAATATTTTCAACTAAATCTTCCCAGTTCTCACCGACAATATTTGTGTTAACTTCATTATAGATATTAGCTTCGGCTTGGGCATCTCCAGTTTCGATAATCACTTCATCGTTGTTCTCTTCGTCCCCTTCTTCGCCATTCTCCTCCTGATTTTCCTCTTCCTCTTCGTTTGATGTTTCCTCCTCTTCGGTTTCCTCGATTGCTGCTGCTTCCTCATTTAGTTCGACTTCTTCCCCTTCTTCATTTAACTCCGCTGTTTCTTCTTCATTTTCTTCCTTGGGCGGACATTTTTTCTTTCCTTCATTATTTTCATCTCCTTCTCCTTCTTCATTGTTCTCTTCTTCGTGAACTTCACATTCATCTTCCTCTTCGTCGACTGATTCTTCTCCGTTATTATTAGCTTCATTGTCACCAGTGTTAGCATCAGACGTTGCTTCATTATCAACATCGGCATCATTTTCATTTTCAATCTCCACTTTGGTTTCTTTTTCGTTGTTTCCTTCTTCTTCGTTATTCTCTTCTTGTTCTTCCTCTCCCTCTTCTTCCAACACTTCTTCTGTTTCTTCTATTACTTCCTCGGTTTCTTCCAGAGGCTCCTCTGCTAATGCTTGTGACACCGCTAACGGCATGGCGGCTTGAAGCACGACCAAATTCATGGTTAGCACACCAACCATAAATGTTTTTAGTACTTTTCTCTTTTTGATCTTCAACAACATGTCTATGTATATTTAGAAATAATTTTGTAACCCTTGAATCGAGTCCTGATTTTCTTAAGACCTACTACTTACAACCAGACATACAACCAACGCCCTTCTTACCTACTGCCTTCCAATAAAGTCCACGGCTGAGGGGAAAAGTTTACCACCGCTTTCCCCCTCGAGCTGAGAACTCTATCGCTTATAAGCGATCACGTAACTATCGGATCCTGGTTACGTTGCTGTTCACCAATACTGTAGCTTCTGCCCAAGAGTCAGCATCGCCAGTATAGATTTCTACTGCTCCACCTCGACCTCCACAACGACCACACCGTCCTCTTCTGCTTCCATTGTCATTAGCATCGTTCTTGCCAGTGTCTGATTCAGCGCTAACATCATTGTCAACGTCAGCGTCGTTTCCATTGCCTACCCACACTCGACTGTGCCGACCGCTAATCATAGTTCGGTTTTCGTTAGCGGTTGTGTCAGCGTAAGCATCAGATATAGCATCGCCGGTATCAATCATAACTCTTCTGGCTCGGTTTCGATTAGCATCGTTCTTACCAGTGTCTGATTCAGCGCTAACATCATTGTCAACGTCAGCGTCGTTCCAGTTTTCTACTGAAACGCTAGACCCACGATGATGATGGCGTCCTGCGAAAGCTGGAGCAACTACGAATGCAAATACTATAGCCGCTACAGGAATAATTGCTAAATACTTTTTCATTTTGTTCACCTTCCTTTCTAGTTTTAAGATTTATTTTACTTTCTGTTTATTTCATGCATCGCAAACAAAAACTGCCCCTTGGTTCAACTTTTTTTCAAGTAAACCAAAAGGCAGTCCCTGTTGTTCGAAATCACAAAAATTTTTCTTGAGTCAGAACGCTCAGAACAAATCATTGTTATCTCCTCTAATTCTTATCAATCCCTCCGCCCCTCCAAACCCTCCAAATCTCAAAAGCGAACTAACCTCCTATTATCTTTCTTACATAAGCCCTAACTGCGTTCTTTCATTATGATATATAATAATTTCTTAAAATGCAAACTATTCTTGCTTCTTCGAATACCTCATGTAGGAAACGCACATGTGCGTTTCCTACGCTGACATCTGTCTGCGTCTTCATGATCCGATAATTTTTTAAAAGTTTCTTTTTATAACAACACAACTAACTCTTCATTGTCAATTATCGGATATACTGAAAAGTCTTTATTTAAAGTAAACTATTAAAGCTAAAATCTTTTACTCTTTTCCGGGTTTTTATAACGTTTTCAATGTTTTTCAATGTTTAAATTTTCAATTCGAGTTTTTTATAAACAAAAACCATATAAAAAAACAGGCATGTCAATGCCCATCTATTTTTTCTCCCCCTGCCCACCTGCCTTCCGTAGCTTTCCTGGCCTTCATAGTTTTAGCGAAGTGGACAGCGAAGGAAGGAGGGGGAGATACAGAGGGGGTGGGAGCTTTTCCCCATCGCCCCTTTGACCTCAGTGCTCTTGCTAGCGCTTCGACCACTGAGGTGATCGTCTCGCTTTCTTCAGTCCTGGCTTCTTCCTTTCCTTCTTTCGTGGATCGCGTTTGAGATGATCCAGGTCTCGCAAAGTCTTTTGAAACTCTCCGTTGAGTTTCACCAAGGCTCGTGCCAAACCTAGTTGAATTGCATCTGCCTGGCCGCGCTGTCCGCCACCTTTCACCCTGGCTTTGATCAAAAGATCTTTCATGGCGGTGGCTTCGAGTGGAGCATAGACTGCGTTGATTAGTTCAATCGTGTTGAAATATTCTTCGGCTTTTCTTTTGCCCACTTTGATTCCCTTTTCCTTTTCACCTTCAAAAATCCGCACTCTGGCAATTGATGCTTTGCGTCGTCCCACTCCTTCATAGTATTGATTTTTTTCTTGCTTAGCCATTTTGAAAATTATTTAATCTTTTTTCCGAATGTATGCTTATCGTCTTTGAAAATTCTCAGCCGTTTCATCGCTCGGCTAGAAAGTTTGTTCTTTGGCAGCATTCCTTCCACTGCGTGTTTGATCACCTCTCGAGAATCCTCTCCCATTGCCTCCTCAAAAGTTCTTTGCTTGATTCCGCCAGGATAGCCAGTGTGGCGCCAATAGATTTTTTTCTTGGCTTTCTCACCAGAGAGCCTCACTTTATCAGAGTTGATCACGATTGCCCAATCGCTTCCGCCCACGTTGGGAGCAAAGTCAACTTTATTTTTTCCACTTAATACTTTGGCAATCTCGGTCGCCAAACGTCCGAGGATTTTTCCCTTGGCATCAAACAGAATATATTGTTCTTCTTGCTTGTTCATCCTTGCATTGTCATTCCCGCACCGCATCCAACCTATGCTAAAGCTACGGCAGGCAGGCAAGTGCGGCATAAACTCCGGCGGGAATCTATTAATTTAATGATTCAGAATTATTTCTTATCGTCTTTAGCCTTCTCTTCTTCCTTCTTCTCTTTTTTTGACTTTTTCTTGTCATCTTGCGCGTTAGCGCTCTTCGAAGTCCCGCTTTTACGGGACGAAGTAGAGCCAGCTTCCCCCACCCACTCGATAATGGCTCGTTCAGAACTGTCACTCTTTCGAAATGGCAATTTTACAATTCTAGTATAACCGCCCTTGCGATCAGAAAAGGTTTTGGCAATCTCAATCAATTTCTTGGCAGATTTTTCCGGCAAATCTTTCTTGAGCAAGCGGATAGCTGTTACTTTCTTTAAATCATCTGTTGCTTTTTTCGCCCGCGTCACCATCTTCTCTGCAAAGGGTCGCAACTCTTTGGCTTTGGCCAATGTCGTTTCAATCCTTCGAGTTGAGATCAAACCAACCAAAAGCGACCTGAGCAGTGCTCTCTTTTGCTTTGAACTTCGTGATAATGTTCTTCCAACTCTTCGCTTTTTCATGATTTATCTCGCTAAATCTATTTTTCTTGTTGCTCTTCTGGTTTAAGAGTTATTCCCAACGTCCCAATCGCTTTTTTGATCTCCTTGACTCCCTTTTCACCCATTCCTTCCAATTCAGAAAGATCCTCTTCAGTCATGGCTTCCAGTTGGTCAACATTTTCGACATCATTAGCTTCCAAAACATTAAGGGTTCGAGTGGACAGATTTAAATCTCTCACACCTTTCGTTTCTTCTTCAACTTCCTCTTTCCCATCCTCCTTTTCTTGGCCTTCTTCTTCGTCCACCACCAGTTCCTTCGGTGCATCTTCTTCATCAGCTCCAATGTTGGCCACTGCGTTGAACTGAGACATCAGAATTTCCACCGCTTGGGTGTAGGCTTCTTCTGGAGTGATGCTGCCGTCAGTCACTACTTCAAGAGTGATCTTGTCATAGTCTGTTCTTTTTCCAACTCGCATGTTGTCAATGTCAAAATTAACTCTCTTAACCGGATTATAGACAGCGTCAATGGCGATAGTTCCAATTTCTTTTTCTTCTCGCTCTTGCTGTTCCACGGGAACATAGCCCAATCCTCTTTCCACTTTCACTTCCAATTCCAAAACTGCTGACGAGGTGGTGGTGTGAGCAACGACTTTCCCCGGATTGACCACTTCAATTTCAGAAGTAGTTTTGAAATCCTTGGCGATTACTTCCTTTTCGCCCTTCACTTTGAGGAAAATAGTTGCTTCTTCAACATCGTGGAGTCTGAAGCGAACTTGCTTGAGATTCAACATTATTTGAACGGCGTCTTCCATCACTCCTTTAACAGTAGTAAATTCGTGAGTAATTCCCTTGATTTTCACCGCCGTAGCTGCATTGCCTGGCAAAGACGAAAGCAGGGCTCGACGCAGCGAATTTCCAATGGTTGTTCCATAGCCCGGGAAACATCCTTCGATGACAAAGCGACCGCTGTTGTCATCGATTTTCTCATACTTAGGTGATTTGGGGAGCGCGATTGAGATCATTTTTTTTACAATTAATAATTACTTTATTTTTTGTAATCCTTTACGAATTACTAATCAAATACCAATATACCAATAAAAATCCTAAACTCTAAATTCAAATACCTGAAATTCAAAATGTTCTGAGCTTAAAATTTGGAAAATTTGAATTTATTTAGGGTTTAGATATTAGGATTTAGGATTTAAACAAATTCGTATATTCGTACAAAATTCGTAATTCGTAACCTATCGTGAGTAGAATTCAAGTACTGCTGCTAGATCCACATCTGAGATTGCTTCCTCTTTGGTCGGCTTGGACAGAACTTTGGCTTGCATATTTTTGGGATCGAGCGAAAGCCACGATGGCGTTTCTTGTTTTTTCTTCATGATTGATCGCAATTCTTTCATGTAGGTCTTCTCCATTTTTCCTTCCTTCACCTGAATCTCCTGACCCACTTTGATCTTGGCTGAGGGAACATTCAGCACCTTGTCGCCCACAGTGAACATACTGTGGCTGACTAGTTGTCGAGCTTGCGCCCGAGAGCTTGCGATTCCCAAACGATAGATTATATTATCAAATCTGGATTCCAATTCCAAAATTAGATTATCACCCACCACACCTTTTTGTTTTTGAGCATTTCCCAAATGCCGGCGCAATTGCCGCTCTGACAGGCCATAAAGTCTTTTGAGCTTTTGCTTCTCGGCTAGCTGTTTTCCAAATTCTGAAAGTCCTCTTTGCCCTTTTGGCCCGTGCATTCCTGGCACATAGGGCTTTCTAGTCACCGCGCACTTTGGCGTGAGACACCGATCACCCTTAAGAAAGAGCTTCTCTCCAGCCCTGCGACAAAGTTTACATTTTGAATTCGAATCTTTCGCCATTTTAGATAATACTTAATAATGCTAATCTCATGCGAATTTTGCTAATATACCAATCGTTTTTTCTATTCGCATATTCGCAACATTCGCATACCATTCGTAGATTAGTATTATATTGTTCGTATCATTCGCATATCATTCGCCCGCCTGCTTTGCATGCACAGCATTGCGGGCAGGTGGATTAGTATTACATTAAACTCTTCTGGGCTTCTTTGGTCGACAACCATTGTGAGGAATTGGAGTTACATCTTTGATTGAAGACAAATTATATCCTTTCTGAACTAATGCCCGCAGAGCTGCATCTCGACCACTGCCAACACCTTTAATGAAAACTTCGACATCTCTCAGGCCGAATCTTTGCACCTTGTCATGCGCATCATTGATCACTTGAGCAGCCGCGTAGGTGGTTGCTTTCTTGGCTCCTCTGAATCCCAAAAGTCCCGCCGAAGACCAAGCCAAGCCGTTGCCATGAATATCTGTGAATTGAATAGTGGTGTTGTTATAAGTCGACTTGATATATGCTCGTCCTTTCTGAATTTGTCTTCGAATCTTCTTTTTCTTTCGTCCGGAAGACTTATCGTCATTTTCTTTTTTACCCTTATCATCTTTGCCAGTATCTTTTCTGTTTTCCTTTTTTTCATCAGCACTCTTGGATGTTTTGCTTTTTTTCTCCACCACAACATCGGCCTCTTTCGAGATCTTTTCTTCTTTCGCGTCAGCGCCCTTCGTAGCCCCGTTTTGACGGGGCGAAGTAGGGTCTTCAGTTTTCTTTTTCTCTTCAGCCATATAAATATAATACTAATAACACTAATCTCATGCGAATGCCGCTAATACGCTAATAAATACAATACTAATGGATGTTACTTTATGCTAATCTTTCCTAGGTTCAATTCGCATATTCGCATCATTCGCATATCATTCGCCCGCCTGCTTTGCATGCACAGCATTGCGGGCAGGTGGATTAGTATTATACCCATTTGTACATCTGTATATCTGTACTTAATCTGTAATTACTATGTTTTTTCAACACTCCTTCGACCACTGCCCATGGTCACTCGCTTATTACCTCGTACTGTACGCGTGTTGGTTCTGGTCTTTTGGCCCCGCACTGGCAATCCCTTGCTATGTCTTGATCCGCGATAGGAACCAACTTCTTTGAGTCGCTTGATGTTCATTGACTTCTGCCGCTTCAATTCTCCTTCTAGCGTATACTTATCTTCAATTTCGGCCCGCAGTTTGTTCAGATCATCGGCTGAAAGTTTGCCGGCTCGAATATCCTTGTCGATACTCAATCTATCCAAGATTTCTCCAGCTCGAGAACGACCGATGCCATAAACATAGGTTAGGGAAATTTCTATTCTTTTTTCATCGGGAATGTTCACCCCGGCGATTCTTACAGCCATAATTATAATACTAAATGACACTAATCTCATGTGAATACCACTAATATGCTAATCTTCTGTCCGATACTTATTCGCATATTCGCGTCATTCGCATGTCATTCGCCCGCCTGCTTTGCATGCACAGCATTGCGGGCAGGTGGATTAGTATTGCGTCTATCCTTGTCGTTGTTTATGCTTCGGATTTTTACAAATAACATAAACTCGCCCTTTGCGTCGGACGATTTTACATTTGTCACATCTTTTTTTTACCGAAGCTTGAACTTTCACAGTTGTTTACGAATTACCTGCCCGCTTTGTGTTGCTGACTGGTAATGTTTTGCTAAATGCAATTAATTATTTGGAAAAAAATAACTTAAATCTGATTATCAAAGCAAGGCAGGCGGGCTAATCAAATACCAATATACGGATCTTTCTGTCAACGTTTAATGTCTAGTCTTAGTTCTCTTGTTTCCTTTCCCCCTTTAGCAAAGGGGGGAAGGAAAATATAGGCGAGTGAAGCGAGCCATATTTTTCAGGCCTGCCCTACGAAGCTTTCCTGACCTTCGTAGTTTCAACGAAGTAGGTTAGCGAAGTAGGGGGGATTTGAATTTGTTCGTATATTCGTACTAAATTCGTAATTCGTAGAGAACTTTCTAGAGCCTGCGAGTAATCCGGCCTTTGGTCAAATCATAGGGACTCATTTCGATTTCAACCTTATCACCCGGCATCAATTTGATAAAATGAATTCTCATTTTCCCGGAAATATGCGCCAAAATAATATGCCCGTTTTCAAGTTTGACTCGGAACATTGTGCTGGGAAGCAACTCGGTCACTTCCCCTTCAAGTTTTACAATTTCCTTTTCCTTAGACATAAATGTAATACTAATGATGCTAATCTCATGCAAATACCACTAATATGCTAATAAGTACAATACTAATGATGCGAATTTATGCTAATCTACAAATATGCTAATCTTACTTAAGTTCTATTCGCATATTTGTGTCATTCGCATTCATTTGTAAATTTGTATTATACCTATTCGTATATTCGTACACAATTCGTAATTAGTAGAAAACACAAAAACAGAAGGTGTTTTAAACAGACCGGTCCGAGGTCTTGATTTCAACCCTATAACCTTCGTTAGTTACGTATGAATAAATTTTTCAAGATTAACCGCTACAATCCAGACTATATAAAAAAGCAGTAATTGTCAAGCGTTTTCGGCTATTCCTTCCAGTCTTTAATAGTTATTTCTTTTTTCTTCTCGTCTATGTTCAACTCCACTTTTTGCTTTTCTTTCCACCTCCAACGACGTATAACATCGATCGGAAGAGTTATGGCATAGCTTGAACCACCAGAAATCTTGGTAATCTTCCTGATATTTCTCTCTTCTAATTTTCTTCTAGTCTTCATTGATAGAAATCAAAATTAAATACATATTTATCTACGTAGTTGCGAATAATCACAATTCCCGAACCTCTTCAACTTGCACTTTCTTGTCATTAGTTGGCACCATACTCATCCAAGAAGGCACAAAAATAATTTCCGCTCGATCAAGTCCTTCATAGTTGATGAGGAATTGTTTGATTTTTTCTTCGCCATTGCCAACTACGCCACTTTTCACATTCGCCAAATCAATCGTTGGCCAAGCCACCGTCCGGGCTTCGACATAGATGGTCAAACTGTTTTCATTGAAATCGGCTATTCCCTTTTTATAACCAACTTGAGTTTTTAAATCCAATTCATAGCCGCTGCCAATTTCCTTTTCCAATTCAGCCACCACCACTTGGTCCACTTCTTCCTTGGAAAAAGCAATGGCTTTTATTTTCTGCTCCACTGAATAGGCGAACTTATTCGTCGTTGCACCTTCTTTGTGCGAACTTTGAGCTTTCTCAATGCTCATTTCAGCTGAATCAATGATAATTTTCTTGCCTTCACCCAACTGCTGACCGATCTCTTGATCGAGAGAATTTTCCAATTCTTCCAGCGTTTTCTTTCTGGCGTTTTCAATGTCTCCAGCTGTGACCATAGAGACTTTTTTGCTCGCATCAGCCGTTCCTCCGCCAATCATAGCCTTAACGGACTTCGCCTCAAACTTCTCATATTTGAGATTGCCCTTAAAGCCTTCGATGGTGAAAGTGGACACGCCAATATTGAAATCCTCTCCCGGTTTATCAGCGATCACACTGACTGTCACTGCTCCCGCTTTGTCTCCACTCATACCGGGCACTGTCACGCCTTCAGTCAGTCGAAACAGTTTTCCTTCCTTGGAAAGCACTCGGGTGGTGGCTACCAATGGCTGAGAAGCAGCCGAGTAGTTGTTATAGATAGTCACCTGACCTTTGGCCTTGCCATCATCACCTCCATAGGTTTCACCCGTTGCATCAAACTCAACTTCTTTTTTGATCACAACCTCTACTGATTTACCAGCGACCACGGCATTTCCAATATCCAATTGCCCTGAACCCTTAGCCATCACCTTGATCTCTTTAGCCACTTCTTTTTTCACTGGATAAACTTTCACCAGCACCTTAGGATAGTTGGAATAAATCCAAAAGGAAAAGAATGCCAGAATCAAAATAATTGACAGAACAACGATCGTCTTTTTCTTCTTTGAATGAGTCTGCGTTTTTTCTTCGTCAGTTCGATAGTCTATTTTTTCTTTGTGCGGCTTTGAAGGTTCTTGTGGTCTTTGAGAGACTGGATCACTTGAGAAGAATTGTTCCGCTTTTTGATGGGTATCTTTTTCTTTTTTCTGCCTCATTTGGTGAGGAGGTGGTGGTGGACCCTGTGGTGGTCGACCTGGCATTAGAGCACCTGGTCCTGGTGCAGGACCGGCTGGCTTAGTTGCTCGGCTTGCTGCCGCTGCAGGTATTCCGACTGCTACTGCTGGTTTAGCATTCATCCTTCGCGCAGTTTCATAACCTTTCACTGGCACATTGGTTGGTTGTGGAGCTGGTCGATTATATAAATCTTTTTTTAGTTGCTCTTGATGTAGCATATCAGTGGGCTGGCTTTTGCCAACTGCTCCTGCAGTCGCTGCTGCTCCGACTCTTACAGCTGCACCTGTCTTTTTTTCTTCTGGTGTTTCCTCATCAAAAAAGCTGCTTGAGCCAACCGCTTTTTGCGGTTCCTGCATTTTCTGAGCTTGGTCCATCTCTTTCATTGCTTCTTCACTAGCTTGGTCGGCCACAGCTTGCTCTGTTTGAGCTTGAGCAACCGCACCTCCAGCTACCGCTTTTTGATCTCGAGCCTCTTCGGAAAGCGCGCCCACTCTGATTCCCACTCTTTCAATCACTTTCTTGGCATGGGGATCATTGGTGTTGATTATAATAGTTTTGCCCATGTCCTCAACCTCTTTTTTGAGGATTTTTAAGTTGATCACACCATGAGTCAAGGCTGCATCCTTCGGAATTACCAAGAAAATATCAGTTGCTTCTTCTGATCGAATTCGATCAATGATGCTGGTTATTTCTTCGTCAACATCGATGTATACAGTTCTGTGCATTGGTTATTATTTAATAGTTTCGTTTTTGTCATTCCGCATTTAGTGCGGAATCTATTAGGCAAAGATTCATTCTAACTCAGAACCTTTGAAAATTAGCTATTAAAAACTATTCTCCTAATGGATTCCCGCCTTCGCGAGAATGACAGACAAATGTAATGGCTAATACTAAGTAATATTACAAAATATGAAATCTGAAATCGCAAATCCCATCAATGTTGTATCATTCTCACCGCCTTATTGAGCACTTCTGATAGCATGCCTTGCTCACTTCTATAATCGAGCAAAAGATTGGCCAAGCCCATCGGCGCCACCTCCTGGGGACTGCGCAGCAATTTGGTTTTATCAATAATGTTTACTACGTCGCGCGGTTGCAAATAGCTCACTTGGGGTTGTTGGGAAATTGGAAATTTGCTACTCCAGCTGCCTTCCATCAGCACTCTTCGAATTCCGGGAAGGCCGCTGCCTCCTCCACAGAGCAAAATACGAGAAGGGAGCAGATCGTGATTGATGAAACTGTCCAAAGCAATCTCAAATCCACTCATCCAAACTTCACAGTCTTCTTGGAATACTTTTTCAATCTGTTCGGACACATTTTGACCAATGGTGCCAGTGGCATATTTCAATTTCAGCACCTCAGCTTCATCAAAAGACAGGTTCATTGCTCGAGCCAGTCTCTTAGTGAAAGCTCGACCTCCCAGAGCAAACATCACTGTGCCTTCCAGGCCGCCATTGCGCACCAAGGCCACGTCTGTCGTGCCGCCACCCACATCAATGATAATGGCTCCAAATTCTGGATGATCATAGGTGCTGATTGATTGAGCAATAGCATAGGGTTCGGCTGCAATGGCCAGCAAATCGACATCCAGTTCATCAGCAATTTTTTGCAGTGCACCCAAATGGATCATGGGAGCATAGGCATTGAAAACGCTAATTGAGACATCTCTTCCCTGAAAGCCCATTGGATTGACAATGCGATAGCCGTCAATTTTCACACTGACAACAGTGGCGTTGATCAATTTGACATCTAATTCATTTTGACCTGTTTCCCAAGCCAATTGTTTTCTGATTCGATCGAAGGCTTTCCACTGAACTTTTTGCATGATATTTTTCAATTCTGGCATGTCAATTCTCACCTCTGGATGAGCTCGCTCATAGTGGACGGTAGTGGTTGTTCCCTTGACCAATTCGCCAGCGATTCCGATAATCGCTCGACCTACCTTCTTAACCGCCGCCATTTTTTCGGCTTGTTCAATCGCTTTTTGACAAGTTTGAACCACGCCACCGATGTCGCTGACTGCTCCACTGCTCATGTGTCCCAAATGCTGTCGAGCTGTTCCATAGCCAACCACTGTTCCCTGCTTCTTATCTTTACTCATTTGAAAAACCAGAACCTTCACTAGTTCTGTTCCAATATCCAAAGATAGCACAAAATCGGAACTTGCTTTACGATTAAATAGTCCCACTTATGTTTGTTTTATTTGTATTTTATTGTGGTCTTATTTTAGCATTTATATATAATTGTATCAATTATTTACGCATAAAAATTAGCATTTCTCATTTATTTCTTGACGGCTTGAATGTATAAGATGTATTATGGGTATAATCAAATACTTGATTAATTTGGTGGTGGGAAATTTCCCGCTTTTTTTGAAAACGTACATTTAAAAAGAGAGGAGAGGTCCGATGTTTAAAAAGTCTTTATTACCAATATTGATTGTTGTGGCCGTCTGTTTTGTCGCTAATCTTGCGATAGCGCAGCCGGAGTATTCAAGATTTATAAGCCTTACCGGTACCAAAATAGTTGTGACGCTTCCCGAAAGCGTGGATCCCGAGTCTGAAGATATCGAGATTCGGGAAGTTAGTGGTGAATTTGAAGTATATTTTTTGGTCGATGCCCCTACATTAAGCATGAACAACAGTACTAAAGTCGCGCTAACAGGTAGAGATTGGCACTACGCCGATTTATATCGAGCAAGTGCCAGCAGTCATTTGATGCGTATTACCGAAGAGGAAAAACAATTATTAGTTTCCCTCGCCAGATGTCCAGTGGATCCAAATATAGATCCCACTACCTGCGAAATGAGCACTAGAGCTGGAACTGAAATTGTTATTACCATCGATAATGTTTTCGAATCTCGACGACGACGATAGAGTGTGCGATTGAAACAGAAACACCTAGTAACTCCTACAAAAAACAGGGCTTTCCGTGAATCATCTACGGAAAGCCTGCTTGTTTTTTATTCGAGACAGTTTTATGGTCTCGAATTAATTATAAGTGTTTACTACAGAGAGCAGTACCCATTTTTTCTTCAATGATCACTGCCGCTGCCTTGGATCCAGGAATGTTTAAAAGCTGTTTCCATTCCTTTTCTGTAAGCTGCACAGTCTAGATATCTCTTTTACACGCACACCCAGGGTCTTCACATGAAACAGGACCCCATGCCTCACCAAGCGAAAATAAACACATGATTACCTCTCTTCTAACTCTCGCTTTTAAGCATATTTATTCATTTCATTTTTTACACCACTTCCGAATAAAGCGGTAATCGCAGCCATAACAACTAAGTTATAAACGGTTAAGCTACTTAATCCGGTGTCGTAGTAAAAGAACCATGTGGCAAGCCATCCTGAAAATGCAATAGCCGCCATCGGCTTTATTACTTCTGATCTTTGCCAAACTCTTTTTAAAGCAGTCAAAGTGCGCCTCCTTTCGACTTATTCAGTCATATTCACTTTCTTATTAAAATAACACTCAACCAAATTCTTTGTTGCTGGAAACAAATTGTCAGGAATAGCATCTTTGATAAACCATTCCCACCTTTCCCAATCTTCTGGAAGAAGCACTTTGGGTTCATCATCAATTTCAGCAGTCACTCCAATCCCGATGTAGTGATTATCCAGAGCATAGTTTGTGTTGACGCAGATGAGTTCATATTTTGTAACATTACAACCAAACTCTTCTTTAATATTTCTTTTGACCGTGTCACCAATTTTCTCACCAAACTGAACGTCTCTCCCAGGAACACCATAAACTTGTTTGCCTTCATAATTCCATTTTTCAGTTAGCAAACCAAGAAGAATCTTATCTCCTTTCAGAACGAGAATATCAACATTGATTCCCGGTGATTTTGCAAGCATAAAAATACTCTTAGGGGATTGGGAAAACGACAGCATGTTACTAAGTCGTTTTCCCGAGAGGCCTAAGCAACTTCATCTTCCGGCGAATTATCTATTCGGCAGTAAGTTATTTTTCCAGTCTCTTCATCAGGAATACACTCAAACAGGTCTTTCCCTCGCCGACGACGTTGGTTTCTACCGACCGGTATCGAAGGTCCAATCGGAATTCCCAAATACATTTCTTGTTTCCTTCTTCTATTCTCCGATTCTGGTGATCCATCTCGCATGATTTACCTCCTTTGAGTTTTATTTTCAATCCCCTAAAAATATTTTAAAGATCAATACAGTGCTTTTAAATTACCATTAAATTAAGTTAATCGGACTTCCTTTTATCCACGCCTCAATGTTCTTAATCATCATATCATTTGATTTCCTTAGTTCCGCTTCTGAATTCCATGCAATATGCGGAGTAACCAATATTTTAGGATGACTTATCAATCTTTTATAATTTTCTCCTCTTGTATCCCCAACAATATCGTCCGATGTATCGTCTGCGGCGCCAATCAATATTCTTTTGTCCAAGGCTCCCTTCAGTGATTCGAGATCATAAGTTTTGTTTCTCGCTGCTGAAATAAAAAAGGCTCCTTTCTTTAACGAATCAAAGAAACTCTTACCTAGTAGGTTGACGGTCGTCGGATTTGCACTTAAACAATTCGCTATAATGTCAGCATCTTTAGTGGTCGTAGTTAAATCATCACCACGTTTAAAGAAGACGACTTCCATCCCCAAGCTTTTACATATTTTTCCGAGTCGTTTGCCAATATTTCCAGCTCCTAGAATAGCTATCTTCTTGTTGTATAAGCCACTTGTTGTCTTCAATATTTTTTCCTTTGGAAGATCCTTTGCTCTATTAAGCTCAGATAATTTTCTAAAGTACATTAAGAGCATGCCAACAAACCATTCCGCAACAGCTTCTTTGTTACATCCTGGTGAGTTAGATATGGAAATGTTTCTTTTTTTCAGTTTATCTTTATCTAAAAAATCAACACCCACTAAGGGAAGTGAAATAAATACGTTCTCTAATTCATATAGCTTGTTTGATTTTAGACCGAACTATAATAAATAACATTTCCTAGTGAATCTAGGCGTTTAATTTGGTCTTTGTAAAATTTCAGATTTGTAGCTACTACTATTTTTGGTTTCATAATTGTGTGATCCAGTCCTTTTTTATATTTATCCATCTCGTACGTACCCACGTATATACGTCCGTATATACGTTTCGAGACACTTATCTTCCTTTTTACGGTTTACTTTTAAATGTCTACTACTCCTAAACAACCACACTTACCAACCTCCCCTTCACATAAATCACTTTCTCGGGTTTTTTACCGTCCAGACTTTGGATTCTTAAATCTCTCAAAAATCAAATGTGTCGAATTGCTACCGAAGGCATACTTTCGAAACAAGCTGTCTTCCAAAGATGCTAGCTCCAGATTGTTCTTTGTTTCTCCCCTAATCCATAGATTGTGACGAGTATGGTCTACTAAATAAGCTTCCGTTATCGCCCTGAATTTTCCAAAGTCAATCTTATCTGGTCTTGAATATTCTACTAACCACCAAAATGGTAGGTTATTTCCAATATCGTCGCCAACAAAATGGAGCACCGTTCTTATGATGTGTAGTTCAAAATTCTTTTTGTCTATTTTTCCATTGAATTTAGTTACGATGTTGTTCATCGCTGATTCCCAAGTACTCTTATGTGCATTAATCTTAGCCAAACCATCGAAAGCACCTGTTGTCGTATCGCAATATTCACATTCATCTAGCTTGGTTAATTCTCCAGCAACCATCATATTCGGATTACTTTCGTTGATCTGTACAAAATATTTCATATTTACCTTTTTGTTATTTATAAATGCTCCTTAATTTTATTAATTCTTTTATACAACTACACTCACCAACCTCCCTTTTACATAAATCACCTTCTTTGGCTTCTTACTGCCTAAATATTTTTGAATTTTCTCACTTCCAAGGGCAACCCGCACACACTCTCATATATGCATATATGAGAGTGCTCGTGTTAAGTTACAATGTTAACTAGCCGTCCTTTCACATAAATCACTTTCTTTGGTTTCTTTCTTCCTAAGTGTCTTTGTACTTTTTCGCTTCCCAAAGCAATCTTCTCTGCTTCTTTCTCTGAAATATCTTTTGAAACCATCACTTTATCACGCACTTTGCCATTGACCTGAATCACCAATTCAATTTCATCTTCAATTACTTTCTTGGGATCAAACTTGGGCCATCTTTGTTCAAAGATTGAAGTATGCTTCTGGGCTTTCTTATTTTCCCCCTTTAGCAAAGGGGGTGTCCCGGCCTTGCCGGGACGGAGGATTTGAAGTTCAGCCCAAAATTCTTCCGCTATATGAGGTGCCATTGGGGCTATAACCAATGCTAACGTCTCTTTTACCTTTTTAGCTTGAACTTTGTTAAAATCATCTTTGTGATCCCGCATCCAGTTGACATATTCCATAATCCTCGCCACTGCTGTGTTGAAAGAAAGTTTTTCAATATCTTCTCCAACAACTTTGATTGTTTTGTCAATCATAGACATGTTCAATGGCTTTGTCTTGTTTTGTAGATGACGCAGATCTGCGTCATCTACAGACTTTGTATCGTCTGCTCCTACCTCATGAAAAACTTTCCACATTCGATTGAGGAACTTGTGCATTCCTTCAATGCCACTGTCTCGCCAGTCACCACCTTGGGCAAAGTCTCCTACAAATCGAAGATAGAGCCGTACAGTGTCAGCACCATACTTTTTGATCGCATCATCGGGGTTAACCACATTGCCTTTCGATTTGCTCATCTTAGTCCCGTCTTTGGTAATCAAACCATGTCCAAAAAATCTCTTGTAAGGCTCGTCAAAATCAATGTAACCCAAGTCTTTCAAAACCATGGTCATGAAACGAGAATAAAGAAGATGTAAGACTGTGTGCTCCTTGCCACCAATGTAACTGTCCACCGGCAGCCATTTCTTGGTTCGCTTTCTGTCAAAAATCACCTCATTAAATTCAGTCGATGGATAGCGGAAAAAATACCAAGCGCTGTCGAGGAACGGATCCGAGACATCGGTTTCTCGCTCGGCGTCTCCTTCACAAACTGGGCATTTAACTTTGACAAACTTTTCATTTTTGGCCAAAGGCCCCTTGCCTTTCCCTTCCGGCAAAAAATCTTCCATCGGTGGTAATTTCACCGGAAGATCTTCCTCGGGAACCGAGACTGCCACTGGCTCAATACTCTCTTGGATTTTCTCTAGCAATTCTGGAAACTTCTTATTCTTTGGATTATCATCTACACAAAAATGCTTCCTGCCTTTAAGTTTTATTAATTTTGCACCCAACTTATTGCTAATCATCTCTGCACTTTCAACTCGATGAGTTTTGTCATTTGAGATAAAAATGGTCAGACTCTCAATCTGGTTTTTCAAACTCGAGTCAATTTTAAAATCAACAAAGCCTTTTATTCGCTCTTCTCTCTTAACTAATTTTTTAGATGGAGCATTTAAAATAACATTTCTAGCTTTTCTCCCTGTTTCTGATAGCCATTTTAATATAAAAGCTCCTCCGGCACTTGTTCCAACTAAAATTGTATCTTCATCAACATCAAAATTATCAATAGTTTCTTTCCAGTCTTCATAGTCCGGCTTCCAGTCTGTCGGCATAATTGGATTTATAACTTCAAATCCGTTCTTTTTCAGCTCTTTTTCAAGCCAGCTATGCCAATGTCGAACATTCGGTTCAACATAATCTTTGTCGTGAGCTTTCGTCCGACCTGAAGAACCATGGATCATTAAAACTTTAATCCTTTTCAGCCCCTCCTTTTTCCTCCCCTTACTAAGGGGAGGATTTAGGTGGGGTCCAAGCGCACAGCGCTTGCACCAGACAATCGGAATCGGCGGCCCCCAATATCTTTGCCGTGAAATGCACCAGTCACGTAATTTGTAATTAACCGTCCATTTTCCATTTCCCTTTTCGACAGAAAAATCACCAATTGCTTTTCGAGCTTTCTTGGTTGGCATATCATCGAATTTCCCAGCATTCATCATCAGTCCCTCATTAACATAAGCCTTTTTCATTTTCTTTGGATCAAGCTTCTTTTCTCCCTTGGGATAAATCACGGGCACCAAATCTAGCTTATATTTTTTGGCAAACTCAAAATCTCTTTGATCGTGAGTGGGAGTGCACTTTACAATTCCCGTGCCATATTCATAGACAGCGAAATTAGCAGTATAAATTGGCATTTCCCGGCCATTGAGATGATTGATCGCATACCGACCTGTAAAAAATCCTTCTTTCTTCTTTTCGACGTTGGCTGGGTCTTTGACTTTTTCTTCAATCACCTTCCGGCAGAAATCTTTGGCTCCTTTTTCATATTTTGTGCCTTGGACTAATTCATCAACAACAGGATGTTCTGGAGCAACAACCATAAAAGTAGCTCCCCAAGTGGTGTGTGGCCAGGTGGTAAAAGTTTTCAATTTTAATTTTATATCTTTGACTTTCCATTCTTCTTCCAAACCTTTACTTTTTCCAATCCAATTCCTCTGATTGGTTTTCACATCATCCGGCCAGTCGATCCAATCTAAATTCTTTAATAGCTGATCGGCATATTTAGTAATAGCAAAAAACCATTGCTTTAATTCTTTTTTCTCAACAACGCTGTCGCAGCGTTCGCACTTTCCTGCAATCACCTGTTCATCAGACAAAACTGTTTTACATGAAGGACACCAGTTCACCTTGGCTTCTTTTTGATAGGCTAGTCCCTTCTTGAACATCTGCAGAAAAATCCATTGAGTCCACTTATAATAATTCGGTTTGTAAGTCTCCACTGTCCGCGACCAATCATACATGTTTCCGATTTCATGCAATTGCCGATAGAAATTTTTCTCACTCCTTTTAGAAACATCGCTAATGTGTTCGCCAATTTTCATGGCATAGTTCTCACTGTGAATGCCAAATCCATCCAAACCAATCGGCTCAAAAACGTCATAGCCTTCTAACTTCTTGAAACGCCCATAGACATCGGCTCCGGTGAAGGCATACATGTTCCCCACATGCAATCCTTCTGCGGAGGGATAGGGGAACATCATCAGATTGTGAAATGGCTTCTTGGCTTTGTCCAAATCGGGTCGAAAAACACCTGAGTCTTTCCAGGATTTTTGCCATTTTTTTTCGATAGATTTGAAATTATATTTCGGAATTGGTTGCTTTTTTGTCATGTTTATGTCAATAATTATTGCAGTTCATTAAATAGACAAATTAATTTTAGCTTATAAAAAGCATTTTTTCAAGGTATCTTAAATTATCATCAATCTACCTAATGAAAGGAGGTCGCAATGTCTTGGGAATTAATTCGTATAACTAAGCTAAAAGAAATACTCGATGGGGATATCTTTGTTCTGGGAGTCCCTAGAGATTTCACTGATAAAGATTTTGAAAAACTCGTTCTCTTTTTGGAAAGTGAAGAGGGCCTAGACCAGGTTAAGCATCTCGCATTACGACTGGTCATGAACATTGAAGTGAGCGGCGATGATGAAGACAAAAGATATCAATTGGCATGTGGACCCGTTCCCGGCTTTACAGTCTTCGCTCAATACTTTGTCAGTGCAACTAGGACAAGGCCTTCATCTCGTAGATTCAAATGGAGTTTCCACGGATTCCGCAAAGTCGCCGGGATAATAAGAAAAGTGATTGAAGATGTTTCTGGCAATGATGTTTCCTTTTAAAAAGAGGAGATTGACATGATAAAGACCGTAAGTGCGAGCTACTTAGAGAAAGAACATCTGGCCAGGGGAAATCTGTTGCTATTCGTGTTAAAAGAAGGAGTGGCTTTTAATGATTCAGGGCTCCAAGAAACCTGTCCAAACCGAGAAGCCATCATCCAAGTTTGTTTCTTTCCAGGCGGAGCAATCCTCGTTCGTACTGAATCGCTCCTCAATGACTACCATATCTTCCAGCCTTTTGAAGATCGATTCTGCATTTTGAAAACTAATGAAAAATCAGGTCTTTTCAGAGGAATTGGACTTGGATTGGTATAATAAAGACAAAAGGGGCTCGAAATCACTTTTTACATACCGCGGCTTTATTAAAAGTCGCGGTTCATCTTTTTTTGGGAATATGCTATAATTTAACAAAGAAGATTCTCTTCTCAGGTTTATTTGCTTCCCTTGGTGCAAGGGGAGATTAAGAGGGGTTAGCTTGAATAGCAATAGAGACCGGCCAATTCACTTAACTCCCCTTAGTCCCCTCTTTCCAAAAGAGGGGAAATGAATAAGTTTCTTGTAGTTTAAAGTAATCTATAATTCTCCTCTGATGCTTCGTAAATTCCTCATCCTACCCATAATTGTATTTTTATTCATCGCTTTCTTTCAGCTGTCACTGAGAGATTATTTATATTTCGCTCTCTGGTTTTTTGTGGCTGCAATAATGGCCTTCACTTTGGCACCCGTCATTATCAAAGACGTCAACGACAAACACGTGCCCGTGATGCATATCTTTATCACTTTTGCTCTGATCATCCTCATTGGAGCAGTGATTGTGTTTGCTGATTTGATTCGTTCGGATTTCTCCAGTGAAATGATTGCCTTCTTCACTATTGTTGGTGGCCTGGCCATTACTGGAATAATCATGCTTATCAAAGGCAAGGAAGGAAAAGGCAGTAAACCGTGGACATAATAAAAAACCCCTGAAAAATACGGCTCGCTATACTTGCCCGTATTTTTCTTCCCCCTTTATAAAGAGGGACACAGAGGGTTTTTATCAATCGAGATTGTTAATTTTCTTCTACCACTTCCAAACTGCCCAAGCCGCAAATTCTGCTGGCTTTTTTTGTTCTCCTACCATTCGAACTATCTTGAATGATCCTGGTGTGTTTTGAGCTTTAACCTGAGTTTTCGAAATTGGATTCTTATCCACGACAAACACAATCCAATTTTTTCCTTCCCAATTTTCAAGATAAAACATTTTCTTACTTGCTTGAGCAGTCACCACTCCCGATAATGTTCCCTTCTCCGGTTGAGACCAATATTCTTTTGAAGTGACAATAATCATGTCATATCCTTTTTGATTTTCGAGCAGGCTCATGACACCACGATCAAGCCGGGCATAAGAAGCTACTACTCCTATCACCAACGCTCCAAAAACGATCACCCCCAAAAGCATCCACTCCTCATGCTGACAAAGACGGCGACTTTTTCGATATGATCGAGCCGCTAGATAGATAAAAAGAATTGTCAAACCAATCAGAAAATAGGGAAGTGACCCAAAGAATAATCCCGGCTTTTGTGCCGCCATGACACCCATTTGAAAATTCCCGATATAGGTGGTTGAAGCGCTGATCAAAAAAACTGTCAGAACAAAAAACATCCCTGCCAATGTCAACCAAGCTAAAGATTTGAATGCAAAAAAACAACGAGGCTTCATCTTGACCTCTTCTTTTTTAATTTCTTCATAAACCTTTCCGCTGATTTTTTCTTTGTTGCTCATTTGAGTTTCGGTATATAAAATATTAGATGTTGCGGGTCGCGATGCTGGCATCGATTCCCTGCTGTGTCAACTGTTTCTTCAAAACTTTCTTGGCTCGGTTGAGCAGTGTGCCTACTGTTCCAATTGGTTTTTTCAAAATGTCAGCAATTTCCTGATAGCTCTTCCCTTCCAAATAGTTCAAAACTAAAACAGTCCTATATTTCTCGTCGATTTCTTCAATTGCTTTTTTGACTTGCTCATTGGTGATCTTTTGATAGACTCCCTGTTCAGTATCATAATCATCTTTGATAATATTCTTCAGCGCTTCATTGTCATCCCAAGAAACATTGTTGGCTGTCTTTTTTTTATTACGGCGCCAGTAATTGATTGTTTCATTGTGGGCAATTCGATAGAGCCATGAGGAAAATTTCAAATCGGTGTCAAAAGAGTTGAGATTGATGTAAACTTTCAAGAAAACTTCCTGCACAATGTCCGCCGCCGTTTCTTCATCCACGCCACTAATCCGGCGCACGTAGCGCATCATTTTGTCATCATAGCGTTCCATCAGGCAGACATAGCAATCCTTTTTGTTTTTCACGAAAGTGACCAATTCTTCATCGGTCTTGTTGGGACAATCATTCAGATTGGGACAATCCATTATTGGCATTTTTGCTATTATTTTTATTAAGCCTGAAAAGGCGAAACCCACCGAAGCTACGCTTTTTTATACTGTTAATTTGCAAATGCCTTCATATTTATAAGGCAAAAGCTTTTTTGTATAATTCTGCGAAGATGGGCGCCCTCGTCAAGTGTTATTCCTTTGATACTATCAATCAGGTCAATGCAGAATAGCACACTACTTGACTTTTTTCCAGTATTTTGGTTGACTAAGGGTGTTCCATCTTGTTCCTCTTTCCTCCTGAGTGGGTTCGGTTCCCAGATACTGAGCCCGCTCTACACAAAAAACTTCTCTGAATTAGGGAAGTCAGTATATGCCCCGTTAAGTCCCGCGGTAAGAAACTTAGTCATTCACCGCCATTGACTTCTCGGGGTTTTTTATTTGACATCCACACAAAACCTTCCCTGCAACTAAAACATTCCATCTCTATACTTTGATATATTGATATATTGATATATCAAAGTGAACAATGGATAATCTAAAATTTTTGAAGCTTTTGGAATGTGCCCCAATAAACTCTACTGCGCAAAGACAATTCTACTTGTGACTGCATCACGGATTTTACGGAGCTTTTTGTTTGACAATTTTTACAAAACCTTCAATACTTAATGGTAACTGTTCTTTGTCCCTGCTCCGGAGTTTACGGCAAGGATGTTCGTAGTCTAAAAGACTATAGATGGACATCACGGCAATGCCGTCTTTGTCCAGCGTCATTCGTGCAGACCGAATCTCTGGGCAAAGAACAGTCCAAAAAAACTTTAAAATCTTCGGGCCCAACCAGGCCCTTTTTGTTTTCCTAATCATTATTTTAAACAAATAATGATTTTCTACTAACAACAGAATCACATTCTGTTTCTCAACACATCCCACTTCAGTATATTGTAGTGTTACTTGATTGCTGTTGTGAATAACACCTATTTTTGGCTTTTTGATTTTGGAAACTGCTACTTTAAAAAAACAAATACCCGATAGACAAAATCGGGATTTTATTCAGCAATAATTCTTTCGTCGGCTTTAACCTTCTATAAAATCAGCAACAATATAGCTTATCTGGAATTTCATCGTCCGACTTCTCGCCAAATGGATTATTGTGTTTTTTTATATTTTTTAACATCTCTTTGTTCGACTCAGTTTGCATTCCTTTTTTCTCCTGCTCTGCACGAATCATTCGAACATAATATGGTAGTTTAATTCCCATGGGACAATTCCGGTGACAGACTCCGCAGAAGGTACAAGAAAAACTACCGGCGTCTTTGGCCCTTCTCAGCATTTCATTATCTAGATCACGACTTGCATCGTTCGCACCCTTCCGCGCCAATCCGCGTTCAGTCTGCGCGGATCCGCGCGCTCCATCCTCTTGGAGCGATAGATTGGCTGTCATGATGATTCCTTTTGATCCAGCAAATTTTCCGCCATATTTTTTGCCCATTTGATGATAGACTGGACAAAAATTGACGCAGGCTCCACAATTGATGCAACGCACCATTTCATCGAATCCTTTCTTGACCATTTCCCTTCTTCCATTGTCCACCAATATTAGATGCACTTCTTTGGCCCCCTGAGCTCCCTCCACTAGTTGATTTTCAATATCAGCTGTTTTTGATGGTCCAGAAACAACTGAAATATACTGAGCACAATCTTGACCAGTTCCAAAAACTGCCGCTACTCGACAAAGTTGAGTTGCATCTTCAATAGTTTCAACCAATTTATCGATTCCACAAATTACGATGTGCTTCTCAGGAATACGCGAAACCAGAGAAATGTTTCCTTCATTTTCTAACAACACAACTTGTCCCGTCTGCGTGAAAAAATTCGCCCCGGTGATTCCCGTGTCTGCTTGTAAAATATTAGCTCTTATTTTTTTACAAAGATAGCGAGTGAGTTTTTTTGGATCAGCTTTCACTTCATCTCCATAGACTTCTTTAATCCTTTCAGCAATTTGTTTACTATTCAAATGAAGCGCTGGCAACACATAATGTTGATCTTCTTCTTCCATCAAATTCACCACGAAGTCTCCTAGATCCGTTTCAAAATTATCCTGCCCCATTTTTTCTAGTAATTTTTCAACGCCAATTTCCTTCCCCATGTTTGATTTAGACTTTACGATCTTATCTGTATCTTTAGAGGTACCTTTTTCCGCCCAAGGCGGACCAGCCTTTGGCTGGAAGATTTTTTTTAGTAAATTTCGTGCTTCACCTGCGTCTCTAACTTCAGAAACTTTAAACCCATGTTTTTGCAGATTTTCTTTCGCTTCTTTTAAGTTTTTTTCAAAGTTATCACCAAAAACTTTTTTTCTGATTTTTTTCACTTCGTTCCGATATTCATCTTTTGTCACGCCCAAATCTTCCAGCGTCCGAATGCGCTTTTTTCCGTAGTTGTAAACTACTTTCTTGATTGATTGTTTGGTTTTATCGTCTAAAAATCTTGACATGTTTTATAATACTAATCCGCGAATCTTATACGAATCTACAAATATGCCAATGTTTATTCCTTAGCATATGAGTTGATCACGCGTTTTGGAATTAGGTATTTTTGATGAAAATTGATAAGCAATCCTAATTTCTTATTTGAGAATCTTAAGTATCTTTTTATTTGGTTGTAATCTTCTCTGACGAATCCTCTTTTTGCTTTCACTTCCAGAATAATTTGGTCTTCTATAATAAAATCTATTCTATTACTATTGTTTTTGATATATTCACTTTCCGTCTCGACTATTACTTCTTTTTCGTAGAACATCCCTTTTTCAATGAGAAGTTTTTCCAAGGCATCACAATATTGTTTTTCCCGACAATAGTTGCCTAATTCATTGTGAACCTCAAAAAGCATGCCTGTTATTTCGTATGACAATTCTGGATAAATTATTTTTCCTTCGTTATCTTTGATTCGCACATTTGCAGATTAGCATTTATTTGTAGATTCGTATTATAATCTCATATATTTATTCCAATAATCATATAACTCCCTCGTCGACACCAAGTCTCGCGCATTGTAGCGAGCGATGTCGAGATGTTTTCCTTCCCCAAAAAGCCGAGTTACGTCATCACCATTGATCCCCTCTTCTTTGGGACTTTTGATTCCGAAAGCTCGGCAACACAAATGTAAATTTGTTCGTCCCCAAACTGCTCCATAGAAATTGAGTTGATCCATCAGATCAACGTGCTTTGAATCGCGTGGTTGCAAATTTAAATAGCGATTGGCCATCAGATTCTTGCTCGGTCGAATCTTGTGAATAGCACTGCGAATCATCAAATAGGGTACATCGAACCCTCTCCCATTGAAACTGACAAATTCTTCTGCCTTCTCCGCCACCTTCCAAAAACTTTCTAGAATTTCTTTTTCGCCCATCGGTTTGAACTTGATTCCTTCTTCTTCAAACTCCTTGGCATCATCGGCTAAATTCTGGTGATAGACTGCGCCTTTCTTGGTGTCAGCGTCCAGAACTCCCACCGCGACAATTTCGCCTGTCAGCGGTGAAAAAACCAGCTCATTTTTGATTTTCTCCAATTCTTCGTCAAATTTTTCTCCCGGCTCATCACCAACTCTGATTTTTTTGGTCAGCACTTTTTGGGTGACTTCGTCCATCTGGTCATAGTCTTCCCCAATTGTTTCAATGTCGAAAATAATTTTTGGCATAGTTGTGTCTTAATAATTTATTATTATTATGATATAAATATTAGTTTTATAGAAGACAAATACTTAACATATTCTAGTTTATTCCAAAAGGAGGTTGTCTTATGAATTCGTTCTTTCAAGACCGAAAAGGTTATGAACTTTTTCTCAGGAGACTAGTTAATTGTAAATTGAACGGCTATCCATCCAAGAATAGTACCTACAGCAAATTGCCTGATGGATCAAAACGATTCTGGGTCCAAGTAGGCAATGTCATGTTTACAGACTATTACTGGGGATCTAATCCCTTCTTCGGAGTCGAGGCCGCTTATATCGACGATAGTCATAATACTGTCTTAGTTTGGTCAATGTCATACTGTGGACAGTGTTATTACACTCATTCAGAGCAAGTCGAATTTGTGTTTAGCTTTTTAAAATCAGCATTAAAAGAAGTTTCTTCAAGCACGCCCTATCGAGGGCCCCTCAGTTTTGCAAGAAATGACGGATTGTTGTTTTATGAATGTAAATGGTGGAAATCAACCGGGAATATGCTCCACGGAATGGAAATCATCCGGGATTATCGTGGAAATGTAGTATATCAATTAACTTTCCACGCTCCTCTCCTGTAATCAACTTCCAACCTATATTTAGAACTCTGCCATCAAAGGCCTTAAATATCAATAAAAGGCCTTTTTTGTTCCATATCAAATCAATCGCAGCTTTTTAGAAATGATTTTATAATCAGGTATGGCTCTAGCAGTTAATTCCCAAAAAAAATTCGAATGATTCATTTCTTTCAAATGACACATTTCATGCACCACCAGGTAGTTAGCCAGCTCATCTTCCAGCCACACAATCCGCCAATTGAAATTCAGATTTCCTTTCTTACTGCAACTTCCCCAGCGAGTTTTTTGATTGCGGATGGAAATGCGATTTATTCGAAAATTATAATACTGATTAAACCTATTGATCTTATTTTCAATCAATCTTCGTGCTTTCTCTTTATTATCCAAATAATCTTGCCTGGTTCCTTTTTTGAGTAAACTGTCGCTTTTTCTGGCTTTCATCTTGGCCACATTCTTTTCAATCCAATTTCGTTTTTGCTGAGTAAACTTCTCTGCTTGCTTTCGATTTGACCACCAGGGATAGGTCACCAAAACTTTTCCGTCTTCTCCAACAGAAATTCTGATTCGCTTGTTTCTCTTATTGCGCCTGATTATGATTTGCATTCCTTCTTTATTTCCCCCTTTAGCAAAGGGGGAAGAAGAATTGAGACGAATCATGTTACCGAAAGGTAACGTGATGAGTCCAATTCTTCAGGGGGATTTGAATTTATAGTACTGAAAATCCCTCTGAAAAATATGGCTTATTACATTCGCCTATATTTTCCTTCTCCCTTTTTCAAAGGAAGAAACACAATTAAATTCATGATTCGTAAAACCTACACATCAAACAACTCACTCAACTCCATCACCTTGATCCCGCCATTGTTCCTCTTCAAATGCATATAGCACATAGGACAGCTGGTGATCAAGACATCCGCTCCAGTCATTTTGGCTTGCCCAATTCGGTCCTTGGCAATCTTGTTGGAAAGTTCGGGATCATTGGAACTCACTCCGCCACCACCGCCACAACAAAAACTCTTCTCGCCATGCAAATCCAGCTCGACTAATTGATAGCCTGCTTTTTTGATAATTTCCCTTGGTTGATCATAGATGCCCAAATGTCTCCCGAGGTGACAAGGATCATGATAGGTAGCGGCAACCTTTTCTCCCCCTGCCCGAGGGGGAGATTCAGAGGGGGTGGGAGTTTTTAACTTAGTTTTTGCCTTGTCAATTATTTCCGCCACATGTCTTGCTTCGATTCTCCATTCATCTCCAAGAATCTTCGGATATTCTTTTTTGAACATCAATGTGCAAGCCGGACAATTGCTGATCACTCTGGTGACATTGTGTTGCCTGAAAATTTTGAAGTTTTCCTTGGCCAATCGTTCATATTCTTCAATTGCTCCCGCATTTTTCACCGGTGAACCACAACAAAATTCTTTGTCTTTGAGCAACAAAAAATCAACTCCCTCGGCCTCCAGGATTTTCCGATAACGCTCCAGCATCCCTTCTCCAGCAAATTTTGTCAGACAGCCGGGATAATAGAGCGTGTTTCCGCTTTTAAAAATGTTATCTAAAAAGCTCATTGTGCTTCTAGTATAGTACCCGAAATCTCATTTAACAAGTTTCAATAAAAAAGTTACAATTAAAACAAGTAGTAGTGTTGCGAGACAATGCAGAAACTCAACCAATATAAAATCTATCTATTTTATCTCTTCCTTTTCCTCATTCCGTTCAATTTGCGGATAATTTTTAATTTCGATCGAATCAACAATCTCGAAGGTTTTCGCGAACACATCACACACTCTTTCTACGCATTCGATTTGATTTTTATTCTGTTATTGCTAGTTGTTCTGCTTGATTGGCTGCAGAATAAACGACCAAAGACTTCAACATCAAAAAAGATTTTCACTAACCCCCTTTTCTATTTCGTTATAACGACCGTTATAACGTCGGTTTTGGCCCTCAACCAGACAGTGGCTTTCCAACAAACTTTGAGGATCGCACAAGCAGTCGTTTTCTTTTTGATAGCTAATAGCATTCTTTCAAGTTCCCCCTCTTGGGGCAAAAGTGGAGAATTGCGAATGAGTAATTCTCGGGGAGTTAAGAAACCCGGATGGGATTCAAAACCATTTTATATTTCAATCTTAATAATTTTTCTTAGTGGAACTCTCCAATCACTTATTGCTCTTTGCCAGTTCATTTTTCAAAAATCAGTCGGACTGAAAATTCTGGGGGAAAGCGTCATTGCACCAGAAATTTTGGGCGTGGCTAAATTTGAAATCCTGGGAGAAAAACTGATCCGCGCTTATGGCACTTTTCCTCATCCCAATCTTTTAGCTGCGTTTTTGTTACTGTCGTTGGCCTGTGGAGCTTTCTTGTTGATTTATAAAAAATCTTCTCCCTTTTACAAGAAAAAATATAAATATGTCAGCGATCTGCTTTCCAAAAATTATTTCTATACAATTGGAACTGTAATGATTTTATTCGGTGTCTGCCTGACCTATTCTCGCAGTGTAATCTTGGCTACTGTCGTTTTTATTATTTTATTGTGGATTGGACATCGCAAAAAAGTAGGCGATGTCTATCGAGGCTGGTGCAAACAACTGCGTATTCATTCTATTTTCCAAACAGCCTTAGCAGTGTTGGCAATTTTTGCAGTTACTTTTTTACTTTATAATATTTTTGCTCCCCGTCTTTGTTTTTCTAATTGTTTTAATGACAATTCCATTGAACTGCGAGGAAGATATAGCGCTGCCGCAGCAGAAATTATTGTTCAAAATCCACTCACCGGAGTGGGACCAGGAAATTTTGTCATTGCCCTAGCTGATTCTTCTGTCGGTGCAACGCTTCAACCTTGGGAATTTCAGCCAGTTCATAATTTGTATCTGCTCATTGCTTCAGAAATCGGTCTCGTCGGCCTGGTATTTCTCCTAATCTTTGTTTCCACTCTCATATATGCATATATGAGAGTAAAGTTGGGGCGCACTTTGAATCTGCAATCATTGGTTGGAAATCCTTTTTTTATTTTACTTTTGGCTTTCCTTTTTCTGGGATTAATTGATCATTATTTCTGGACTCTTCCTCAAGGACTACTCATCTTTTGGCTTAGCCTTGCGTTTTTTGATATGTCCAGTAAGATAAAAGTTGAACCCAAACAGAGGAGGTCACATGCCCTACGTACCGAAATATACTAG
The DNA here is from genome assembly GCA_964556685.1 of uncultured Bdellovibrionales bacterium. GTDB lineage: Bacteria > Patescibacteriota > Minisyncoccia > Moranbacterales > DUUL01 > CAZKWX01. The sequence goes on from CAZKWX010000001.1 coordinate 146,772, forward strand.
CAACAGAAGAAAAAGGAGTATTCGAGAACATGCGTTATTGAATCATGTCTGGGGCGCAATAGAGGAGATCATACTACTGCTTCGCGATATAGATTCACGTTTAGTTGCCGAGATGTTAGAGGCTCACGCCCTAGAGGCCTTACACGAAGAACTTGGGCAGTGGAAGAAGCTGGACGAGGATCTAAAAAAAAGAATTATAAAAAGTGCTGAGGAAAAAATTATCAAGGGTCTTAAGAAAACAAGAGGAGAAAAAGAAAGTAAACCATGACTCAGAGGCAAACACTTCTGGGTCAAAAAATATATGAAGAAAGAACTACCAAAAGCATACGAGCCCAAGAAATATGAGGATGAGATTTATGAGAAATGGGAAAAGTCAGGAATGTTTAACCCTGACAGTTTAGACGTGGATGAAAAGGCCGAAAGCTATTCAATTGTCATGCCCCCACCCAATGTGACTGGCACGCTTCACTTGGGTCACGCTGAAATGCTGGTTGTGGAAGATATTCTGATTCGTTATCACCGCATGCTGGGTCATCGAACTTTGTGGACCCCGGGAACAGATCACGCTGCTATTGCCACCCAAACAAAAGTGGAAAAAATTCTCAAAGAAGAAGGCACTGATCGACACAAACTGGGAAGAAAAAAATTTCTGGATAGAGTAGAGAAATATGCTGAGGAATCGCACGATACCATCGTGGGGCAAGTGAAAAAAATGGGTTCTAGTTGTGATTGGTCGCGTGAGGCCTACACTTTGGATGAAACACGCCATAAAGCGGTCTATTCTGTTTTCAAGATGATGTATGACGATGGTTTGATCTATCGTGGTGAACGAATTGTTAATTGGTGCCCTCGCTGCCATTCAACCTTGGCTGATGATGAAGTAGAATACATCGAAGAAAATGGAAAGCTTTATTGGATCAAGTATGGACCATTCACTTTGGCCACTGCCCGACCAGAAACCAAGTTGGGCGATACGGCTGTGGCTGTTCATCCTGACGATGAGAGATATAAGGATATGGTGGAAAAGGAATACGACATTCCTGGAGTGCTGGGAGAATTTAAAATTAAAGTCGTGGCTGACAAATCAGTTGATCCTGAATTTGGATCCGGCGCTATTAAAGTAACCCCTGCTCACAGTTTGGTTGATAATGAAATCGCCCAGAGACATGATCTGCCATCCAAAAAAATTATCGATGAAGATGGAAAGATGATGGAAAATTGTGAAAAATATGCTGGTCTAACTACCAAAGAAGCACGTAAAAAAATTGTGGCTGACATGAAGAAGATGGGCTTGATTGATCACATAGACGAAAATTATTCCCACAATATCGCTGTTTGCTATCGCTGCGACACGCCGATTGAGCCGCTTCCTTCTGAACAATGGTTTATTGATGTGAATAAGCCGCTACCCAAAAAGAAGCTAAGTTTCCTTGGAAACTTAGCTTCTAAAGACTCAAAAACTATCAAAGAAATTTGTTTGGAAGTTGTTCGAGAAGGAAAAATTAAAATTATTCCAGAAAGGTTTGAAAAACAATATTTCCATTGGATGGAAAATCTGCGTGATTGGTGCATCTCACGCCAGATTTGGTATGGACATCAAATTCCTGTTTGGTACAAAAATGACGAAGCTTATGTTGGCGTTAAAGCGCCAAGAGAAGACGGTTGGACTCAAGATCCGGACACGCTTGACACTTGGTTTTCTTCCGGGCTTTGGACTTTCTCAACTCTAGCCAACAAGCTCGATCAAATTAGAATTGAGGACGGGAAACTGGTCATTGATAGTAAGGACTATAGTCAGTACCACCCAACTGATGTGCTTGAAACAGGTTATGATATTCTTTTCTTCTGGGTAGCTCGTATGATCATCATGACCACCTATGCTGTGGGTGATCTTCCTTTCAAAGATGTTTACCTTCATGGCTTGGTGCTTGACGAACATGGAAAGAAAATGAGCAAATCGAAGGGCAACGTCATCAATCCACTGGACATGTGTGAAAAGTATGGCACCGATGCCACTCGCCTATCATTGGTCGTTGGTGCGGCACCTGGAAAAGATTTTCGATTGTCTGAAGAAAAAATTGCTGGCTTTCGAAATTTTTCTAATAAATTATGGAATATATCTCGATATATTCTTGAAAATGGTAGAAAAAATGCCGAGGTTTCACCGCGAGTACTCGCGGTGAAACCTCAAGTAAAGTTTCAGAAATTATCAGATAAATTGACTTTGGCTGATCGATGGATTCTAAAAAGAATTCACGAGTTAATTCATGAATTAAATATAGATTTAAATAAGTATCAATTTTCTGCTGCTGGTGAAAAGTTGCGTGATTTTACTTGGAACGACTTGGCTGATTGGTATCTGGAAGTGAGTAAATTTGAGGAAAACAAGGAAACCAAAGCAGCGATCTTGAATATGATTCTAAAAGATTTGCTCAAACTTTGGCATCCTTTCATTCCATTTGTCACTGAGAAGATTTGGGAGGAAATGGGAGAGGAAAAAATGTTGCTAGTCTCTAATTGGCCGAAATATAGTGAACGCAGATCTGCGTTCACTACAAATGATACAACTGATTTCAAGACTGTTCAAAAAATCATCATTGTAATTCGCAACGCTCGGGCTCAATATCATATAGAACCAAAACAAAAAATTGATGTGGTGATCTATACTGGAAAAAATGTAGAGCTCATCAAATCTCAGGAAAATATCATCAGAAATCTTCGAACTGGAATTGAAAACCTCAAGATTGAAGAAAAAGGAGAAAAGCTACCCAAATCTTTTTCCGATTCTGTTAATGGAATTGAAATTCACATTCCGCTTAAGGATGTCATTGATATTGACAAAGAAAAAGCCCGTTTAGAAAAAGAAATCCAAGCCGCAGAAAAATATTCTGCTAGCCTGGAAAAAAAATTTAAAAACAAATCTTTTGTCGACAAGGCACCAAAAAAAATTGTTGATCAGGAAAAAGAAAAATTGGCTGAGAAAAATGACCAAATAGAAAAACTAAAATCATATCTTGATGGACTCTCAACCTAGTCTTTTGAAATCTTCAGCGTTATTTTTTGTCGGGGGAACCATCGCGGCTGTTTTGACTCTGGCCATTTCGGCTGTTTTTTATTCTCCACAGCAGTCAGAAACATTCATTTCGATTTTGGGACTAGTTTTGATTGAAGAGATTTTGAAACTGATCATCTTGTGGTTTTTGATAGATTGGAGTAACATCGAGCAAGACCCGCGCTGGCAAAATTTTTTCATTTTGCCAGTTTTGTTTGGAGTTGGTTTTGGACTATTCGAAGTGTTTCTTATTTCCCTCAACCACAACCCCATCGTTCTCGCTGCTCTTGCCCCCTTCGTGATTCATGTTATCACTAGTATTTTACTCATGATTGGTTTATTTTTTTTCAAGAAAACCGAATCTTTTGTTGTTCCTTCGCTTCTTTTTGTTCTGGCAATCACCATTCACGTTTTCTATAATCTGGTGATTATTTCAGTCACAAGATGATTCCCCTTGTCAGGAAGTCTATTGGTTGTTATAATTCAATCGAAATTTTTTATAGTAAATTTTAATTCACATAACCCCCATGGCTAAAGAAAAAAAATCATTCTTTGAAAAACTCACCGGCATTAAGAAGGTTGAGGAGGGTGAGCCGGAAGAATTTGTGGGAGATCAGCCGCTTGAACAATCAGCTGAAGATAATTACTTTGCTCAAATGGAAACACAAAATCAAGATTATGAAATTCCCGGGGCATCTCAGCAACAATCAGCCGCTCCAGCGGAAGGTTATCAGGCACCAGTGCAACCAGCAGAGCAAGCTGTTTCGATGGATCAACAGATTGAAGCAGAAGGCCAGCTCACCATTGATGTCTACCAAAGCGATGATGATGTAGTTATTAAATCAACCATTGCCGGGGTCAAGCCCGAAGATTTGGATGTGAACATCAACAATGACATGGTAACCATTCGCGGTGAAAGAAAACAAGAAGAAGAGATTGATCCAGAAAATTATTACTATCAAGAATGTTATTGGGGTCCATTTTCACGCAGTGTCATTCTGCCAGTCGAAATTATTGCTGATAAAGCTGAAGCAACAATGAAAAATGGGATTTTGACTTTGCGACTTCCCAAGGCTGACACTACTAAGACTCGAAAGATTCAAGTTAGAGGGTATTAGTGAATTGATGATTTTAGATTTCAGATTTATAATTGAGTCTTAGGATTATTAGACTTTTGAAATAATGACAAAAGTCGACATAACTTGTAATATAATTCAATTATTACTAAATCATTTAATCAAAAATATTATGAATATTGAAAAAGCATCCAATTTAATGGAAAAAGTAGAAGAAAATTCCCAAGCTCTTCAGAGAGCAAAGAAATTGAAAAGGCAGTTGGAGTTAGACTTTAAATCTGAAGATGAAATTAGTGAAAGTGAAGCTGCGCAAAGAAGAGCAGAAATTGAAGGAATGGAATTAATTGCTTTGGCCGGGATTGATAATTTAAGGATAAAAATGGCAGAGGTTGAAAAAGAAGTGAAAAAACTAGAAGACAAAGAAATGTATGAGAGTGATGAGTATTATAAAACGACAGCAAGATTTTCAGGATATCAAAAAGCTGAAGAATATTATAAAAAAAATTATCTAACCAAAGAAGGACAAGTGAGAGAGCAGTTTCCCGATATTGAAGACTTAAGAAAAAATGTAGAAGATCTAAAGAAGATGATAGATCGTGAAGACATAGATGGGAATACAGAAGAAACATACAATCTTCGAAAAGAAGTGTTGGAAAAATGGCAAGCGGAGGAATTAAAATCGGAATAAATACTTCGGATACACGTGAATGTTGAGATTCTGAAACAAAAAAGCTGTGAAGTAGTTTTCTAAAGTCTTTTATATTTTTTAGAGATCTTCCAATTTTTTGGAAGGTTTTTTGATGTCCAATCATAAATCTAAAATCATAAATCTAAAATTTGAAACCTCCTTGCCCTTTTAGATGTAAAAATATATGCTTGGGGTGTATAGTTATTAGGGAAATAGGCTTACAGCAGTAGGTCTGGTTGTTGGGTATAAGTTATAAGTCAGTCAATATAAACATAGGACCTATGTCCTACAACCAAACATACTGCTTACACCTTATGTTCCCTACTACTACCAATAAAAAAACATGAAATTGATAACAGTAAAAATTATTTTTGCGCTATTATTTGGGACAATATTACCAACCGGTTTTGCTTTCGCTCAACAAGAAGAAATCGGTTTTTTTTTCAATGACGATTTGCAGGACGCCCTACACAAAGATTATTTTCTAGTCGTTGACAACAAAAAAATTCCTTTTCACATGAGCCAGTATGCAATCTGGAACACTGTTTTGGTTCGACAAAAGGGATATCAATCAGAGATTGAAAACATTTATTATTGCAACGAAAAAATCCAAAATTTGTCTTTGTGCGACCTGACCAGCGCCTCTTCAGGAAAAGATCAAATCAAAAAGGGTGCTATGCTTTTCATTCATGAAGATAAAATTAATAAATATTTGACAACTATTGCCAAAGACATTGAAGCTGAACCTCAGAATGGCCGATTGAGAATGACTAGTGAAGGAAAATTACAGATCGTTCAAAAAAGCAAAGATGGCTATTACTTGAATGAAGAAGGGTCTCTGGGTCAAATTTTAAATGCTTTCAAAACCAATCCTTCAGAAAAAAACATTCCCCTGATCACCCATTTCGTTGAACCTGAAATTTCTACTGATAATATCCAGGCTCTGGGCATCAAAGAAAAAATTGGCGAGGGTCAATCAAATTTTCGTGGCTCTCCCAACAACCGAATTTTCAACATCAAATTAGCCACTTCAAAATTTGATGGCGTTTTGATTAAACCGGGTGAAGAATTTTCTTTTGTAAAAACTTTAGGACCAGTAGATGAAAAAAGTGGCTATAAGGAAGAGTTGGTCATCAAAAAAAATGAAACTATTCCAGAATTTGGTGGCGGAGTTTGCCAAGTGTCAACCACCATGTTTCGAGCGGCTCTCAATTCAGGCTTTGAAATTGTTGAACGACGCAATCATGCCTATCCGGTGCAATATTATTCTCCTCAAGGAACCGATGCAACAGTCTACATTCCCAGGCCCGACCTGCGTTATCTGAACAACACCTCAGCTTATATATTAATTCAATCTTCAATCATTGGAACTATATTGAAATTTGAAATTTATGGCACTTCCGATGGCCGCCAAGTGGAGCTGGATGGTCCTCGTGTGACGGAACGAACAGAAGATGGTAAAATGAGAACAATCTTGTATCAAATAGTCAAAGACGAAAGTGGAAACGAAATCAGAAAGGCTACTTTCAAGAGTTTTTATGACAATCCAGACAACTATCACCATGAACCACTCCTGACCGAAAAACCAAAAGATTGGTCAAAGAGTGAATGGAAAGATTACAAAAGGAAACACGGCCTGTAAAGTAGGTTTTAGGGAAATATGGTTCTGGCAGTAGGTAAAGCTATAGGGATTAGGTTTTATGTTACATGGAAGAAAAATCAAAAAATAAAAATAAAATAAGAAGTTATAAAGATCTAGAAGTATTCCAGAAGTCTTATAAGTTATCAATTATAATAAGCACGAAGCTGATTCCTAAGCTTCCGAAAGAAGAAAAATTTATTCTTTCTGATCAACTAAGAAGATCTTGTAAGGCCGTTCCTCGATTAATTGCAGAAGGCTTTGGAAAGCGACATCAAAAGAAAGGTTTTCAGAAATATTTGGACGATGCGATATCAGAAAATAACGAAACTGTAGTCAGCTTATCTCAAGTGAGAGATATTTATTATGAATAGATTAATCCTCATTCAGTTGCAAAATTAATAGAAGAATATGAGATTATCGGAAAACGGCTTTATCGACTAAAAGAAGCTTGGAATAAATTTTCTTAGATTTTTATGTTTTTCCCTACGACCTAAAACTTACAACCTAACCTACTTCCAACACCCTTTTTACCTACCTCTATGCAACTTCTATTCGACATCGGTGGCACCAAAACTCGTTTGGCTGCCACTAAAAATAAAAACGAAATTGACAACGAACGCGTTCGGATTTTTTCCACTCCCAACTCTTTTGAAGAAGGGGTTGATTTGATTGTGAAAACTGCCCAAGAATTAACTAGCGATGAAAAAATCGAAGCTTGTGCGGGAGGCATTGGCGGACCGCTGGATCCTGGAAAAGAAAGAATTGTTTTTGACTCAGGCAAGACTAATTTGAAAAATTGGGTTGAGAAACCATTAAAGAGCATCCTGACTAAGAAATTGGGTGTTGATGTAAAATTAGAAAATGATTCTGCGCTAGGCGCTTTGGGAGAAGCTGTTTTTGGCGCCGGAAAAAAATATTCGATTGTTGCCTATTTGACCATTGGCACTGGCGTCGGTGGCGCTCGCGTAGTAGATAAAGTTATTGATGAGAATTCTCTTGGATTCGAACCAGGCAAACAAATTGTGGATGCTGATGGATCGATCTATCCTCACGCTGACCCTCCAGTTAATCTTGAACAAATTATCAGCGGCCAGGCAATTGAAAAAAGAATGGGCCAAATGCCCAGTGACATTAAAGATGAGAAGTTTTGGGAAGACATGGCTCACTATCTGGCCATTGGTCTCAATGACACTGCGGTTTTTTGGTCGCCTAATGTGATTATACTAGGCGGATCTTTAGCCAACTATATTCCCCTTAAGGAAATTGAAAAAGTTTTGTCTAGCATTCTCACCACTTTCAAAAAAACTCCCCCAATAAAAAAAGCCCAGTTGGGTGAACTCTCTGGGATCTATGGAGCGCTGCGTTTTTTAAACTGTTAGTTATGTGATACTTCTAAGTTATACGAAAAAAACAATCCCGCGTATACGGGACTGTTTTTTTCGTCTTAATAAAATCTACACCGGGGCGACTACAGGGAATTGAACCCTGGTAACCAGTACCACAAACTGGTGTTCTACCATTGAACTATAGTCGCCATGATAAAAATGTTAAATTGTAAAAAGCAAAATATAAAAATGCCTTCAAGCAAAAGACTGTCAAGACAACGTTTGCTTTTCCTTATTCTTTCCAGTCAATAATATTTATCCCTTCCCTCGTTTTTTCACTACCACTTTCTGCTTGGACTTCCAGCCCAACTCGCGGATGATTTCAATTGGAAGTGTCAAAGTGACACTCTTGCTGCCTCCACTTTTGGAAAGCTTTCTAGTATGTCTTTCGCTTAATTTTCTCCTGGCCATGTTTTTGAGAATTCACGAATTAATTCGTGAATTAAATATATAAAATATAATCTAAAAAAACATATTCAAACTCCAGATGAACATCACCAAATAGAATGCCATAAAAATCCAAGGGATTTTCAATTCAATCGCCGTGAATGGAGTGAAAGTTTTTGGATCTTTTCCATTCTTCAGCACTTCCCATTCGGCACTATACAATCCTAGCGGTAATTCTTTTTCTACCTTATGAATCACTTTGAATTTACAGGAGTTCTTCATTTTGTAAGCTTTAATCAAACGAAACCAGAAAAAACAAATAATCATTCCCAGCAAAGATGAGGTCGTGAGAATAAATGTGGAATCAGAATAATTCGCATGAACGATTGCTAAAACAGCAATCAAACCAGTGTTCAACGCCAAGAAGAAATCATTCGTCTTCTGACGGCGCTGGCTATTGTGATTAACTGATTTAATATAAATCTTATATTGCTCAAACAAATACTTCGTGTAATCACCATCAAATTTTTCCTTTTCTGCCTGGAATAATACTTTATTCATATCGTTGTTCTAATGATTATTCGCTTCTTGCGTCCTCGCCAGGACTTTCACCCCGCCACAGTTTTCTATTGACATATTTTTATCACTGCGTACCCGGAAGGACTCGAACCTTCAACCTTCTGGTCCGACCCGGCAAGCTTGCCGGGCTATCCTATTCTGCGCTCTCGCCAGGACTCGAACCTGGAACGTCTGGTCCGAAGCCAGATGTGATATCCATTTCACCACGAGAGCTCTATTTCACTGGAACTTCCATATGTAGGCGTTGTGGGCCTGCCCACCGAAGCTTGAGGAACGAAAGCGTAGGTGGGTCATGCAGGATTCGAACCTGCGACCGTTTGCTTAAGAGGCAACTGCTCTACCAGACTGAGCTAATGACCCATTCATTCAAACAAGCTCAAACTTACGTGCAAAACACGTATCACTCATCATATCCTCAAAATTGTCTATAGTCAATATTACTGAATTTTGTTTTTGATTTCCTCCAACGCACGATCCAACTGAGGATCCCGATCATTGTCATAATCTTCATTGCTTATGTCAACCTTAATATCAGGCTCAAGCCCCACTTCGTGAATTGATTGGCCTGAAGGCGTGAGCCACTTGGCAATAGTAATTCGCAAACTGGATCCTCCTTCAAGATTATCTAATTGCTGCACTGATCCTTTCCCAAAACTCTTCTTTCCAACAATCACATGTCCTTTCAGATCTCGCAGGGCACCAGCTAGAATTTCCGATGCACTGGCGCTTCCTTCGTTGATAAGCACCAGCACTGGAATTTCGCTCAGACTGTCTCCACCTAGCGCCTTGTAGGCACTTCTTTGACCATCCCGTCCTTCTTCCCAAACCACTGGCTCTCCTTTGGGAACAAACTTCGACGCCATCTCAACTGCGATGCTCAAAAATCCTCCCGGATTGTTTCGCATATCCAAAACAATGCCCTTGGTGTTGTCAGCAATCATCTGAGCAATCACACGGTTGAATTCGTTGGAAGTGTCTTCTGAGAACTTTTTAATTCTAACATAGGCAATGCCATCTTCTTTCTGTTCATAGGTTACGCTTTTGATTTCAATCTTTCCTCGAGTGATGGTGATGTCTTGCGTCTTCCCATCACCATTACGCATCACTGTCAACGTCACGTTGGTTCCTTTTTCACCTCGGATTTTTTTCACCGCTTCATCAATGGTGATGTCGGCTGTCACTTCTTCATTGATTTTGAGAATCTTGTCTCCCGCTCGAAGCCCGGCTTTTTCTGCCGGCATTCCTTCAATTGGCGCAATCACCGTTAAAATTCCTTCCTTCATTCCCAGCTCTGCTCCAATCCCCTCAAAGCTCCCTTCCATGTCCGTGTTAAAATCCTTTGTTTCACTGGGATCCATGAAGCCGGAATAGGGATCTCCCAACGCTCCAATCATTCCCCGAATAGATCCATAGACCCTCTCCTGAGGATTCAGATCGCCTTCGTCGACATATTTTTGATCAACTTTCTTCCAAGCTTCCCAAAACAAATTGAAATCAACTTCGTCGGGCTTATTTTTTTCTGGATCTGAAACAAATAGCTCTTTGGGGTTAGACAGGTTTTTGATAAAACTCGAAACTTCACCTGAGGGTATTGTCGCTATTGGGTTGGCTTTTTTGCCCCAAGCCACACCCACATAGAACGCTATGACAATAAACAAAACGACCCAGAAGGTTTTCTTTTTAGAGTTCTTCCTGGGACTTGAAACGATCGACTCCTGACTATAGTCTTTTTGAATTTCTGAATTTATTTTATTCTCTGATTTATTCTCTGACATCTTCTTTCTGCTTGTTTTGATCATATAATTTATGAGGATCGGACTCTCCCAGATGTTTGATAAAAAACTTTATAGCACTTTTAATGTGAATGCGAGAATATTTGTTAAACAAAACTGAACTGACTGCATTCTTGCTCTTGCTTTGTTTTCCATGATAGTGGAAAACTTTCACATTAGGACAATAAACGACTTCGAAGTCGTTTTTCCAAAAGCGCCAACACCAATCTACGTCTTCAAAATACATAAAATACCGCTCGTCGAACCTGCCCACTTTTTTTGCTGCCTTGCGACTGGTCATCATGGCTGAACCCATGATCCAATCCGTCTCAATCTTGTCTACTTGCTTTTGTTTGTCCTTCATCATAAATCGATCCAAATGTTTTTTGGCAAAAGATAAGTTTCCTAGAAAAGTTCGGCGATAGACAATGGTCATGGGAGAATAGAACCGAAAACATGACTGCTGAATTGAATTATCAAAATTTATCAATTGGGGACCAACAATTCCAACCTGGGGATTTCTTTCGAGATAGTCGATCAATTTTTCGACACTTCCTTCTTTCACAACAATGTCTGAATTGATCACAAAGTAGTAATCTCCTTTGGCTTTGTTCAAACACTGATTGACTAATTTTCCAAAACCCACATTTTTTTTATTGGGTAGAAAAGTGATCCGGCTAAATTCCTCTCGCATCAAATCATATGTTTCTTCTTTTGTTTCACCGTCAGCTACAATGATTTCATATTCAAGGTTTTTAACGTATTTTCTAATGGAACGGATGCAGAGTCTGAGCACTGCTGGATTTCTATATGAAGTAATAAGAATCGAGAGTTTGGGATTCATGTTTATTTTGCTAGCATAAAATGCTCCATTTTCCAGAATCTATTCCTCGGCTTTGTCTTTGTCCTCATTTTTAATCTTATCCTTGTCGGCTTCATCTTTGTCCTTCTTCTTGTCCTTTTTGTCTTCATCTTCATCTGGTTTTGGAGCAGGCTTAGAATATTGCTTCACTGGCTGTATGTCACTTTGCGCTGGCAACATGAAAATATCCTGACAAATCGTGTGAATCTCTGAATAGTTATCATGACCAGCTCGAGGAATCAGAATATATCCTGCTTCCGGAGCGGCATCACTTGGCACCATCAGCATTCCTTCTTCTGAATTTTCAAAAACGCGTTGATAAATCTCCGCATCAGCCATGGAAGCATATTCCCCAAAGAAACTCCTCATCTCTCTCGAAGACATGTCTGTTCTCACGTTCTCCCCAACAGCATTGAGAATGTTGTTGACCTTATTGAAATCAGCCAAAGTTCCAATGGAAACCAGTTTGTCTTTGAGCGCTTTGAGCACCACTTGTTGACGCTTGGCTCGATCAAAGTCCGAGGTGTTTTCTCGAGCCCTGACATAACACAGTGCCTTTTCTCCATCCAAAACATTTGAGCCTTGGGGTAAAACAAATTCTCCACCGCATTCATTACCTTCAACAAATTGTGAAGTTTCATAGAAAGGAGTGTCCAAATTAACCTCTACGCCTCCTACTGCATCTACTAGCTGTTTGAATCCAGTGAAGTTTAAGACAATAGCGTAGTGAATTTTCAAACCGGTGACGTCCTGTGTAATTTCTTTCATTTCCTTAATTCCCTTTCCTTTATTGTTCTCTTCGCCATGAGCATAGACAGCATTTATTTTCGCGTGATAGTTAGCATTGGGAACAGCCACATATAGATCGCGAGGAATCGAAATCATGGCTACTTTGTTTTCTTCCGACTTGAGAGAAATCACCATGATGGTGTCCGCCAGCAATCCTCCGCCAGGAATGTTGGCGCCTCTCATGCCAACCAGCAGGATATTGGTTCGACCTTCTTCGTCAAGGACATCGCCACTGCCTAACGCTCCGAATAGACTTCCAAAGACTGATTTGTCCTTGTCAGATATTTTATTGAGAGTATATCCTGCTTTGTAGAGAAATCCTCCAATTAGAAGCAGAATGATGGCCGCACCAAAAACAATCCAAAACCATTTTTTCTGGTAGAACTTTTTTTGGTTGTAATTACTTGTTGGAGCCCATGAAGCAGATGACATTATTTGTTCTTAATTTTTATGAAGCCCTACGGGCAAGCCCGTGGTGCCTTTCTTGCCCGAACCAATCTAGTAGCTCGTTTGTGAGGGCAGAATCACTATCCGTCCACCTGACCTACTGGTAGATTATTGACTATTGTAAGCAAGCCATTCCAGAAGATCTATTTGTCCGCCCCGCTCGGCGGGACGATCTTTTGGGGATATAGATAAACCAAAACCATAGCTGCTTTGAAAAGCGGCTACTTCATTCTAGCACAAAAAAACAAAAAAAGCACCCCCCTCGCATATTACAAATACTCACTATTTATCGTATAAATTTTCATAAACCGCCAATGTTTCTTGGGCGCATTTTCCCCAAGAAAAATTTCTGGCCCGGATCAATCCCTTTTCTATCAACATCTTTTTTAATTCATCATTTATCATAAGCTGACGTAACTTATTCACAAAATCCTCTTCATCGTTTTCTTGATACTTTACCGCAGCATCAGCGACTATTTCAGGAAAACACGAACTGTTACTGCAGAGGACTGGCGTTTTTGAAGCCATTGATTCTAATGTCATTAGCCCAAAACCTTCATACAACGAAGGAAAACAGAAAATTTCAGCTGCTTGATACAGCATGGGCAACTCTTCGTCATCAATATAACCGATCATTTTTATTTGCCGAAAGATCTTTGAATTTTCTTTCCCGACTCTTTCAAGGACTTTGTTAATCTTTTGATCATAATTGTGAGCCTTTTGTGGTCCCCCAATGACCAGTTCTAACTCTTTTGTAGCTGGATCATTTTTGTATTCTTTCTTAAATTTCACGAAAGCGTCAATTAAAAAGGGAATGTTTTTTCTGGGCTGAAGAGTGCCGACATAAAAAAGAAAGGGGTTGCGCAGATCGTACTTCTTTCGAACAGCTGTGATTTCATCTTCTGATCTTATTTTAAAGTATCTTTCTGCCGCTCCACCGTTATATATTTGACTAACTTTTCTTGATTCAACTTCATAAATACTTTCCGCTTCTTTTTTAGTGAATTGCGAAACTGCAATGATCTTATCCGCTTTTTTTAAAGAAGCAGGAATTAGTATTTTTAAAAAGTATAAGTCTTTTTTATTAATCAGCTTCGGGTAACGAGCAAATGAGACATCGTGAATAGTGGTGATCAGTTTTGTTTTCTCAGGTAATTTTTGCGGAGTAATGTATTGAACGTGGAGAATATCGACTGGATTTTTCTTGAGTTCTCTGGGCAATGACCAAAATGTCCAACATATTTTTGCAGCTGGCAGGACAGAAACTATCTTGAAGTTCGGATTATCGAGATTAAGCCTTTCTTCAATTTTTCTCAGTTCATTTTCATTTTGCGTGCCAGTGTAGAGAGAGTATTTATTATTACGATCAATTCTGGCCAAGTTTTGCACCAAATTCAAAGTATAGAACTCATCTCCAGTTCTTTGTCGTCCGATTGATCTGACGTCAATTCCAATGCGCATTTTGTTTAAAAAAAATTGTACCGGCGAGAGGAATTGAACCTCTGACCTTGGGCTTATGAGTCCCACGCTCTAACCAACTGAGCTACGCCGGCTTGTAATCACTGCCACCATCTTTCATCTTTAAAAAGTTGAAAAGTGGGGCAGGGTGAAAGTCCCACGCTCCCTGCCTGCCAGCAGGTAGGTAACCAACTGTCTGTCCGCCGTAGTTCTGATAATTCGGGACGAAGGCGGAAGCTACCCTGGCAACAATAAATCCGAAATTCTAAGCTCGAAATCATAAACAAATTCTAAATCATAAACTCAAATTTTCAAAACGATAGTTTGATATTTCATTAATTGAGTTTCTAATTTGTCTCGAATTTCGGATTTCGAATTTCGGATTTATAATTGTTGCGGGGGCGGGATTTGAACCCGCGACCTAGTGGTTATGAGCCACTCGAGCTACCAGACTGCTCCACCCCGCGATGTCTGTCCCCGCGAAAGCGAGGATTTATTTTATTATCAAACCAAAACTTATGATTTAAAAAATCTTTTCTTTACCGCTCGGACCGAGTTCCTTTGCTTGCTACCAGCAAGTTCAGCACTCCGTCTTATGGTATCCAAACATAAAAACATTATTACACACAAAAAACATCCGGTCAATCAAGCATTTTACGCTACATCCACTCCTCCTTTTCGCAATGCGCCTTTGATTTTTGATCGAGCATTAGCTGTTTTAACAAAGCGCAGCCAATCCCTTGAAGGCAATTTTTTATCCTTAGATTTCACTACATCCACCACATCACCATTATGAATTACTGTATCAAGTGACACCATTTTTTCATTAATTTTTACCCCGGTAGTTCGATCACCCACTTCTGAGTGAATCCGATAGGCAAAATCAATCGCTGTTGCTCCTTCAGGGAGTTCAATCACGTCTCCATTGGGAGTGAAGGCAAAAATATGGTTTTTAAAAAAATCAATCCTAAGTGATCGCCAAAATTCATCGCTACTGCCTCCAGTTTCTCCGTGCCATTCTCTCAGCTGTGCTACCCAACCAAGCTCTTCCGCCGGCACCTTTTGCTTTTGAGCTCCCTTAAAAACAAAGTTCTTCCAACTGAGGCCTTCTTTCTCTTCACTATAAATCCAGTGAGCGGCAATTCCGAATTCAGCCTCGTCATGCATTCTTTCAGTGCGAATTTGAACTTCTAGAATCCTTCCTTGGGGACCAAAGATAGTGGTGTGAATTGATTTATATCCATTTGGTTTAGGAAGTGAAATAAAATCCTTAATCCTTCCCACTAATGGACGATAGCGCTTGTGCACAATGCCCAGGGTTTCATAGCAATCTGCCACTGTTGGAACAATAATCCGAATCGCCACCAAGTCAAAAATCTTTTCAATGTTCATGTCATGTTTCAGCAGTTTGTTGTGGAGACTATAATAGTGTTTCGCTCTTCCATGAATGTCAACCAATTCAATCTTTTCCTCCTTGAGTCTTTTTTTCAATTCCTTAATGGCAGTTTTCACATATTTTTCTCTTTCTTTATAAGCCTCTTTCTCAATCTTTACAACTTTTCGATAGTTTTCCGGATCAAGATATTTAAAACAAAGGTCGGCCATTTCGCCACGCAATTCACCGATTCCGAACCGGTTGGCAATCGGAACAAAAATCTCCATGGTCTCCTTGGCAATCCTTTGTTGTTTTTCCCGCGGAAGAGCATAGAGAGTTCGCATGTTGTGCAACCGATCAGCCAGCTTGATCAGAATCACTCGAATGTCAGCCGCCATCGCCAAGAACATTCGTCGCAGATTTTCCAAATAATATTCTTCATCACTTCCCTTCAATTGAACTTTTCCCAACTTGCTCACCCCTTCAACAATGAACCGAATTTCCTTGCCAAATTCTTTTTCAATATCATCCAAAGTGATTTCCGTATCTTCATAAGTGTCGTGCAAAAGCGCTGAAGAAACTGTGACTGATCCCAATCCCATCTCAGCCAAAATCGCCGCTGTTTCTGTGCAGTGTTCAAAATAGTCTTCGCCAGTTTTTCGTTGCTGCCCCTCGTGAGCTTCTTTAGCATATTCATAAGCTTTCGAGATGTTCTCGATTTGATCCTCAGTAAAAGGAATTTTTCGCAACGATGTGAGCTCTTTGACTGACATGATTATGCTTAATTTAACTTTAAATTATCCTCTTCTATTACAATTTTGTCAATAAATAATGACAGGGTTATTTCTCCGGAATTGGATCAAAACCGCCCTTGTGCCAGGGATGACATCGAATGACTCTTTTTATTCCTAGCCATGAACCTTTGGCTGAGCCGAATCGTTCAATCGCTTCCAGGGTATATTGCGAACAAGTGGGATGATAACGACAAGTTCGCTCGGAGTAAACATAAGAAAGCCAACCCGTGTCACGAGAAAGAGTTTTTTGATATAATTTTATTAGATTTATAAGAATATATTTCACGAGTTTATTATATACTTAAAATTACGAAACTTATCTATCTCCCCTCTTTCGGAAAGAGGGGACTGAATTCATTAGTTTTAAATTCGGAGGGGGAGTCAAATAAATTGGCTGGTATTTAAATTTAATCTAAACTTCTATTCCCCCTCTTCTGGGAAGAGTGGAGCGAAGCGGATGAGCTTTGCTCGGGGAGTTAAGTAGATTGGCCGGTCTCTGCTGCCACTTGACTTAATCCCTTTTAGCCTTCCCTTGCCCTAAAAGAGAGAGAACAAACAGTGCTTTATTATCCAAAATATAAAGTAAATCAATTGATTATCCACTTCTTCATAAGACCATAGATTCAAATCACATTTTATGTTATAATCACTATAACAAATGGAGCCCCACGGGCAAGCTCGTGGTTTCTATTGTACGAGCGCGTTCTCAGCTTGCTTGCTGGGGCGGAATCCCGCCCCAGAAGATTCATACATCAATATGCAAGCAATTAATCTTCTGGGAGCGTGGATAAAGTCAAAAACAAAAACATATGATGCAAACCACCAAACACAAAGGTTTGACGTGGATTGATGTAGAAAATCCAAAATCCAAGGATATCTTGTTTATCAAGGAGAATTTTCAGCTTGATTCAATCGTTTTGGAAGAATTTACTTCTCCTTCGCAACGGCCGCGTGCAGAAGAATTCAACAACTGTCTATATGTTGTCATCCACGTTCCTCTTTTCAATCGTAAAACCCGAGTCACCACTCCGGGCGAACTTGACATTGTCATCACCCGATCCCACTTGATCACTTCTCACATCGGAGAGAACATTCCGCTCAAAGCCATCTTGAAAGAATTCAATGGCAATGAAACCACAAAGGAGCAGGCCATGTCTGGCACTACTGGTTTTTTGCTCTATTTCATTTTGGAGAAATTACTCTCTTCTTGCTTTCCCAAAATCGACCACATCAACGAGCAAGTCAATGTAATTGAAAAAGAAATTTTTGCCGATAATCACAAAGCCATGGTGAGGGAAACATCGATCATTAAAAGAGACATCTTGGCTTTTCGTCGGACTCTCAAGCCTCAACGCAGCATCTTGGAATCGCTGGCTCAAAAGAGATATCAATTGCTTGAACAAGAGCTAGACAAATACTTTCAAGATCTCATTGGAACCAACATCCGCGTTTGGAACGCCTTGGAAAACACCAAAGAAGTGATCGAGGCATTGGAAGAAACCAACAACTCCATGGTTTCTCACCGCTTAAACCGCACCATGCGTTTTTTGGCCGCCGTCTCGCTCATCACTTTCACCCTTTCTGTCACTGCGGGGATTTTTTCTATGATACCCTTCGCTCATCAACCAGCTGCCAAGCGACCAGAAACTTTTTGGATAGTATTGCTGTTCATGACACTAATCGCCCTTTCGCTCCTCCTTTTCTTCCGCAAAAGACGCTGGTTCTAGCACCTCTTTCTTATTTTCTCAAAAAAACCCAGCGTTAAGCTGGTGTGTGCTTGCCCGCTCGCCAAGCTTGCAAGGC
>CAZKWX010000002.1:0-84917 GCA_964556685.1 uncultured Bdellovibrionales bacterium
CTCCACCTGAGATATCTCAGGTGCCAGCCTCAGTTGATCTGCAAGCTTTCTCTGACCATCTGACTGCTCTGGAAGAAAATGGGGAGTTTGTATTTGAGGTGGATGGCAACTTGAAGACCAGAGAGGTGCAAACCGAAACAATCGTGGCTGGTGAGTACACCGTCAATGACGAAGCTGATGAAAATGAAAATGTGGGCTCAGTGATCATTCGACAAGGACAAGAGGAAGTGTTCGTTGAGCACACCAAGGTAAAATATAATTCCAAGATCATCGTCACGCCAGTGGGAAGTAATCCGGTCAACTGGGTGGTTTCAGACAAAATCGACGATGAAGGATTCAAGATCAAACTGTCGGAGCCAGCGGAGTTTGACATTGCATTTGATTATTGGGTGATTTCAGTAAATGACAGTATTTCGGGGTTGTAGTAAAAAGGCTTGAAAGAAGCGAGGTTAATAGGCAGAAAAAGAAAGAGGACACAAATTTTGAAAAGCTGCTAGAAAAACAAGGGTTGGTGAAAACGAAAGATGGAAGGGTCATTAAAAAGACAGATCAAAAACAATAGGATTGTTAAATGAGGTGTTACGTAACACGTTACGTAACAAGAACCCAGACGATTATTGAATGGGAATTGTCTGTTAGTTGTTAGTCGCTCCTGTTCAACTCTTGACTTATTTTAGGGATTTGTTAGTATGGCGGGGTTATTCTGAATGGCTAAGTAACAAGAATTCACGAATTAATTCATGAATTAACTCCGTGCTAGCCTGTCGTCCTGGCCTCCGAGCCGGGATACGGTGAAGATTCTTATGAAAGTATTTTCATTGCGAAGATAAGATGGCTGAGTAAGATACTTGATCCTGGGTCTCCACTACGTTATGCCCGGGATGACAATAATAAAACAATGACGATTGCGATTATAAAAACTGGTGGCAAGCAGTACAAGGTGAAAGAAGGGAACAAGATTGAAGTTGAAAAGCTTGCCGGGAAAAAAGATGGAAAAGTCACTTTCAAAGAGGTACTTTTTGTGGGTGATGAAAAGAAGGTAAAAATTGGAACGCCAAAGGTCAAAGGCGCCACAGTGGAAGGAAAGATTCTGGAGCAGAAAAAGTCAAAGAAAGTAGTTGGTGTTAAACATAAGGCGAAGAAGAGACAGTTGAAGAAATTCGGACATCGGCAGGAACTTACCAAGGTCGAGATTCTCAAGATTGGCTAATATAAGACTGGATCTCGGATTCCAGCCTCTGCTGAAGCTACGGCGGACAGGCAAGTCCGGGATGACATCCTATGGATGTCACTTGACGAAAAATAATTTTTATACTATTCTGGCAGAAGTCACTATTAACATAACTAGTCTAAAGTTCATTTCAGAACATGGCAGAGAAGAAAAAAAAGACAACTGGCAAAAAAGACGAGCGAAAAGTTGAGATTAAGTCTCGAATTCGGATCAAAATCAAGGCCTATGACCACAAAGTGATTGACCAATCGGCCAAGCAGATTGTTGAGACAGCTGGAAGAACTGGAGCCAAAGTGATTGGTCCGGTTCCGTTGCCGACTCAGATCAAGAAAATGACCGTCAACAAGTCAACTTTTGTGCACAAAGACAGCCGGGATCAATATGAAATCCGAACACACAAGCGTTTGATTGACATTGTGGAACCATCTGACTCAACTATTGAAAGTTTGACTAACATGGATTTGCCAGCGGGGGTTGGGATAGAAATCAAAATGTGATTCTCTCTACGAATTACGAATTCTGTACGAATATACCAATAAAGGCTACGAAATACGAATTGTTTACGAATATACGAATAAATAGTTGAATTCGTATGTTGGTATTTGATTAGTATTTAGTAGCGAAATACCTAATTTAAGTTCCGATCTCGCTTAGGCGGGAGGAATACTGAATTAGCTGAAGCTAGAGAGTCTGCTCCGGTTTTTGCTATTTCGGAGACAAGATCTCTAGTTTTTTATTTAGAAAAAAGGTGAAATTTATTTTAGCGAAAAAATTGGGAATGAGTACGGTTTATGAAGAAGGTAGGGCGCAGAACGTTACTCTTCTTGAGGCTGGAAAAAATGTGATCACAAACATTCGAACTGAGGACAAAGACAAGTATAACGCTGTTCAGATTGGAATCAGGAATCAGGAATCAGGAATCAGAAAATCGGAAGCTGATAAAAAAAAGAAAGATGGAGAATACGAGGTGGTTCGAGAGTTTAGGGTGGATAAATCAGAAGAATACAAAGTGGGCCAAGAGGTCAATGTAGATCAGTTCAAGAAGGGAGACAAAGTTGCAGTTCAGAGCATTTCCAAGGGAAAAGGATATCAAGGAGTGGTGAAGAGACATGGATTTTCAGGAGGCCCAGCGTCTCATGGACATCGTCACGCACTTCGATCGCCCGGTTCTATTGGAAGCGCTTTTCCAGAAAGAGTGATGAAAGGAAAAAAGATGGCTGGAAGAATGGGAGGAGAAAATGTGACAACGAAAAACCTCGTGGTTGTTATGATTGATAGTGATAAAAATATTTTAGTCGTACGTGGAGCAGTGGCAGGAAATAATGGTGCAATAGTTAGAATTACGAATTAAGAATTAAGAATGGGAATCTGGAATGTTGAATGAAGAATTAGATTCTAAATTCAAATTTCCAAATTCACAATTCTGAAATATGATGAAAGTTGCAGTGAAAAATTTGGCCGGGAAGAAAGTGGAAGATTTGGAACTCAATCCAGACATTTTTGAAGTGAAAATCAACGAAGATCTTTTGCATCAAGTCTATGTGGCCAGGGCCAACAATCAAAGAAGATCAACTGCTCATGCCAAGACCAGAAGCGAACGAACTGGATCAACAGCTAAGCCGTGGAAACAAAAAGGAACTGGTCGAGCGAGAACGGGCAGCGTGAAAAATCCAATTTGGCGCAAGGGTGGAGTGACTTTCGGCCCAAGAAACGAACGGAATTATCAACAAAAAGTGAATAAAAAAATGAACCAGTCGGCTATCAAGATGGCGCTGACTGGCAAGGCCAAAGAAAAAGAATTGATTGTTGTGGATGAATATAAATTGAAGGAAAAAAAGACCAAAGAGTTTGCCAAAGCTTTGAATAAACTGAAAGCTGATCGAAAAGCATTGTTGGTATTTAATGATGAGGAAAAGGATTTGAAGAGATACAGCCGAAACATTCCTCAAACTCAGAACATCTCAGTGGGAAATTTGAATGTTTTCGATATGCTAAACTCTAAATATCTGGTTATTAGTAAGAAAGGAATTGATTATTTAGGCAAAAAGTATGAGAAGTCAGAAAAGAGATAAGATTTAAGATTTAAGAGGTAAGAAAAATGGCATTTTGGGATAGATTTAAAAAGAAAGACAAAGACTCTACTACGCTCGCTAAAAAGCGAGCCTCGAAGAGCGCTGACGCGAAAGAGCAGAAAGCTCCTAAAGTTGATGATGCGAGCCCTACTTCGTCCCGCCAAGGCGGGACTTCGAAGGGTTCCTCATCTGTTTCTGCTCGTTCCTCGCAGACAGATAAGGAAAAAGACTCTAAATCCAAGCCAGAGAAAAAAGATTCCAAGAGAAAAAAGCTGAAGAAGAAAGAGCCGAAAAAGCCCGAAAAAAAGGGAAAAAAGAGCAAGAAAAGAAAAAAAATTCCAGCCGAGAAAGCCGACAAAATCAATCGAATTATTGTTCAGCCGAAAATATCTGAAGCTAGCATGAGCCAGCAAGTGATGGGCAAGTATGTTTTTATTGTCAACCCAAAGGCTAATAAATCTCAAGTGGCTCAGGCAGTGGAAGACATGTATGGGGTGACGGTGATGAATGTGCATTTGATGAACTACAGACCAAAATCTCGCAGCTTTCGCGGATATCAAGGACAAATGAAAGGGTTTAAAAAAGCGATTGTTGGTTTGAAGCAAGGAGATACAATTGATTTGTTTAAGGAAGTTAAATAAGGAAGAATTCCGAATTAAGAATTATGAATTAAGAATGGGAGTCTGGAATGGAGAATATAGAATTAGATTCTAAATTCGAAATTCTAGATTCGCAATTCACAAAAAATGGCAGTTAAGACTTATAAAAAGAATACGGCCGGGCGGAGAGGAATGAGTGTGGTCAAGCCCGAGAACCTAACCGACAAGAAACCGGAGAAGTCTTTGACTAAATCAATCAAGAAAAATGCCGGTCGATCAAAAGGAAAGATTTCTATTCGACATCGAGGCGGAGGAGCGAGGAAGAAGTATCGATCAATTGATTTCAAATTGGACAAAAGGGGAGTGAGTGGAAAAATCATAGCAATCGAGAAGGATCCCAACCGGAGTGCCTTGATTGCCTTGATTAACTATGCTGATGGTGACAAGCGATACATTTTGGCTACGGGAAAAATGAAAGTGGGGAAAGAAATTTTGACCGACGAAAAAACTCCCATTAAAGACGGAAACAGATTGATGCTCAAAAATATTCCCGTGGGAACTCCAGTTTGCAATATTGAAATGGTTCCGGGAAAAGGAGCTCAACTGGCTCGAAGCGCTGGTGCCTCAATAACGCTACAAGCAGTCGATGATGGAATGGCTACATTGAAGCTTCCTTCAAGCGAACTCAGAATGGTCAACGAAACCTGCTATGCAACTATTGGACAGATCAGCAATTTTGAACATAATATATATCGAATCGGAAAAGCTGGCCGAAAAAGACACATGGGCAGGCGGCCTCATGTGCGAGGATCGGCGATGAATCCAGTGGATCATCCTCATGGTGGCGGAGAAGGTCGACAGCCAATTGGCCTGAAACATCCAAAAACTCCTTGGGGAAAGCCAACGCTGGGAGTGAAAACTCGAAAAAAGAATAAGGCCTCGAATAAATATATTCTCAGAAGAAGAAGGAAGAAGCGCAGATAGGCTGCAGAATTACGAATTAAGAATTATGAATTAAGAATGGGAATCTGGAATGCAGAATGAGGAATAGAATTCCAAATTCAAATTTCCAAATTCACAATTCAATAAATACATGTCTAGAAGTCTCAAAAAAGGACCCTTTGTGGATTCTAATGTGCTAAAAAAGATCAGAGATCGGAAGCCGGGTGGCAAAGAAGTCATCAAGACTTGGTCGCGGGCTTGTACCATCACGCCAGAAATGGTTGGCTTTACTTTTGGAGTTCACAACGGAAAAGATTTTATTCCAGTTCGGGTGGCGGAAGATATGGTGGGGCATAAATTGGGTGAATTTTCTCCTACTAGGAAATTTTCAAGACATGGCGGAAGAATGCAGAAGGAATTGGAAATCGCTCAGAAGGAAAGTGAGATTCAAGCTGCTCAAGCAGCCAAAGCTGCAACAGAAGACAAGAAAGAGTAGTATAGAATTATGAATTAAGAATTATGAATTAATTAAATTACATGTCATTTCGACCGAAGTGTAACGTAGTGGAGAAATCTCATTACTATCACGAGATCCCTCGACTATGCTCGGGATGACAGAACCAGAGAACATGAAAGTTCAAGCAAGATTAAACAATTATAGAAGGTCAGCTAAAAAGGTGCGAGAGATCACCCTGGTTGTTAAGGGTCTTGATGTCAAAGACGCCGAAGTTCAACTGGAGAATTTGAAAAAAGGTAGCGCGGAAGATTTGAGAAAACTTTTGCTTAGCGCTGTGGCAAGCGCCAAAGATAATTTCAATTTAAATGAGGAAGAGTTGGTGGTTTCAAATATTGTGGTTCAAGAAGGAAGAACTTTGAAGAGATGGCGACCGCGGGCCTATGGTCGAGCAGCTCAGATCATGAAAAGAACTTGCCACGTTGTTCTAACAGTAGAAGATTTGAATAAAAGCGAGAGTAAGAAGGTTAGCAAAAAGGATGAGAAGAAAGAAGACAAAGACAAAGCAGAAGGTAAGAAATCTACATCACTGAAGTCTCCTAAGTCAGACAAGGAAAGCAAAGATGATGTGAAAGATAAAAAGCCATTCGCTGATGACCAGACCGATAAGTTCACCAAAGCTAAGAAAGGTGATGGAAAGAAGGACACAAAGACATTTAGACGAAAATCATTTTAATAATCAGAATTACGAATTAAGAATTATGGATTAGGAATGGGAATCTGGAATGCAGAATGAGGAATGACAATTCCAAATTCAAAATTCCAAATTCAAAATTCGCAAAGAAACATGGGACAGAAAATCGACCCACGAGGACTAAGAATTGGAGTTAACAAAACCTGGAGTTCTCGCTGGTACAACAAAAAGAATTATAAGAAAATCCTCAAGCAGGATATTTTAATCTCGGAGTTTATTAAGAAGAAGCATAAAGCCGGAGCCATTTCCAAGGTGGAGATTGAAAGAAGCGTGGCCAAGGTCCGGATCGTGATCTATACCAATCGTCCGGGTGTACTAATCGGGAGGGGTGGCAAAGGATTAGACGATCTGAAAACTGACTTGGAAAGAAAGTTTTTGTTCAATGAAAAATCTCAAGTTCAAATTGATGTAATTGAAATCAAATCGGTTGAAGAGGATGCCCAACTGTTGGCTGACGAAGCCGCTTTTCAAATTGAAAAGCGAGTGGCTTTTCGAAGGGTGATGAAGATGATGATTGACAAAGTGATGCAGAATCGAAATGTTCAAGGAATCAAGATTCAATTAGCCGGTCGATTGGGTGGAGCTGAAATGTCACGAACTGAATGGTTGGCCAAAGGAAACCTCCCGCTGCACAGCCTCCGAGCAAATATTGATTTTGCTAAATCCACAGCTTTTACAACCTATGGAACAATCGGAGTGAAAATTTGGCTCAACAAGGTGGCCGAGGAAGAGAATGACAAGAAAGAGTAGCTCTTACGAATTACGAATTCTGTACGAATATACGAATAAGAATACACTGAAAATCCCCCTGAAAAATATGACTCGTTACACTCGTCTATATTTTTCTTCCCCCTTCAAAAAGGGGGAAATAGAAAGAGAAACCAGATGAAAGGCAACAAATGCTGATTAAAGAGATTCGTATATTAGTATTTGATTAGTAATTAGTAGAGAAGTCACATGTTAATGCCCAAGAAAGTAAAACATAGGAAACTCCAACGAGGCGGAAAGCTTCGAGGAAAGGCGCACAAGGGTTCGCAAGTTTCGTTTGGATCTTTTGGTTTGAAATCGATGGAGATGGGATTAATCAACTCGCGAGAGATTGAAGCAGCTCGAAGAGCAATGACTCGATATGTCCAACGAGGTGGAAAAATTTGGATTAGAATTTTCCCTGATCACTCAATGACACAAAAGGGGGCTGAAACTCCCATGGGCAAAGGAAAAGGAACACCAGAATATTTTGTAGCCAAGATCAAACCAGGAAGAATTTTGTTTGAAATGGATGGAATTGAGGAAGACATTGCCCGAAGAGCGCTGCGATTGGGAGCCGACAAGTTGAGCGTTAAGACTAAATTTGTGAAGAGCTAGAAAGCAATACTAATCTACGAATGACATGCGAATGACGCGAATATACTAATGAATTGAAGGCTACGAGTTAATTACAACGATTGCCAATTATTAACCACAGGCTATAAACAAGCACTATGAAATCCAAAGAACTACAAGAACTAACCAAAGAGGAATTAGACAAAAAGCTGGGCGAGAATAAAGCCCGTTTGATTCAGCTGCGTTTTGATGTGAGCGCTCGACAGCACAAAAATCATCAAGACATCAAAGCGACAAAGAAGAATATTGCTCAGATCATGACTAGGTTGAATCAGATTGAGAAAGAAAAAGACTTAACGAAAAAGTAATTATATTATTCGTTTGGCATCACTCCCTCGAAAAATAATCCAGTTACGGCACAGCACTAAATTATTTTCCTCGGAAGTGACGCCGAACGAATGAAGCATTTAAGTGATTAAACAATGAGAGAAAAAAAGAAGGTCGACAAAAAAATAGCTAGAAAAAAGAAAGGCGTTGTTGTCAGTGACAAGGCGGACAAGACTGTTGTGGTTGAAATCACTGCGTTCAAGACTCACAAGATGTATAAAAAGAAATATCGGGACACCAAGCGCTATCGGGTTCATGATGAAGAAAACAAGTTCAAGGTGGGAGATGAAGTGTTTTTTGAAGAATGTCGACCAATAAGCAAGAACAAGAAGTGGATTGCAATTAATAAATAGAATTAGGAATTAAGAATTATGAATTAAGAATGGGAATGCAGAATGCGGAATAAAGAATAAGATTCCAAATTCAAAATTCCAAATTCACAATTCAGAAAGAAAATGATTCAAGCAGAGACAAAATTGAAAGTGGCAGACAATTCCGGGGCAAAAGTCATCAAGTGTTTTAAGGTGCTGGGTGGAACTCGTCGGCGCTATGCTGGCGTGGGCGATGTGATTGCTGCATCAGTGAAAGAATCGGAACCCAGAGCAGCAGTGAAGAAGAAAGAAAAAGTTCAAGCCGTGATTGTTCGTCAGAAAAATACTATTCACCGAAAAGATGGAACGCATATCCGGTTTGATGAAAATGCCGCGGTGATTTTGGAAGGAACAGAACCAAAAGGGACAAGGATTTTCGGGCCAATCGCCAGAGAAGTGCGGGAAGCAGGATTTTCTAAGATTGTCTCGTTGGCAGAGGAAGTTTATTAAAGTTACGAATTACGAATCAGGTACGAATATACGAATAAACCTACAAGAAATGAGGATTAAAAAAGGAAACCAAGTTAAAGTGTTGAGCGGAAAAGATCGGGGAAAGACCGGAAAAGTTTTGCGTGCTCTGCCCAGGGAAGGGAAAGTGATGGTAGAAAAGATCAATATGGTCAAAAAGCACCGAAAGGCAAGACATCAAGGTGAAAAAAGCGAGAGAGTTTCTATCCCCATGCCAGTTGATGTTTCCATTGCTCAATTGATTTGTCCCAAATGTGCTAAGCCGACTCGAGTGGGGAAGAAAAAAGTAGAAGGCAAGAGTGTGAGGATATGTAAGAAATGCGGGGCGGAAATATAGGAAGAATTTAGAATTTAGAATTAAGTATTTAGAATTTAGAATGGGAATTTAGAATGCAGAATGAGGAATAGAAATTCCAAATTCAAAATTCAAAATTCAAAATTCCGAAAGATGAATAATTTTCAGAAAAAATATAATAAGCAAGTGAGAGCCAAGATGATGGAAGAGTTTGGATACAAAAATGTTATGGCTGTTCCGAGAATTGAAAAAGTGGCTATCAATGTGGGACTTTCTCGAGCCGAAAAAAATGCTCAATTTATTGAAGATGCTCAGCGGGATTTGAAACTGATTACTGGACAAGCGCCGGTCAAGACCAAGGCGAAGAAAGCTATTTCTGGATTCAAGATTAGGCAAGGACAGAACATTGGGATGGTGGTGACCTTGCGAGGAAAGAAAATGTGGGACTTTCTTTATCGATTGGTTGGAGCATCGATCCCGAGAACCAGAGACTTCCAAGGGATCGAGAAAAAAAGTATTGACGGACAAGGGAATTTAGGCATTGGAATCAAAGAGCATCTGATTTTTCCAGAAATTTCTTCTGATGACATTGATACGATTTTTGGAATGCAAGTGAACGTGACGACTAGTGCTAAAACAAAGGAAGAGGGAGAAAAATTGCTTAAACTATTAGGGTTTCCCATAAAAGACTAGAATTACGAATTACGAATTAAGAATTAAGAATGGAAATGCGGAATACAGAATGAGGAATTAAATTCCAAATTCCAAAACCATGAGTTTTGATCACACCTCAGACATGTTAACTAGAATTCGAAACGCTGGAAAGGCGAACAAGTTAGACGTGGAAATGCCAGCCACCAATTTCAAAGTGGCGCTAGCTCGCTTGATGCAAAAGAACGGTTATTTGGATGAAGTCTCTTTGTTTTCTGAGGGCAACAAGAAGTTTTTGCGATTGAAATTGAAATATATCGATAATAGTGTGCCAGCAATCAAAGGCATTCGAAGAGTGAGCACCCAGGGACAAAGGATTTATGTGGGCAAGGATGAAATCCCTCATGTGAAAAATGGATTTGGCATTGCAGTGATTTCAACGTCCAGAGGAGTTCTAACTGACGAAGAAGCGAGAAAAGAAGGCATGGGTGGAGAAGTTATTTGTGAAATATGGTAGGTGCGACACGAATCCACGAATGCATCCGAATGCCGCGAATATGCGAATAAACAATATTATGAAATTGAATTAAGAATTATGAATTAAGAATGGGAATCTGGAATGGAGAATGGAGAATGACAATTCCAAATTCCAAATTCCGATTTCTAAATTCAGTGACAATATGGCGAGAAAAGCATTAGTAGTAAAAGCGAATAAGAAACCTAAATTTTCAACTCGAAAAATAAATCGGTGTTGGAAATGTGGAAGAAAGCGTGGTTACATGCGAGAGTTTGATTTGTGCCGAATTTGTTTTCGAGAACTGGCGACGAAAGGAAAAATCCCTGGAGTGCGTCGGTCAAGTTGGTAGTTTAGTAGAATTATGAATTAAGAATTATGAATTAAGAATGGGAATCTGGAATGGAGAATGGAGAATGACAATTCCAAATTCCAAATTCCGATTTCTAAATTCAGTGACAATATGGCGAGAAAAGCATTAGTAGTAAAAGCGAATAAGAAACCTAAATTTTCAACTCGAAAAATAAATCGGTGTTGGAAATGTGGAAGAAAGCGTGGTTACATGCGAGAGTTTGATTTGTGCCGAATTTGTTTTCGAGAACTGGCGACGAAAGGAAAAATCCCTGGAGTGCGTCGGTCAAGTTGGTAGTTTAGTAGAATTATGAATTAAGAATTATGAATTAAGAATGGGAATGCGGAATACAGAATCTGGAAATAAATTCCAAATTCAAAATTCCAAATTCGCAATTCAGTAAAAATATGTCTCGTATTGGAAAACAACCTATTGAAATCCCAGACGGAGTGACGGTCAAGCTAGACGGTCAGGATTTGGAAGTGAAAGGACCAAAGGGAAGTTTGAAAATGGAAGTGAGCTTTGAAGTGGAAGTGAAAGTGGGTGAAAAAGAAATCGAAGTGAGCAAAGTCGGCAAGACCAAAAATGCGCCGGCCCTTTGGGGAACCACTCGAGCGCTGATTCAAAATATGATTGTTGGTGTGACTGATGGTTTTGAAAAAGAACTTGAATTGCACGGAGTGGGCTACAAAATGGCAGTGCAAGGAAAAAAGTTGGCACTCAATTTAGGATTTTCTCATCCAATTGATTTGGACATTCCTGAAGGGCTGGAAGTCAAAATTGAGAAAGAAAAGTTGACTGCTTCTGGAATTGACAAGCAGGCGGTGGGAGAGTTCGCTGCCAAGATCAGAGTTTTGCGACCAGTGGAACCATATAAAGGAAAAGGATTTCGATATGTAGGTGAATATTTTGTTAAGAAAGAAGGAAAACGGGCGGTTGGAGAAGAAGCGTAATCAAGAGGAATTAGGAATTAAGAATTATGAATTAAGAATGGGAATCTGGAAGAATGAATGAGGAATCTAATTCCAACTTCAAAACTCCAAATTCCAAATTCAATACCGATGACGAAAGAGAGTAGAAACAAATTGAGACTGCATCGCAAAAGGCGAGTACGGGCAAAAGTCAGAGGAACGGCAAAAAAGCCGCGGCTTTGTGTTTTCAAAAGCTCACGATCAGTTTATGCTCAAGTGATTGATGATGAAAAAGGGAAAACGATAGTTGCGGCAGATTCGAGAAAAGTTAAAGATGTCAAAGATGGTGTTGATGCAGCGAAGAAAACTGGTGAATTGGTTGCCAAAGAAGCGAGAAAGAAGAAGATCAAAAACATGGTTTTTGATCGAGGAGGATATAAGTATCATGGAAAAGTGAAGGCTTTGGCAGAAGGAGCCAGAGAAGGAGGACTCGAATTCTAATTATCAATTATCAATTTCCAATTATCAATTTGGAATAATGCACACAATACAATGGTTAAGCAGGAAAAAAACAAGAATTTTAAAGGTCGGAGATTCAGGAGAAGGGAAAAGCCTGAATATGAACAGAAAATGATTGATTTGGCTCGAGTAACTCGAGTGGTTAAGGGTGGGCGAAGATTTTCTTTTCGAGCAGCTGTGGTGATTGGGAACCGGAAAGGGAAGGTCGGCTTCGGAGTTTCAAAGGGAGCTGATGTTTCTGTGGCCATTGGAAAAGCCTTTGCTAATGCCAAGAAAAATATCATTATGGTCAAAAGAGCTAATACCACAGTGGCCTATGAAGTGCGTCAGAAATATGGAGCAGCTAGAGTGATGATCAAACCGGCCAAAGAAGGACGAGGAATCGTGGCCGGCGGAGCCATGCGAGCAGTGGTTGAATTGGCTGGGATCAAGGACATTGTGGCTAAATCATTTGGAACGGCAAACAAGATCAACGTAGCTCGGGCAACGATTGCGGCACTCAATGAATTCAATGAGCCGACAACTAAACAAGGGAAAGCGAAGGAAAATAATAATGGAGACAAAGCTGAGAAAACTACGAATAAAGAAACCGTAAAAAATAAGAAAGCAAGCAATAAAAAGAAAAGCGGTAACAAATAAGTCGAAATTATATTATTATTGAAATTAATTTATCTCTACGAAATACGGATGTTTTACGAATATACGAATAGTTAAAAATTCTAAACCCTAATATCTAAATCCTAGACAAATCCAAATTTTCTAAACTCTAAATCTAAAATATTTTGAATTTTGAGCATTGAGATTTTGAGATTATTTAGAAATTAGGGATTAGAATTTAGGATTTCTATTAATACATTGGTATTCAACGAATAATTAACAAACAAATGCAGATTCATAGTTTAAAATCCAGAAAACTTAAGTCCAAGAAGAGGGTTGGCCGAGGTGGCAAGAGAGGCACCTATAGTGGCAAGGGAATGAAAGGACAAAAATCTCGCAGTGGCTATTCCAAGCGAGCGACTTTTGAAGGTGGCCGAACAACTTTGGTGGCGCAAACCAAAAAGGCTCGAGGGTTCACTTCAAAAAAAGATCAGGTTCAGGTGGTAAATTTGGAAGAAATCCAAAAAAAATATAAGAGTGGGGAAGAGGTTTCGCCCAAGACCTTGGGGGAAAAGAATATCGTCAAGAAAAGTCATCTTCCGATAAAGATTTTGTCGGTTGGAAAATTGGCAAAAAAGGTTATACTTAAAGACGTGGCCTATTCGAAAGAGGCGAAGAAGAAGGTGGAGAAGGCGGGAGGAGAAGTTCGCTAACGCGACAGTATCAGGTATTGTGTATCATGTATTAGGTATAAATTTCCGAATACCTAATGCTGGATACTTGATACATAATACGTATTCGTACTCTAAAATTTAGCAAGTGAGATTTGGGAGAATATAAAAAATATCAATCAATCACTAAGAGGAGGTTTCTCATGGCAGATGAAACACATTCGCTTCAAGTAATGATCTATGGAGGTGCGCTTGATGGATTTTTTTCCTTGATTGCGAAAACAATGAAAACTCTTGATGATCCACGAGAAAAACACCACAATGATTCTTTGGGATATATTTCTTCACGAATTGCACAATTTTTGAAAGAAAAATTCGAAAGAGCTCTCATTGAGAACGGTTATTTTGAAAATGAAGTTTCCGGAAAGATTGATGAAGTAATGGATTTTTTCAGGAGAATCGAGAATGTGGAAAAGTAACAAAAAAGGAAATTTGAAAGAAGTGAGCAGGTCTCGATGAACGCATCTGAAAACCTGCTCCCTAAATCTCACTGGCTAAATTGCATGTCATCCTCGCGAATGCGGGGATCCATTAGGTCAGGGAGTATCGAACAAATAGATTCCCGCCTTCGCGGGAATGACAAATGTAATGTTCATTTAAAATTTAGCAAGTGAGATTTGGGAATCTTTGAAAATGGGAAAGGAGTACAAAAATGAAAGAAATTATAGAACTTTTATTAAAATGTATGGCTGTTATAGAGTTGTTTTCAACGACCAGATCGATACTTCAAGACAGTCAGAGCAGTCAAATGTTGGATTTTTTCCAGGAAGACTTGGACCGACTGAACTGGTTGTTCATAGATTTAAGATTGGACTCAGATACCAAACAGACAGAAATTGAAAGATTTAAAAGAACATTAGGAAATGACGTGGAAGAGCTTGTAAAAATTGTAAACTTCTTAAAGACAGATGGAACTAGGAGACTAATAATTTCCTTGAACTAAGCCAATAGAGGAATTACAGGTTATAGAGAGGTGTTAGTTATGACAAAAGAGGTTGAAATTCTAATGAAGTGCGCTGTGGCTATTCTAATAAGCTATTGTGGCATAGCTGATTTAAACCTAACAACGATAGAGTATTATCAAGCAGTGAATGATATTCTTAAGAAAATTGATTCTGCGTTGATTCGACTCGGTACATCTCTAGATGATGAATTACCGAAAGTAAGAGAAATAAGTGTTGAAGAATTCTTAAGTGTTGAAGAATATTGTAGATATATAGACGTATTGAATGATCCAGCAATGTTTGAAAAATTCATATCGGTTGTCGCTGGACCAGTAAATTAATTTGGGGGATGAAAGGAAATAAAATTTCTAGTCCTCCCCAAATCTCACTGGCTAAATTAAATGTCATTCTTGTGTCGCATCGAGTGCGGCATAAACTACAGCGGGGATCCATTGGGCTGAGGCATCAAGCTAATAGATTCCCGCCTGCGCGGGAATGACAAACAGGGAAATACAAAATATAAAATACTAGCTACTAGCTACTAATCTCGTGTGGGATAAATTAACTCAAATATTCAAAGTCAAAGACCTGCGGAACAAGATTTTCTTCATTTTGGGAATCTTGATTATTTTTCGTTTGGCGGCTAACATTCCCATTCCTGGAGTAGATGCTTCACAGCTAAAGTCCTTTTTTGAAAACAATCAACTGTTTGGTTTCTTGGATCTTTTTTCTGGGGGTGGTTTGAAAAATATCTCTATTGTGATGTTGGGAGTGGGACCATATATTACTTCTTCGATCATCATGCAATTGATGACGATGATCTCACCTCGCATGGAGCAGCTCTATAAGGAAGAAGGAGAAGCAGGACGACAGAAATTTAACATGTGGACACGGTATCTAACTGTGCCACTGGCCATGATGCAAACCTTTGCCATGATCACGCTCTTCAAAAATTCAGGACTTTTGGGAAGTTTGGTGACGTTTGATTATGTGGTCATCATCGGTACAGCTACTGCTGGAACGATTTTCCTCATGTGGCTGGGTGAATTGATCACCGAAAAAGGAATCGGCAACGGAGTTTCACTGATCATTTTTGCCGGAATTGTGGCAGCGTTGCCGAGCACAGTCCAACAGCTGATTGCCACCTGGGATTCATCTCAATTGCTGACCTATCTGGCTTTTGCTGCGCTGGGTTTAATCACAGTTGCGGGAATTGTGGTGGTCAACGAAGGACAGAGAAATATCCCCATTTCGTTTGCACGAAGAATTAGAGGAGGGAAGACCAGCGGGGGAAGCAGCTCTCATCTGCCACTGCGGGTGAACCAAGCCGGAGTGATTCCCATCATCTTTGCCATGTCAATCATGCTTTTCCCAGGAGTGATCGCCAATTTCTTTGCTGGCTCTTCCAACGAAGTAATTGCCGGTGCCGCTGGTTGGGTAGCTGATGTTTTTGCCAATCAATTATTCTATGGATTGATCTATTTCTTCTTGGTTGTAGCTTTCACCTATTTCTACACCGCGGTGACCTTTGATCCCAAAAGTGTGTCAGAAAATCTTCAACGTCAGGGAGGATTCGTCCCTGGCATTCGTCCAGGCATGCCGACCATGGAATACTTGAATTATATTGTAAATCGGATTACACTGTCTGGCGCGCTATTTTTGGGTTTGGTAGCCGTTTTGCCTTTTATTGTTCAAGGATTCACTGGAGTGCGAGCGCTCACCATTGGGGGAACAGGAATTTTGATTGTGGTTTCGGTGGTGATTGAAACGATGAAACAAATCGAAGCACAGTTGGTGATGAGGGATTACGAGGGCTTTTAGCCCAATTAGTAATTACTAATTATGAATTACTAATTAAATAAGCGAGCGTTGTCCGCCTTCGCTCCGATTGCTCGGAGCTGCGAAGGACAGGTGCCGTGGTTATTACCTCAGTCCCGCGGAGCGGGATTTCGTTACGCTCAACCTTCAAAACATACGCGGGATTCGTATAGTGGTAGTACATCAGCCTTCCAAGCTGACGGCGCCAGTTCGATTCTGGTATCCCGCTCAGGATTAAGAAGTAATAAATTACTTTTTAATTACTTCTTGTAAAAACATGGGCAGAAGAAAAATCGAAGAAAAAAACATAAGAAAATTGTCTCAGGTTGGTGAGGGAAGCTTAGCGATTACAATTCCGATTGAATTGATCCGAAAGCTTGGTTGGAGGCGGAAACAAAAGGTGGTTGTTTCAGAAAAAGGAGGGAAGATTATTATTGAGGACTGGAAGGGGTAGAAGTTATCAATGGTCAGTGATCAATGATCAATTATTTTTCAATGACCAGTGATCAATTGACTGCTGATTCAAACTGGAAAACTTTTTATGGAGAATCATTTCTGGGAGATGGGCTTAAATCTTATTTAACAGGGTAAATGGATCTATTAATCAAAATCGAACATCCCAATATCACTTTAGAACTGAACGAAAAAAAAGAAAACATTGACAGGGAAGAGTGGACTGATGAAAATGACATGTCGACAAAGCTCTTAGCAGCTATTGACAAACTTTGCTCACGGAATAAAATAGAGATACAACAAATTGATAAAGTGAAAGTTGAATCTGATCATGAATCTTTCACATCAACAAGAATAGCCAAAGCCGTTTCAAAGACGGTCGGTTGTTGTCTAGATGCTTGACATTTTTTTTGATTTGTGTACAATAAACAACGTTTGATACTGAATTCTTCAAGATATATACAACTTAGAAGGGGTGCAAAAAAAGGCCAATATTACTTGGTCTCAAATTAATTCGCTATTATTTTTCTTCTCCACATTTCAATGCCAGAGAGAAGTCAAGAGTAACAAAAAAATATTTTTTGGATCAGCTTCGCTGGTTGTTTTTTGTTTTTTTAGAAGGGAATGAAGTCGCTAAAAAGCGAGGTCTGATAATTGACGAAAGTAACGCTATTTTTTACGCATAAGTTTGCCTCTGGATAGATTTTTGAAGGTGCAAACTTGGCGAAAAAATAGCATTGCTCCTGTCTCGCTTGCAACGACCGATAAAAAAGCAACGTCTAAAACATACAATTTTCATGAAAACCGCCCAGAAAAACCTAAAAGTTCGATCAGCTTTCAGTTCACAATCGAGCCTTTCCAAGAGAAAGTTTTTTTCCAAGCAGTCAATGGTTTCTTTGCCGAATTTGATTGAGCCGCAAATGAAATCATATGAGTGGTTCATGGAAGAGGGATTGAGAGAAATTCTTGATGAGGTATCACCGATAGAAGACTTCACAGGAAAAGAAATGGAACTTTCGTTCGGCGAGTATTATTTGGATGAACCAAAATATGACGAAACCACAGCCAAAGAAAAAAATATTTCCTTTGATGCGCCGCTCCGAGTCAACGCTTCCCTGCTGATCAAGAAAACTGGGGAAGTGCGCGAGCAAGAAATCTTCTTGACTGACTTCCCTTTGATGACAGACCGAGGAACTTTTATTATCAACGGCGTTGAACGTGTGGTGGTTTCTCAATTAATTCGCTCTCCGGGCGTATTTTTTACAGCTGATTATCAAAAAGGGCGAAAGCTGTTTGGAGCGAAGGTGATTCCTAATAGAGGAGCTTGGCTTGAAATTGAGACTGATATGGACGGTGCTATTTGGGCCAAAATCGATCGC
Organism: uncultured Bdellovibrionales bacterium; assembly: GCA_964556685.1. Classification (GTDB taxonomy): domain Bacteria; phylum Patescibacteriota; class Minisyncoccia; order Moranbacterales; family DUUL01; genus CAZKWX01. The sequence goes on from CAZKWX010000002.1 coordinate 17,766, forward strand.
AAAAGAAAAGTGCCAATCACAAGTCTTTTGCGTGTTTTTGGTTTGGAAAAAGACAGCAAAATTCTGAAGACTTTCAAGAAAGTTGATTCGGGAGAGACGTCTCACATCAGAGAAACGCTAGAAAAAGATCCAGCCAAAACTCAAGGAGAAGCTTATAAAGAAATCTATAAGCGTTTGCGACCGGGAGATTTGGCCACCGAAGAGAATGCCAAGCAGATGGTTGACTCAGTTTTCTTTAACTATGAACGCTATGACTTTGGAAAAGTGGGGCGCTATCGGCTGAACATGCGATTGGGAATGGACAAAGACGAAAAGAAAGAAGAAAACCGATTGTTGGGACAAGATGAGTTGATCAAGATTATTGAAGAAATTGTTCAACTTAACAATAATCCAATGTCCAAGCCGGATGATATTGACCACTTGGGCAATCGAAGACTGAGAGGCGTGGGAGAATTGGTGCAAGCCAAAGTGCGAGTGGGATTGGCTCGAATGGTGCGAAACATCAAAGATCGCATGAGCACTTGTGAAGTGGAAACGGTGGTGCATGGTCAATTGATCAATCCCCGACCAGTTTCAGCTTCAATCAAAGAATTTTTTGCTTCATCTCAGCTTTCTCAGTTCATGGACCAAGTGAATCCTTTGGCTGAGTTGGAGCACAAACGTAGACTTTCTGCCATGGGACCAGGTGGATTGACTCGAGAACGAGCCGGATTCGAGGTGCGTGACGTGCACACTTCTCACTATGGAAGAATTTGCCCGGTGCAAACTCCGGAAGGACCCAACATTGGTCTGGTGGGTCATTTGGCTTGCTATGCCAGTGTCAACGACTATGGTTTTGTGGAGACACCCTATCGAGTAGTTACCAAAGAAATTGAAAAAACTGAAAAAAATAAAGCCGTAGGAAGAATCATGGCAGAAACTGTCAAAGATAGTTCAGGAAAAATTTTGATAAGCAAAGGAGAAAAAACCACTGAAAAAACAGCTGGTCGGATTCGAAGATCAGCCAAAAAGAAAATCAAAGTAGTCCCCTTCGTGACCAAAGAAATTCAGTATCTTGATGCCACCGTTGAAGAAAAGAAAAACATTGCTCACGCTGGAATTGAAATTGACGAAGATGGAAATTTAACTGGGTCAATTGTTGAAGCCAGAGTACATGGTGAAGCTTCTACTATTGATGCCAATGATTTGGACCACGTAGATGTATCAGCCAAGCAATGCATTTCAGTGGCCACAGCCCTGATCCCGTTTTTGGAACACGATGACGCCAACCGAGCGCTGATGGGATCAAACATGCAACGACAAGCTGTTTCTTGTGTGAAACCCCAAGCTCCTTTGGTGGGAACAGGATTGGAAGACAAAGCTGCTTCTGACTCGGGTCAAGTTGTGTTGGCTAAGGAAGATGGTCAAGTGGTTGAGGTTGATGCTGATCACATTGTCATCAAGGAAGCTGGCGGAAAAGGAAAAAAGGCCAATCGAAGAACCTATGCCCTTCAATCTTTTGCTAAATCCAATGCTTTCACCAGCATGAATCAAGTGCCCCGAGTGAAAAAGGGGCAAAAGATTAAACAAGGAGGCCTGCTAGCGGATGGAGCTTCGACTGATCACGGAGAATTGGCGCTGGGGCAAAATGCGTTAGTAGCCTTTATGCCTTGGGGAGGTTATAACTATGAAGACGCCATTATTATTTCTGAAAAATTACTTCATCAAGACTCCTATAGCTCAATTCACATTGAAGACTTTTCGATTGACGTACGTGACACAAAATTGGGCCCAGAAGTGGTGACGCGAGACATTCCCAACATTGGTGAAGACCGGCTGAAGAACTTGGACGAAACAGGAATCATTCGGATTGGGGCAGAAGTTTCTTCAGGCGACATTTTGATTGGAAAAGTAACTCTCAAAGGAGAAGGCGATTTGACCGCTGAAGAACGATTGCTCAGAGCGATTTTTGGTGAAAAATCTCGTGATGTGAAGGACACTTCTTTATATCTTCCTCATGGAAAGAGCGGGAAAGTGGTTGACATCAAGATCTTTTCTCGAGAGCAAGGCGACAAACTTCCCGCCGGAGTGATTCAACAAATTCAGATCTCTGTGGCCCAGCTACGGAAAATTTCAGTCGGTGACAAGTTGGCTGGACGCCATGGAAACAAGGGAGTTATTTCCAAAATTGCTCCAGTTGAGGATATGCCCTATTTGCCGGATGGAAGTGCGGTGGATGTGATCCTTACGCCGTTGGGTGTGCCCTCGCGTATGAATATTGGACAAATTTTTGAAACTCATTTAGGTTGGGCCGCTGCTCAATTGGGATATAAAGCAGCCTCGCCATCACTTAGTGGTGTTTCAGAACAAGAAGTGAAAGATGAACTCAAAAAAGCCGGACTTCCTGAACACGGAAAAATTCAGCTGAGAAATGGACAAACCGGCCAACCATTCAGTGAAGAAACCATGGTGGGATATATGTATATTATGAAATTGAACCACTTGGTGGAAGACAAAATTCACATGCGATCCATTGGTCCATATTCTTTGATTACCCAACAGCCCTTGGGAGGAAAAGCTCAGTTTGGCGGACAGCGATTTGGAGAAATGGAGGTCTGGGCGCTGGAAGGTCACGGTGCAGCCCACACGCTGCAAGAAATGCTGACCATTAAGTCAGATGATGTTTTAGGTCGATCGCGGGCCTATGAGTCGATCATCAAGGGTGAGTCAATCAAGCCTCCAACAATTCCAGCGGCTTTCCATGTGCTGGTCAACGAGCTAAAAGCGTTGGCGCTAGATGTAAAATTGCTCAACGAAAAAGGAGAAGAGGCTCAGCCAGAGGGACCATCAGACGAGAAAAAATAGGATTTAGATTGCTAGAATAATTGTAATCATTACGATAAAAATCGACAAAGGCAGTATTATTTTCACGCATAAGTTTGCTTCGGGATTGAGTCTTGAAGGTGCAAACTTGGCGAGAAAATAACACCGCCTTTGTCTCCAAGAATGTATTTTATACAAAATACCTAACACTAACCCTATGCAACAAGAAGGTATCACCAAAATTTCTGATTTTAACGCTGTGCAATTGAAAGTCGCTTCACCCGATACAATTTTAGATTGGTCCAATGGCGAAATTCTGCGACCTGAAACAATCAACTATCGAACTCAACGTTTTGAAAAGGACGGGCTTTTCTGTGAAAAGATTTTTGGTCCAGCCAAAGACTGGGAATGTTATTGTGGAAAGTATAAAAGGATTCGTTATAAAGGTATTGTTTGTGACAAATGTGGCGTGGAAGTGACCAAGTCAATTGTGCGAAGAGAACGTATGGGCCATATTGGTTTGGCCGTGCCAGTCTCTCACATCTGGTTTTTGAGAGGCGTGCCCTCAAGAATTGGATTGACTTTGGACATGTCGATACAGGAACTGGAAAAAGTGATCTATTTTGCCGGTTATATTATTATTTCTGTCGACGAGGAAGCTCGAAAAGAGTCACTCAAGAGTTTGGAGAAAGAAAAAAAAGTCGCACTGAAAGAAGCTGAAAGCACAGCAGAAAAGGAAAGAATCAAAAAAACTTTTCAGGAATCCAAAGACGGACTTCGCGGTCTGGCCGAAAAGCAAACGCTTTCAGAAGTGGATTATCACAAAGTTTCAATGAAATTTGGTCACGTTTTTGAAGCTTCCATTGGAGCTGAAGCAATTGAAAAGCTGCTCAAAGAAGTTGATTTGAAAAAAGAAATCAGAAAGATCAAAGATAAAATGGAAAAAGGCAAAGGAGCGGACAAGAAAAGGCTAGCTAAACGACTCAAGCTGATGTCTGGATTTGTTAAGTCAGGAATTAATCCAAGCTGGCTGATGCTCAGAGTGGTGCCAGTGATTCCTCCTGATTTGCGACCAATGGTGCAACTCAATGGAGGTCGTTTTGCTACATCTGACCTCAATGACCTTTATCGAAGAATTATCAATCGAAACAATCGATTGAAAAAACTGATTGAATTGGGCGCTCCAGAAGTTATTCAAAGAAATGAGAAAAGAATGCTTCAGGAAGCGGTGGACGCATTGATTGACAACAATGCTCGAAGAAGTCAGGCCCAAGTGGCGGCTTCCACTGGACAGCGAAGAGCTCTCAAATCTGTCTCTGATATGCTCAAAGGAAAGCAGGGACGTTTTCGACAAAACCTTTTGGGTAAACGCGTTGACTATTCCGGTCGAAGTGTGATTGTAGTAGGGCCAGAATTGAAACTTCACCAGTGCGGAATTCCTAAGAAAATGGCTTTGGAATTGTTCAAGCCTTTCATTATCAATAAGTTGATTGAAGGAGAACATGCTCACAATGTTCGAACAGCCGGTCGGATGGTGGATGCGGAAAAGGAAGAGGCCTATGAAATGTTGGATGACATCATTGATCATCACTATGTGTTGCTCAATCGTGCCCCGACTCTTCACCGACTCTCTATTCAAGCTTTTCAGCCGGTGCTGATTGAGGGGAAAGCTATCCGAATTCATCCTTTAGTATGTTCAGCTTTTAATGCTGACTTCGATGGTGACCAAATGGCGGTTCATGTTCCGCTGACTAGGAAGGCGCGATTGGAAAGCGCTGAGTTAATGCTTTCTTCTAGGAACTTGCTCAAGCCTGCCAGTGGTGATCCAATCACAGTTCCATCTCAAGACATTGTGTTGGGAGTATACTACATGACCAAAGCGATTGATGGTCTCAAAGGAGAAGGAAAAGCCTTCGGAAACATTGATGAAATAATTGGAGCCTATCAAATGGAGCTGATTGATTTGCGTGCCAAGATCAGGCTATATCGGAACAGCAAGGAAGTTGAAACTACAGCTGGTCGAGCACTTTTGAATGACATTTTGCCTGAAAAAATGCGCTACATCAACGAAGAGATGACCAAGGGAAGTCTCAAAAAATTGGTAGCGGAATTTTTACAAACAGGTGGAACTGAAAAAGCAGCCATTTTCGTTGATAAACTGAAAGCTCTTGGATTCAAATATATTACTCGATCTGGAATCAGTTTGGGTATGGATGATTTCGAAGAGCCTAAAGACAAACATAAGATTTTTGAAGAAGCTGACAAACAAGTGGAAGAAATTCATAATCAATACGATGCCGGACTTTTGACTGACGAAGAACGAAAAACACGCGTAATTGAAATTTGGAATGAAACTAAGAATAAAGTTACTGAAGAGGTAAAACGGGCAATTAATCCTGGAGGACCAATTCATGCCATGATCCATTCCAAAGCTCGCGGTTCTGAGGCAGTGGTGGTGCAAATGTCTGGAATGAAAGGATTGGTGGCGGGTCCAACTGGTGAAACAATTGAACTTCCAATCAAAGGATCTTTGAAAGGTGGCTATAATGTTTTGGAATATTTCAGCTCAACTCACGGTGCTCGAAAAGGTATGGCTGACACGGCTTTGAGAACAGCGACTGCTGGATATCTTACTCGAAGGTTGGTGGATGTGAGTCAGGATGTAGTGATTCGAGAAGAAGATTGCAAAGACAAAGAAGGTGCCTATATTTATCGACAAGACTCAGAGCAAATTGGACAAAGTTTCACTGATCGAATCGAAGGTCGAGTAGTAGTCGAAGATGTGATGTTGCCTCACGGCAAAAAACCACTGGTTGGAAAAGGAGAGATGATTTCTATTGAGCAAGCTGCAATGATTGAGGAAAAAGAAGTTGAAAAGATTAAGATCAGAAACTTGGTGACTTGCAAAACCAAACGAGGAATTTGCCAGAAATGCTATGGAAAAGATTTGGGACGCAATGACACAGTGGCCCTTGGTCAAGCGGTGGGAATTGTGGCCGCTCAAGCGATTGGTGAGCCAGGAACACAGCTGACCATGCGTACCTTCCACATTGGCGGTGTGGCCGGAACTGACATTACTCAGGGTCTTCCTCGAGTAGATGAAATCTTCGAAGCCCGAAGCCCGAAAGGTGAAGCGGTGGTGGCTGAATTTGATGGAAAAGTTGAAGAAGTGGAAGAAAATACTAAGCAGAAGATTATCAAAATTTCCAAGCCGCCTCAAGGTCGATCAAAGAAAATTGACATCAAGGAATATACAATTCCAGCTGTGATGAATGTTAAAGTTAACAAAGGAGATTTGATTTCTCAAGGAGATGTGCTCTCTGAAGGACATATCGATTTGAAAAAGCTGTTCAAGATTAGTGGTCGGGAAGCTGTGCAGCGATATATCATTCGTGAAGTTCAAGAAATTTATCAAACTCAGGGAGAGGGGATTGATGATAAACACATTGAAATCATCATTCGACAAATGATTTCTCGGGTGACCATTTCAGAGCCAGGCGACACGGAGTTCCTTAACGGTGACATTGTAGAATATGAAAAATTCATGGAAGTTAATGAAGAGACCAAGAAAACTAATAAGCAAGAAGCAGTGGGTGAACGGATGGTTTTGGGAATTTCAAAAGTGGCTCTTTCGACTGACAGTTTCCTTTCTGCCGCTTCTTTTCAAGAAACCGCTCGAGTTTTGATTGATGCTTCAACTCAAGGCAAAGTGGATCACCTAAGAGGGTTGAAAGAAAATGTGATTATTGGAAAGCTGATCCCGGCTGGAACTGGCTATGCAAGATCAACTGTTTTGGAGTCAAAAAAAGAATAGAAAATTTCTTATAACAAAAAATCCCGCATCGGCGGGGTTTTTTGTTGTAGTCAACCACCCCTGCGATCCCGCTTGGCGGGATCTTTCCCCTCCTTTCCAAGGAGGGGATTAAGGGGAGGTCCTATTTCTTTTTTGTGTCCATTTTCTTAATCTTGTTAACTAGACGGGATTTTTTTCGAGCGGCAGCGTTCTTTTTGATTACTTTAGCCTTAGCAGCCTTATCGAGAGCTTTTTGTGCTTCCTTGAAAGTTTCCTGGGCTTCTTTTTTCTTTCCTGCTTTGGTCAAATCTTCAACTTTTCGAACAGCAGCGCGAAACGCTTTTTTATAGGCGTTGTTTCGCGAAGTGTTCTTGGCAGTCACTTTGATGTATTTCTTGGCTGATTTGGTGTTTGGCATTTCTCTACTAATTATGAATTTCGTACGAATATACGAATGTACGAATATCGCATAAAATATAGAATAAGTTATAGAATCTATTTAAAACTATCAATCAATCTAGCATGGACTAGCGAATTTGTAAAGCGCATAGCGCTGGTATTACGTATAAAGTATTAGGTATTATGTATACAATGAATTAGCGAGATTTAATATTTTCCTTTATACTTAATGTGTGTTTGGACTGATGAAATAATCATTTTTTTGCTGAATTTCGAAACCTTATTATTCTTCAAGCTGGTTTCTCAATTGTTGCTCAAAAATAATTATTCCATCAGCGTTGAGTTTTTATACTTAATACATGATACGTTATACATAATACATAGCAATGATTGGCAAACTGAAAGGGAAAATTGATTTAATTTATGATGGATACGTCATTATAGACGTAAGCGGTGTTGGCTATCGAGTTTTTATGACGGATGTTTCGTTGGGGAAAATTGCTAAGAAAGACGAAATAAAGTTATTCATACATACTAACGTGCGAGAAGATCACATCACGCTTTATGGTTTTGAAAAAGCCGATGAATTGGAAATATTTGAACTATTGCTTTCCATTTCAGGTGTGGGACCCAAAGCCGGCTTAGGAATTCTTTCCATTGCCACTCCGGCTACAATCAAAAATGCTATTTTGAAAGAAGATTCAACGATATTAACCAAAGTTTCTGGGATTGGGAAGAAAACCGCCGAAAGAGTTATTCTGGAACTGAGAAATAAAATTGAAGATCTTCCCATCAAGGATAAAAAAGAGGCTCAAACGGGCCAAGATGTGGTCGAAGCACTAATGGGCATGGGCTATTCTGCTGCTGAAGCCCGAGAAGCGCTCAGAGCAGTTCCCAAGGATGTGGACGATGAATCAGAAAAAATTAAATTTGCCTTGAAGGCCATGAAGAAGTAAAATAGTATCTAGTATCCTGTATTATGTATGAATTCGTCTAAGGGCGATTTTTTTGTTTGAAAAATAATAGGCGACTTTCATGATAGGAGAGTCGCCTGAAGGTTGGTTAGTTGAAGTTTTTCAAACCTATTCCTCATCCTGAGAACACTTGCGAAATGATGCCCTGTCATTCGACGGATTTCCTTTACAATTTCGGCATGGCGAATTCCCGCCTTGATAAGATCGGGATGCATAGCTGCACCAGGAACAAGTCTGTGTTTTGATTGGTTTTTTTTCTGAATTTTGAAACATTTTTCCTCCAAGTGTTACCGACTATAGTACTCCAATCTGTGATTAAGTTTTTCTTTCCAAGAAAGAGATTCCCACCAATGCCTACTAATCTCCCAGGGCTTAATGAGGTTAACATAACCATCACCAAGTTTACACAGAAATATCAAAACCTGAAGACCAATGAAAAACCAACATGTTCCAAGAAAAAATTTTTCAAACATTTAATCTTCCTCCTTTATTGGTTAATTATTGTTCAAATCTGATTTTAAAAGACCTATGAATCTTATTTACTATTTGAAAATATTTAAATTCTTTTTATTTTTTTACGCAACGTTAATTAAGATTCAAGAATTTTCTGGTGGCTTATTGCCATGCCTATCTCGATATTTTAATAAGTTTGACTGGCTAACTAAGCTGATAGAGTCTAAGTCAATATCTTGCAAGTTGACCCACTTAATTTCATCAATTTTATGTGGTTCCATTACTTTCGGTTCGCCAGATACATATTTAGCCACATATGATGGCGCTACCCAATGTTGTTTCTCGTCTGGTATGAGATGATCAGCCACCTCGATGAGTTCAAGCACCTCAATGTCAATATCAAACTCTTCTTTAATCTCACGCTTAAGTCCATCTTCACATTTTTCATTAAAATTCAACGAACCACCAGGGAATTCCCATTTGCCTTTTTCATTTCTTGCATCGCGACCTCTTTTAGCAAGTAGAATCTTACCTTCATTATTAAAGACAATGGCTCCAACTCCGACACCAATGTAATCTACTCCTTTTAGCATAAATGTAGTTTAGCGTATAAAAAATTTATAAATTTTAGCTAGCATTTTAAAATGTCTGAAAATATGCTAATTTTATTTAAGAAGCGGTATTTTCATTATAGCAGTGCAAAAGTGGTTTAAGCAACAATTTTATGAATGATCTGGAGAAATTTTTAGCAGAAAATACAGTTGATGGAGGTTTTTTGCAATCGGAACACTGGGCCAAGTTTAAAAAAGAAACGGGTGCAGGGGTTTTTGAGTTTGGAGATAATAAAAGTTTCCGAGCGCTGGTGATTGAGCACAAGCTTCCATTAGTGGGGAAGTATTGGTTTGTGCCACGCGGCCCCATAGTCTCGGCTAAAGCCGAGAAAATCCGAAATTCGAAATTCGAAGCTCCAAATAAATCCGAAATTTTAAATTCCAAATTGGAAAAAGAATTACATAATGTATTAAGTAAAGTATTATATAAGGCAAAAGAGAATAAGATTGGGTGGATTAGAGTTGAAACGCAGAGGGGAAAGGATCTAAGAAAAATAAAAAATACAATCGAGAAGGTTAAAACTGAAAATCCCCCTCAGTCCCCCTTTTCCAAAGGGGGAGGAAAAATAGTGAAGGCGAAGAAGAATCATCAGCCGGCGCAAGTGATTATAATGGACTTAGCTGGAAGCGAGGAAGAAATTTTGAAAGACATGAAGTCGAAGACTCGCTATAACATCAGACTGAGCCAGAAAAAGGGCGTGGAAGTTTTTGAGACTAGAAAAAAAGAAGACATTGAAGTTTTCTGCGATTTGTTGGAAGAAACGGCCAAACGAGAAAAGATCACCAATCATCCCCGAAGACACTACCATGACTTGTTAAATAAAATAGACAAAAATTTTACAAAATTATACATAGCAAAATATGAAGAAAAAATTCTCTCTGGCGCAATAGTCAGTTATTATGGAAACGTAGCCGCCTATCTTCACGGAGCATCAAGTGATGAGCATCGGAACGTTATGTCGCCGTTTGATTTGCATTGGAAGATTATTCAAGATTCTAAGGCCAGAGGTTTTGAAAAATACGATCTCGGCGGAGTAAAACTAATAGAAAAAGAAGACAAGTGGACACCAAAGGAAGGATCCTGGCAAGGCATCAGCCGGTTTAAGCTGGGATTTTGTCCCAAGTGCCAGCCAGTCGAATTTCCAGGCTGTTGGGATGTTATTTTGAATCTAGCTAAATATAGGCTGTATAAAATTCTGCAAGCGATCAAAGATTTGAGAAAGTAAGATATCTTCCAACTGTTATTTCGACCAAAGTGAATCCAAAGAATAAGCGTAGTGGAGAAATCTCATGAATGTCGACAAGATCCCTCCACTTCGCTGTGCTTCGGTCGGGATGACAGAAAGAAGCAGGATGATATTTAAGAGTAAGGTAAAAAATATGAAAGATCTGATCCCGCAAAAATTGAAGAATGTTTATCATCTTTTCCGCTCAATGCTAGCAGTGGTTTGGTTTCGGTTTCCGGCTAGGAAGATCAAGGTAATTGGAGTGACGGGAACTAATGGAAAAACTACAGTGGTGCAGATGGCGGCCGGAATTTTGGAGGAAGCTGGTTACAAGGTAGCTGTTTCTTCAACTATTAATTTCAAGATCGGGAAGGAAGAATGGGTGAATAGAACAAAATTCACTACACTTTCCGGTTGGCACACTCAAAGGTTCATTCGAAAAGCGGTTAATGCCGGATGTGATTATTTGGTTTTGGAAGTGGCTTCGCATGCATTGGACCAAAACAGGTTGTGGGGAATAGACTTCGATGTAGCGGTGATCACTAATGTGACTCGGGAACATTTAGACTATCACAAGACGATGGAAGAGTATCGAGAGGCGAAGAAAAAAATATTTAAGATGCTGAAACCAAAAGGCGTGGCGGTGGTTAATTTGGATATGAGTAAACCGGAAGAATTTATTGAGGTAAGTGAAGGGGCTAAAGTCTATGGGTACAGCCTGAAGAAAGCGATAGGTAAAAAAATAACAAGCAACAAATTACAAGTTCCAAATAAATTACAAATGATAAAAGCTGAAAATATTAAATTAAATTTAAATGAAACCGGTTTTCGGGTTGATGATATTGATTTTAATTTGAATCTTTCTGGTGACTTCAATATCGAGAACGCATTGGCGGCGGTTTGTGTTGGGCTATCGCAAGGAATAAATTTGGAAACTGCTAGTGCGGCGCTGAGCAAAATAGAAAAGATTCCCGGTCGAATGGATTATGTGGAAAATGATCGAGGGTTGAAGATAATTATTGATTATGCACTGACACCGGACTCGATGGAGAAGCTAGGAAAGTTGATTTCCGATTTGCTATTGTCAATTTCCAATTTAAATAGAGGCAAAAGTAAAAGTTTATACAATCGTAAATCGCAGATAATAAATCGTAAATTGATCTGGGTTTTTGGAGCTTGTGGAGAAAGAGACAGAGGGAAGAGGCCGATTATGGGAGAAATTGTTTCAAGATATGCTGACTATGTGATTGTTACAAATGAAGATCCCTATGGAGAAGAGCCAGAGAGGATTATCAATGAAGTGTTTTCCGGTGTAGTTAATAAAAAAGTAAGTGGCAGTTTACCCAATTATCAATTATCAATGATCAATGATCAATCAGCAGATGAAAATAAATCGAAAGTGATGGTGGAAGGAAAAAATGCTTTTAGGATAATGGATCGGGAAGAGGCAATAAAAAAAGCGCTCGAATTGGCGCAAGAGGGTGATATCATTTTGATAACTGGCAAAGGAGCAGAGGAAATTATGGCAGTGGGCAAAAAAAGAATCAGATGGAACGACCGAAGAGTGGTAGAAGAATTATTGAAGGTCTAGCAAGAAAATTTAACCCGTATTACTACAGTATACTAGTAAACTGTAGTAATATAGGAAAAACAGGTTTAAGTTACAAACTCAAACCTACGAAGTCTAGTACGAGTTATTTCTCCAGTATTCCAGTATACTGGAGAGTACAAAAAAACAGACTCAACTGTAAGAGATTGAATCTGCTGTAAGACTCATACATAATGACTATGAGAAAATAACTGATTTACAAACGTCCTGACAAAACGTCACTGAAAAGATAGATAAAAAACACAGTTAGAACTGCTCCGTAAAAAATGCCAACAATAACTTCACTCCATCGATGGCCAACGCGCTCTTTGAGTCGAGGATATTTCTCAGTGTCAATCTTCAAAGTTTGAATTAACATATTCAAATATCTTCCTTGATCTCCAAGGTGCATTCTGATTCGGAGGGCATCATCAAGGATGACCAGAGCAAAAACTAGTGCGAAAGCAAATATGGCCGAATTAATTCCTTTCATGTAACCGACGACGATAGCCAGAGAAATTACCAGAGCGCTGTGCATCGAGGGCATGTGTCCGTGAGTGAAAAAGTAGCTCCAATCTAATCCATGCTTGATTGAAAAAATCACAAATTTGGTTATTTGTGTGATGATTCCAACAAGAAGGGGGATAAAAACAATGGCTAAATGTTCCATTTTTTGTTTTATCCTACTTCGTCTCGAAAATTCGGGACTACGAAGGACAGGCTAATCAATCTAGTATTCTACAGCTTGCTGTGGAATGAGAAACTAGGGCCTGTTAAGGATTAACGCCTACTTACTTATGGTCTAATTATAAAACAAAATTAGGCATTCATCAACTTGAATTATCTAAAATTGCGTGATAGCATAAGTTACTGTAAGAGCTTTAAGTAAAAGAATAAATAATTAAATAAAATAAATTCAAATGAAAGTTCCAATCGGGAATAGTCCGCAAGGATCACCAGCAAGAAGTCCACAGGGCCAACCAAAAGGAAGTGGAATTTCAAGTTTTAGAAAACCTGTGCAAGAAGCGGGAACCGGTGCTGCGCCCACTCCAATGGCACCTCCAAAAAAGAGAAAAGAAAACACCAGAGCGATGAAGATCATTGATTTGATTACCAAGGTCTCCATCTATCTGACAGTGTTTTTGCTACCCTTATTTTTCTTGCCTAACGTGCCTAGCGTTTTGGATCTCAACAAACAAGCTTTGTTGGTGATTGTCGTGGGTATTGGTTTTCTGGCTTGGGTGGGGAAAATGGCCTGGAGAAACGAAATCAGGTTTCGTAGCAATTTTATCCTCATTCCAGTAGTGGTATTGTTGTTCATATTTGGTTTAAGCGCCGTTTTTTCAAATTATCGAGAACAGAGTTTTTGGGGATATTTCGGGGGAGAGAGCGAAGCTTTCATCACTCTGCTATTCATGGTCGCGCTTTTTGTCCTAATTTTCAATAACATCAAAAACAAAAAAGACGCGGTGAAGTTGATTCTGACATTTTTGGTCAGTGGTTTCCTCGTGTCTTTATATGGACTGCTGCAACTCTATCAAGTCTATGCTGTGCCAAATGATGCTTTCAAAAATCCATTTTTCAACAGCGTTGGATCGGTCTATATCTTCAGTGTCTATGTGGGAGCATTGTTCCTGCTCACGGTTTCAATGTTTTTGAGCGACATTTCAAAGATACTCAAGATTGCTTTAATTGTGCTTTCAATCTTTTTCTTCTTTGTCTTGATGCTGATTAATTTTAAGATTGTTTGGTGGATTATCCTCTTTATGTTGGCCCTGCTTTTGGGAATCACAATCATTCGAGGCAAGAAATCTGAGAGCCAAGCAAGGGTTTTGCCAATGGTCTATTTGGTTCTAGCACTGCTCATGGTGCTGCGCAGCCAGCCGATTATTCGAATGGATTTGCCGGTGGAAGTGCTGCTTAATCACAAAACTTCAGCCTCAATTGCCTTTAGTTCGCTCAAAGAGAACCCGCTTTTGGGAAGCGGACCAACTACTTTTGTGTCTGTTTATAAGGCTTTTCGACCCGATAATCTAGGTGATTTCTGGTCAGTTAATTTTAACGGAGCCAGCAGCTATTTCTTCACGCTGATGTCCACCACGGGAGTTTTGGGAACCCTGGCATTCTTGTTCTTGGTGGGAATTGGAATTATCTATTTTGTTAGGAACTTACTCAAAGCTGTTGCAGCTAAGGGAGAAGAAACTGAGGGGGACTATATCGCCATTGGAGCAGGATTGGTTTGGTTATTTACCACTATTATCCTGTTCACCTATATGGCCAATATGACCATTTTGATGCTCTGGTGGTTTAGCTTTGCACTGTTCTTGTCATTCTCATTCTTCGATCCGAGAATGAGAGACAAGGAATTTGTCACCACCTCAGCTACTCCTCGATCATCACTGCTTTTGTCATTTGTGTTCGTGTTGATTATCATTGGATTTGTAGCAGCGATCTATCTTCAAAGTCAAAAATACATTGCCGCCGCTCACTTCAACAAAGCCCTAGTGCTTGATGCCCAAGGAGAAGAAATTCAAAGAGTAACTGATAGAGTGAACAAAGCCCTGGAACTTGATCCCAATCGGGATGTCTATTTTCGAAATATGTCAGTGGCACTGTTTGCTTTGGCTAACCAGCGGGTAGCCGAAAAAGGTCAAGATCTGACTGCCGAAGATTCAAACTATGTTAGTAGTATGATCAGTGGATCACTTCAGTCAGCTGATCGATCAAGGCTTTTGGATGACAGCAATTCAGATAATCACTTGGCCGTAGCTCAGATTTATGAAGGAGTCTTGATTACCATGGAAGGAGCGGATGAAAATGCAATCAAGAACTATGAAGAAGCCGTTAAATATGATCCAAATAATCCGGCTCTTTATCAACGATTAGCTAACATTTATATAACCTTAGCAGATGTGGCGGCTGCTCAAGCTCAGGCTCAAAGCCAAGATCAAAGCACTGAATTGCCAGAGGAGAGCAAACAATATTTAGCGCTAGCTCGAGAAAACATCAACAAAGCCCTGGAAATTAAACCAGACTTCATATCAGCTCACTTAGCGCTAGTGGGAGTGCATGAAAGAGAGGGAAACATGGATAAAGCCATTGAAAAAGAACTGGAAAACAAAGCTATGTTCCCGCGAGATCCAGGCATGGCCTTCCGAGTGGGCTTGCTCTATTACAAGGACGAACAATTTAGCAAGGCGCAAGAGGAATTTGAGTATGCGCTTTCATTGGATGAAAACTTTGCTAATGCGCTCTATTTCCTTGGTCTTTCCTTAGATCAGCAAGGAGACAAGCAAGCAGCGTTGGTAAGGTTTGAAAAAGTGGCCGAGCTTAATCCGGACAATGAAGAGGTAAAAAAAGTAATTGACAACCTGAAAAATGGACGAGATGCACTCGATGGAATAGGACCAGAAACTCAACAAGGGCAAAGCGCTCAAGGCGAGGCAACCGAAGAACAGCCTAGCATTAATCCTGATGTGGAACAGCAAGAGATTCCTGAAGAGGCAACACCAAGCCCAGAGGAAGTGAATCCGCCAGAAGAGCAGCAACCTGCCGAGGAGCAATAATAATCAAATAGGTTCTTCAAATAAAAAGGCGTCCCAAGTGGGGCGTCTTTTGTTGTATAAAAACTACCATTAAAACTACCATTTAAATGGTAGTTTTTAAAAGTGATAATGAGATTAGTGATTTGCTTGCCACTGAAAATCTCCCTGAAAAATATGACTCATAAATTCGTCTATATTCTTGAACAAAGCTTATCCGCTTCGCTCCACTTTATAAAGGGGGAAAGAGGGAGTTTTGTAGATTGGATAAACCTAGGTCAAAATATGGGCTATAGCAAATTTCGTAATATTTTCTCTCTTCTCTTCTTTTCTTCCCAAGAAATCGGATCACCCAGTTTTTCGGCCGCTGTCTCTGGTCGGGGAGAGTATTTATTAATATAAGCGTCAGCGAATTTGACTTTCTTGAAAACCTTCACAGTTTCTTGGAATTCTTTTTCGGTTTCAGTAGGGAAGCCGACGATGACATCGGTGGTAATTTTTACGTTAGGGATTCGAGTGCGGATTTTTTTAATTAAACTCAGATAATGTTTTTGAGTATATGGACGATTCATGTTTTTAAGAACTTTATTAGAACCTGATTGAATGGGTAGATGAATTTTGTTGGGAGTGTTGTCATGCTTAATAATGACTTCAATTAGTTCATCAGAAAAATCTTTGGGATGGGAGGTGAGGAAATGGAATTTGATAGACGGGAAAGCTGTGGCAAGGTGGTCTAGTAAAATGGGGAAGGTGATAGTCTTTTGAGAATTTTGAATTTTGAATTTTGAATTTTGACTTTCAATTCCCAATTCCAAATTCCCAATTCTAAATTCATAACTATTCACATTTTGCCCCAAAAGCAGAACTACTTTACAGCCATTTTTCACAGCTTTTTCTAGCTCATGAAATACTTCATGAGGAGGACGGGATTTTTCTCGGCCACGGACATAGGGAACCACGCAATAGGAACAGAAATTGTTGCAGCCGATCATTATGGGAACTAATACTTTTCTCTTGCTTTTGTATTTGGGCATTATTTTCAGATAGTCACAATTATTACCTTTCAACTTTTTTGTATTATGTATTGAGTATTTTGTATTATGTATGGTTTTAAAATTCAGATTAAATAATTTATTTATTGATATGAATAGGTCTGCTTTATTTTTTAATTTTCTCTGCACATCTTTGCGATGGGCGACGCAGCCGGTGACGATGATGAATGTATCCTGATTCTTTTTTCGAAGATTGTGAATCTGACCATAGACTCGATCTTCGGCTGTTTGACGCACTCCGCAAGTGTTAAAAATTACCAAATCAGATTGATTGATGTTTTTTGTAAGTTTTAGATTATTATTCTCTATGAAAGCAGCCACTCGCTCACTATCCGAAAAATTCATCTGACAGCCAAAAGTTTTTATGTAATATGTTTTCATAAGAAAAGTTCACTTACCCCGCCCAGATTTGCGTAGCAAATCATGTGCGGGGTCTGACAACCGAAAGTTTTGATATAATAGGTTTTTGGTAACATAGGGCGTTGGCAGTAAGTTAGGTCTTATGCTGTATGCGTTTAGGCAAATTTTTTCCAAATCTGTTTTAATCTTAATAATAATTTCTTTCAAAATCTTACTAAATAGCATAGAATAAGATTATCGGATTATTAACACTAAGTCAAAATGAAACATATACTCAAAGAAGAAGAAATTATCGATATAGTAGAGGAAGAAAACAACGGATCATTGCCAGTTTTTTATTCAAAAGGTTGGGGAGAGTCATCGAAAACTACTAGGCCATTGTTTGAAAAACTTTCACAACATCGAAGAATTTTATCCTTTCTTCATCCACGAGAAATTAGAAAAACTGATTTTTCTGAAGATTTGGTAAGAAAATTTTCGAAGGTTGTTCTGCAGAAAGCTTTTTGCATTTTAGAAGTCTTGGAAAGGAAAGGAACAGATAAAGTTGATGCGATTGGGTATTCTGAAGGTGGATTGATCTTGGCTGTGGCGGTTTATCTTCAACCAGAAAGGTTTAATCGAATAATCATGATTACTCCTATTGGGATTTTGGGAAGGACTCCATATCACAAGTTCGCTTGGGGTTTTTATAAAAATATAAAGCAAAATCAGGTTGATTTAAAGATGCAAAATGGAAGAGAAGAGTTGATTAAAATAACCAGTAAAGAATTTATTAAATATGTGAAAAAGAATCTTTCACTTTCATTTCGTGAAGCTCGGGCAATGGCTAGAGCAGATCTTCTGGAAATCATTAAAGGGTGGAATAAAGACCACTCGGAAGTGGTCTTTATAGCTAGCAAACAAGATAAGCTGTTTGATGTAGAGAAAATTAGAAGTCGACTGAAAAAGGAGAGCCTTGGTCCACTTTCCGAACTTGAGGGCATCCACACTGAATTGAAGCTCAATGATGGATATCAAAGGAAGGTGGTTGATATATTGAATCAGTGAAGGCGATATATCGAAGTAACATTCTAATATTCTCAAGAACGTTAGAATGTTACTAGCTTATTAGGGATTGCATGAGCTACTCAAAACTAAGCTTTTTCTTCGATTTCTTTTTTCACTCTTTCAATAAAGTTGGCTACTTTCATTACATTTTGCTTCTTGCCTTCCCTTTCCCGCACAGCAACCGCATCATCTTTTTCTTCTTTTTCTCCCACCACTAAAATGTAGGGAGTTTTTTGTTTGGTAGCGTTGGCAATGCGTTTGCCCAGTGACTCATCGGCATCATCCAGTTCTACTCGAATATCATTCTCTTTGAGTTGATCATGAACTGATCTGGCATACTTAGCATATTTTTTTGAAATCGGTAAAATAACTGCTTGGACAGGAGAAAGCCAGACGGGGAATGCTCCGGCATAATGCTCGATCAAAA
This sequence comes from uncultured Bdellovibrionales bacterium, assembly GCA_964556685.1. Classification (GTDB taxonomy): domain Bacteria; phylum Patescibacteriota; class Minisyncoccia; order Moranbacterales; family DUUL01; genus CAZKWX01. The sequence goes on from CAZKWX010000002.1 coordinate 36,040, forward strand.
TTCCAACAAAGCGTTGAATTGACCCCATGATTGTTCGGTGGATCATAGCTGGTCGTTTAGCCTCTCCGCCCTTGTCAATATATTCCAAATTATATCTTTCAGGCATTGAAAAATCTAATTGAACAGTGCCGCACTGCCAAGAACGACCAAGAGAATCTTTGATGTGAAAATCAATTTTTGGTCCGTAGAAGGCGCCGTCACCTTCATTGATTTTATATTCTAGTTTCAGATTTTTTAATGCTCGCTCTAGAGCTTTTTCTGACTTATCCCACATTTTACTTGAGCCAAGAAATTTCTCCGGCCTGGTAGAAAGTTCAATATGCACATCGGAGAAATTGAAGAATTTGTAAAATTCCAGTATTAGAGTGATAACATCTTTAATTTCTTTCTCTATCTGGTCATCACGAGCGAAAATATGAGCATCGTCTTGACGAAAAGCTCTTACTCGAAATAAACCGCTCAAAGTGCCAGAAGGCTCGTGTCGATGTACTTCACCCTTTTCGGCATATTTCAAAGGGAATTCTCGATAAGAATGAAGATGGGTGTTGTAGATAATAATAGTGCCTGGGCAATTCATCGGTTTGATTGCATAAACCTCATCATCTATCTTGGTGAAATACATATTGTCCTTGTAATGATCCCAATGGCCTGATTTGTGCCACATTTCTTCGGATAGCATGATGGGAGTAGACAGGGTTTGATAGCCGGCTTTATTGAGCAACTTATCATAAGGTTTCATCAGTGCATCTCGCAGATCCATTCCTTTCGGATGCCAGAAAGCAAAACCACGACCCTCGTTATGAAAACTGAACAAATCCAGCTCCTTGCCAATCTTTCGATGATCACGCTTTTGAGCCTCTTCCAACATGAACAAATATTGCTTTAATTCTTTCTTAGTCTTAAAAGCTGTGCCATAAATTCTTTGAAGCTGTTCACGCTTTTCATCGCCTCTCCAATAGGCACCGGAAATTTTGGTTAGTTTCATTGCATCGGGTTTGATTTCACCAGTTGATTCCAAGTGAGGGCCAGAGCAGAGATCAACAAAAGGTCCGCTCTTATAAACCATCACCCGTCCTTCGTTCCGCTTCGCGGAACTACGGAGGGCAGGCTTCTTTTTCTTCTGTTCCTTAGCGATATCATTTATAAGTTCAACCTTGTATGGCTGCTTGGCTTTCTCGAAGTGTTTGATGGCATCTTCAAAAGACATCATCTTTTTTTCAAAAGGATGATTGGCGGCGATGATAGCCTTCATTTTTTCTTCCAAAAGGGGAAGATCCTCAGGAATGAGAGTGCGGGGAAGCTCGAAATCATAATAGAATCCATCATCAATTGCCGGACCAATGGCAAATTTGGCTTCAGGAAACATTTCCAAAACCGCCGCGGCCAGCACATGAGAGGTACTATGGCGCAAGACGTCTAGTTTGCTAGTTTTCTTGTTTTCTGCCTGCTCCGAGGGAGCAAGGCGACTTTTCGGGGGTTGTTTTGACATAGTTGTGAATAAGTTAGTATTAAATGAGTTAAATTAAGGTTCTTTTGACATTTGAATACGAATGTGATTAGATTGATGATCAAAGAGTTCTTAAAGGCTAGAGTGGATTATCTTCCCATGTATCTAAGAGAATAGGAGGTAGGTCATGCAAGAGGTAACAGTTATAATTCCTCATGGTTGTTGTCCGGGAATGCCAGGCAAATTTGTATTAAAACAAGATAGCAGGGGAAACGTTATTCTTCCTCCGAAAACAACGGGTACTTGCACCGGATGTCGCAAGGAAGATATAGGGACTGCCTTTGGAATTGAGTCCAAGGATGGCGAGATGGCCTCAATCCTCAATATGTTTGGCTGTCCCTTTTGTGGCAAAGGTAGAATGACAATGAGACTACTCATTAAGCATCCTAGGGCCATGGAAGGCAAAGATAATTCTTCTGCGGCTGACGTTAAAATCGAATTCCTTGTTCAGGGCGAAGGGGGCAATGACGACCGAATCTCTTGTGACAACTGCAATATGGAGTTAGTTGTTTCTGAGACGGGCTCTGTCCTTTTAAGTTGCCCTTGGCAAGAAGACTAAGTGAGGAATGTAAGGGCAATATTCACTTACTCAAAAACCTCATCTCATAACCTATTCGCAGGCGCCCAACTGGGCGTCTTTGCATTTACTAGATGCAGGAATAGATTCTGAGACGAGGCTTCTTTTGAACGTTAGTACGGACGTTATAACGTACGTACTAACGAAGCTCGCGGTTCCACTCAGGTTTTTCGCCCCTCCCTTTACAAAGGGAGGTTGGGAGGGTTTTTCATTAAAAGTATAGACCGAAAACTCCCTCATTCCCCCTTTAAAAAGGGGGAGGCAAAACACTCTCTGATTGTTTTTGGCTTAGTCCCTTGTTTTTGACTGTAGCGACGTATATAAGCGTCGCCTACATTGCGTGTACACATTGTGCGCGCATATATCGAGTACATTTGCAAGCTAGGGAAGTGAACGTGGCAGTGCCACGTTCCTACGTATTTGGTAGACACATCAATCACCAAGAGAACTAAAGTTTATTATATTAGTTTGTAGAAAAATGTCAAATCCTATTAAGTCTGAATGACAAAGCTCAAATGCCAAATCAAATCCAAAATCCAAATAGAAATTACTTAATTTAGCATTGATTTGTTATTTTTGATTTAAAATTTGTCATTCTATGGATACATTTTCTTTCCCGACTATATTTCTGATTTTGTCGACTACTACTTCGTCATAGTCAATCTGATGAGGTGTTTCTAACTTTGAACCATTATCTTCGGTGGTCAAATAGACTCGGCATTTGCCTTTTTCAGCGCTGCAGACCACTTGAGATATTTTTTCTAAAACATCATTGCCGCATTGGTCACCAATGCAAACGGTAATGTTTTTTTTGATCGGTTGATTGATATTATTACTAATAGACGTGTTAAAATTATTTGTATTATTCATACCAAACCCCCCCTTAGTCCCCCCCTTGGTAAGGGGGGGAGAATTACGAGTGAGTAATTCTCGGGGGGATCTGTCTGATTCAGAATTTTTATATTTTTGTAATTCTTCCTTATCAACAATAAAACCATCCTCGCAAAGCAGTTTCCATTCGCCCTCTTTTTCAGAAAGTCTTCCTTTGGCCAAAATGACTTTTTCTTCTTGCCAAACATCTGGATCTTTTTCAAGAGTCTTGGGGAAGACTAGGCCTTCTATTTTTCCAACTCCATCTTCAATGACAGCAAAATACATCAGCTGATTGTTTCGAGTGTAGACTTTTTGAATTTTTGTAATGATTCCACCGATGGTCACTGTTTGATTGGTGTGATCGCGAGTGATGCTTCGGATGGGCAGAGCTTTAGCTGAAAAATAATCCTGATAGCCGCGCAGTGGATGGTCAGAGACATAAAGCCCTAAAAGCTCTTTTTCCCAGGAAAGCCTTTGATTTTTTGAAGCTGGGGGAACATCCTTGAGGGTGATTTCAGGAGATTGAATAGTCTGTTCTCCGCCCATGGCGAAAATGGAAGACTGGCCGTTGGACGAATTTTTCTGAAAATCTTTAGAGTGAGCTAGTAGTGTTTCTATATTTTGAATCACTTTGTTTCGATTGCCATCAACAATGCTGTCCAGCGCGCCTGATTTGGCTAAAGACTCAATAGATTTTTTGTTAAGATCTTTGTCTTGAATTCGTTCAATCAGGTTAATAATGTCTTTGTAGGGACCATCTTTCTTGCGCTGCTCAATGATTTCTTCAGCAATGTGAGCGCCTACACCCTTGATGGCTTCGAGGCCAAAACGAATTTTTGGCTGATCAGTTTGAGCCGTTTCAGCAATTACTGCGAAATCTCGAAAACTTTCGTTCACGTCGGGAGCGAGAACTTCAATGCCTATACCGCGAACTTCTTCAATTTCAATGGCAATCCGATCAATGTCGTCTTTGTCAGAGTTGAGCAAAGCAGCCATGAATTGAGCCGGATAGTGAGCTTTAAGATAGGCGGTTTGATAGCCGATCAGGGCATAGCAAGCAGCGTGAGAACGATTAAAACCATAACCGGCAAAAGGTTCGACAAAAGAAAAAACTTTTTCAGCCAGTTTTCGATCCACTCCATTTTTCACACAGCCATCAATAAATTTGGCTTTCTCCTCCTGAATCAATTCATGAATCTTCTTTCCCATAGCTTTTCGCAGCACGTCTGCTTCTCCGGGAGAAAATCCAGCCAATTCTCGAGCAATCTGCATCACCTGCTCTTGATAGACTGCCACGCCATAGGTCTTTTCCAAGATGGGTTTGAGTTTGGGGTGAAGATAGGTGGCTTTCTTGCGACCATGTTTTCCAGCAATGAAATCAGGAATCCACTCCATCGGTCCGGGTCGATAGAGAGCTACCATAGCAATGACGTCTTCAAAAGTGGTGGGTTTGAGTTGGCGCAGATTTCTTTTCATGCCGCCAGATTCCAGCTGGAACACGCCAGTGGTGTCTCCTCGTTGCAGCAACTGATAGGTGTCTAAATCATCCAGAGGGATAGTTTCAATGTTAATCTTTTTACCAGTAGTTTTTTCGACAATTTTCAGAGTGTTTTCAATAATAGTAAGATTTTTTAATCCCAAAAAGTCCATTTTCAAAAGTCCAATTTTCTCCACATAGGAAGTCTTGGAGGAGGCACTATATTGCGTGACAATAATTTGTTCTTCTGAGCCTTTGCGTCCAGCCATATATTGAAGGGGAGTGTAGCTGACAACTGGCTCTTTGGTGATCACCACTCCACAGGCATGCACTGAAGCATGACGCGCTACTCCTTCAAGTCGCAACGCAGCGTCGATAACATTTTTAGCATCTTCATTAGTATTATATTCATTAATTAACTCCTTAGAGCTTTCCAATGCATCCTTGAGCTTGGTGAACATGGGAACCGTTTTGGCTAATTTGTCGCAATAGGAATATTCCACTCCTAAAACCCTTCCAGCATCACGAATGGCAGCTCGAGCGGCCATGGTTCCAAAGGTAATGATCTGGGCCACGTGGTCATTGCCATATTTTTTTCGCACATAGTCTAAAACTTCATCTCTTCGATGATCAGCAAAGTCAATGTCAACATCCGGCATGGAGATTCGATCGGGATTCAAAAATCGCTCAAAAAGCAGTTCGTATTTAATGGGATCGATATCAGTGGTGTTGGTCAAATATGAAACAAAACTGCCAGCGGCGCTTCCTCGGCCAGGACCCACAATGATGCCAGAATCTTTGGCCCAGTTGATGAAATCTTGAACGATCAGGAAATAGGAAGAGAAGCCCATTTTCTCAAGCACGCCTAGCTCATATTCAAGTCTTTCCTGGTGTTCTTTGGTGTAACCTTCTTTGTCCGGGTATCTTTTTTCAATGCCTTCCTGGCAGAGTTTTCTCAAATATGAATCAGGGGTGAAGCCGTCAGGAACACTGAAATGGGGGAGCAGAATTTCTCCAAATTTTATTTTCACGTCACATTGCTTGGCGATCTTTTGAGTGTTTTCAATAGCTTCGGGAGTCTCCTTGAAAAACTCGATCATCTCCTCGGGGCTTTTCAAATAGAGGGCTGAATCAGCCATGGACAATCGATTAGTGTCGGCCACTTTTTTGTTGGTTTGAATGCAAACTAAAATGTCCTGAACAGAATTGTCGTCAGGATTGACATAATGAATGTCAGCGGTAGCGACCAAAGGAATACCAGTTTCTTTCGAAATTTGTTTCAATCCCTCATTAGCAATTTTTTGTTTTTCTAGGTTGGGCTGATGGTGCAATTCAAGATAGTAGTTTCCTTTGCCAAAAATTTCCTGATAGTCTAGCGCCTTTTCCTTGGCCGCATCCAGCTTTTTGGAAATAATCAGTTGAGCTGGCTCTCCTTGAATGCAACCACTCATGCCAATGAGGCCCTCAGAATATTTTTTAAGCAATTCCATGTCCACTCGAGGCTTGTAATAATAACCCTGAAGGTGAGCCTCAGTCACCAATTTCATGAGATTCTTGTAGCCCTGATTGTTTTTAGCTATCAGGGTCAGGTGATAGCGCTCGTCATCAATGTTAGGCCGCTTGTTGTGCATCCCGTTGGGAGCAACATACATTTCACAGCCAATGATTGGTTTAATGCCGCGTTTGGTGGCTTTTTCATAAAACTCAATCACGCCATACATGGTGCCATGGTCAGTGATGGCGATGGAATCCATGCCTAACTCCTCGACCTTGTCGAGAATATCATCAATTTTTCCCAGACCATCTAGGAGGCTATAGTGAGTGTGAACATGAAGATGAGTAAACCGAGCTGGTTTACTTGTTTCTTGCCCTGCGGAAGCAGGGCTTCTTTGCAGGGTTTGATTTTCTGATTTTGGCATTGTGGTGAAAATGGGAAACGCGAAGTTTATTTACTTGGGTATTATACAGGTTAAAAGGATAAATTTCAATTTGACTTGGGTCAAAAAATTTGGGAGAGATATAACACGTATTATTTAGTAATTGATTTTAGTACCTAAAGATGTTAGGTTAGATGGGTAGGTAAAAAGTGCAAAGTTTAAAATTACAGATTAAAATTTAACACTTGATAAAATGAGCGGAAAAGACAAAGAAATTACACTCGAGAGCAACATTATGGAGGTGGTGCAGACGAATCCAAAAACAGCTGAAGTTTTTATGAAACACGGGCTTCCTTGTGTGGGCTGTGCTGCATCTCGATTTGAAAAAATATCTGATGTTGTCGCAGAGTTCGGAGTGGATGAAGAAGAATTAGTGAAAGAGCTGAACGAAGCTGTGGATCCCACTTCGTCCCGTCAAGGCGGAACTACGAAGGACAATGCAAAGAAAGCATGATTCGAGAAAATGTGATATAATCATTTTAAGGGGAAAATCCCTGCAGGCGCGGGGATTGTATTTTGGTTAACCATATGATTAGACGTCTCACCAACCATTTCGTCAATGGCGAAAAAGTTTCTGAATCGATCACTCGATCAGCAGCTTTGATTGCGGTGATGGGAATTGCCAGCCGATTTTTGGGTTTGATTCGGGATAGAATTTTAGCATCAAAGTTTGGTGCTGGTGATGTGCTGGACGCCTATTATGCTGCTTTCAAAACTCCTGATTTGATCTATGGACTTTTGGTTCTGGGAGCAATTTCAGCTGCCTTTGTCCCGATTTTCACTTCACTGATTTCTAAAAACGATGAAAAAACAGCTTGGCGATTGGTCAATATTTTGATTTCAGTGGGAGTGATTGTTTTGGGAGCAGTCTCAGTGATTCTGTTTATTCTTGCTCCGCAAGTGATTGACGTTTTGACTTTTGGATATAGCGATGAGAAGAAAGAGCTGGTGACTCAATTGACTCGAGTGATGCTGCTTTCTCCAATCATCTTGGGAATTTCAGGAGTGATGGGAGGAGTACTCAATTCTTTTAAAAAATTCTTCTTCTATTCATTAGCGCCAATTATGTATAACGTGGGAATCATATTTGGTGCTTTATTTTTGATTAAACCGTTTGGGCCAATGGGATTGGCCCTGGGTGTCGTTTTAGGTGCGTTGCTTCATTTGGCGATTCAAGTGCCAGAAGTGGTGCGCTCCGGCTTCAGTTTCCAATGGATTGCTGATTTCAAGGATAAATATCTCAAAAAAGTTATTTTACTGATGATTCCACGAGCGCTCGGAATTGCAGTGGCGCAAATCAACTTGATCGTTGTCACGGTGCTGGCCTCAACATTGGCGGCAGGAAGTTTGGCTGTTTTCACCTTTGCTGACAATCTTCAAAGCGTGCCGCTGGGAATTTTTGGAATTTCTTTTGCTATAGCCGCTTTTCCCACACTGTCATCTCTTTGGGCCAAAGGAGAAAAAGAACAGTTCATCACTCGTTTCACCAACACTTTGAGAAAGGTGATGTTTTTCATCATTCCGGCCTCAGCGCTCATTTTTGTTCTACGTGCACAGATTGTGCGTGTGGTGCTGGGAACCGGTCAATTTGACTGGGAAGACACGTTGCTCACTCTTTCGGCTCTTGGAGTGTTCACTTTTTCTCTTTGGGCTCAAGGTGCCATTCCGCTGCTGGCCCGCGCTTTCTATTCGATGCAAAACACTCTCATTCCATTTTTAATAGGTCTTTTTTCCAGTGCGGTTAATGTCACTTTGGCGCTACTGCTGATCGACGAGCACGGCATCATTGGTTTGGTTTGGGCCTTTAGTATTGCCGCCATAGTCAATGCCACGTTGCTCTTCGTGGTGTTGCGAACAAAAGTAGGTGAAATGAAAGGACGAGGATTTTTGAAAATGATTGGTAAAGTGTTAGTGGCCACAGTGATCATGATTACAGTGACGCAGGTCATCAAAAACACAATTAGTGCCGATCCTTTTGGAGAAGACAGAACATTCTTGGGAGTTTTCACTCAGATGATGGTGGCTTTAGTAGGTGGGTTATTCACCTATATCGTTATGGGCAAGATTCTTAACATTGAAGAAATGCATCACTTTGTAGCCGTGGCGAAAAGGAAAATGTCGAATAGGAGTAAGCTTCCTAAGAGCTAATTAAGTTTCTTATAGATTAGGATGATAAAAAACCGGCACTTGGCCGGGTTTTTATTTAAAGTCATATTTAAAGTCATCCATAGAGTATTCTATGGTATATACTAACGTATATACGTTTTTTGACTAGTACAAACAAAAAACTCAGCTCTTCTGACCGGAGCTGAGTTTTAAGTTATCTAATTCAAAATTTTCTACGGTCCTCTTTCGTGCCAGCCTGGACTGCAAGCCGTCATGTTACACTCATAGGGATTATCTTCAATCCTCACGCAGTATTCATTCTGATAGAGACCGAATTGTTGTCCGCCGTCACAAATTGCATTGCAGGCTGATAAATCGACATTTCCTCTATCTTTGCTATAAACTTTGCAAAAAGCTTGTACTTGAGCTGATTCAATAACGCTATCACTTTTTGAATTTTGACAGGTAATGCTATAGGTATAGATGTTGGGAATATCGATGTTAATAACATCTGTTCTATCACCGTTGCTGCTATTGTCAACGATGAAATCGTTGGGATTATATCCGCTCCAATTAGCTCCAACTGAACAGCTATCCACATTCTCAGCATTCCAGACGAGAGTGGTGCTGACGGGAAAACTGGCAATGCTTTCTTCTTCAAAGTTAGCTGGGATTGCCAACAGGCTCAAATTGATTTCAGCAAAGTCGGCTGAACAAGACGTATCGGTTCCACCCCCATCTCCCAAACAATCCCAAGTCCAGCCAGTTGGATTATCAACCAGATTAGCCAACGTTCCGGCAGAACATAGAAGGGAAGTGTCGCCTGGTAGGGTATATATTTCTTGTCCGTCATAGGCAACATTACATTCACCATCAGTCACTGGATCAGCTACTTCAACAATCCAAGTCACTGAAGTAGAACCAAGCTTCATGGTGTTTCCCCAAGTGCCATTGACTCTTGGATCATAGCCCTTATTCATGTTGCCACAATCACCGCCACCACCGGGATTCATGCTTTCTTCACTGGGTGACCAAAAAACCCAGGTCAGAGCATGGCTATGGATGTTCCAATTATTATTACATCGATCAACACCGAGAATTTCTGTCCGAGCAACACTGCTATCTCGGCACCCGCCGCAATATTCATTGCCAGGATCATAGCCATCGCACATTTTGCATTCAAACCTTCGATAGGGCCAACCATCAGCATGACCTCTTCTGACAGATGCCACTGACCAGATGCGCGAGTTTGTTTTACTAATATCAGCGGTCAGAGTTACTGTGCCGGGATTGTTAGCAGTGCAACTCATTCCCGAGCAGCTGACAACTCCGCTGTCGCTGGAACTTAGAGAAACTGATGGTTTGACAGCAGTCCAATAGACATAACCGCGGAGATTTCCATCGATATATAATTCTTGTCCATCTTTAATGTCGCTAAAACACTGGTTGTTGATTGAACTGCACCATTTTCCATAGGGCGTGTCGAAGCTTGCCCCAGTGCCATTATAAAAAGGCTTCTCTGGGTCATAGGAGAAATTGATCACTTCTCCTGGAGCAATTGATGTTCCACCCGACGTCATTTCAACACTATGCATGACTGACAAATTTCCGTTGGCAACGGTTGTCGATGCCCCGCCATCAGAGAAATCATGAGTATAGTTTTTACTGACAGTTGAAGTTCTGGCCTCAAATGCATAAACAGCAGAGCATGAAAAGAAAAGCCCAACCATTAAGGACAACAGTATCCAGCTTTTGTTCTTTTTTAAAATACCTGCATCCATTAATTTGTTTGAATATTTAGAACTGTTCTGATTTAGGTTTTCTCAACAATATCCAGACGATAAATATAAGAATTAAAGCGAAAGAAGCAATCAAAATCAATGTTATCGAGGAAGAACTAGCTAAAGAGCTAACTAAAGCTTTTTCAGATTGACAGCTTTCTAGTTGTTTGCAGTCATAGGTCACTTCGTATTCATCAACCCTCTTTCCGTTTTTGTCATACAGCTGCGTTTTGAGCTTGAGGTAGTCCAAATTTTCTTTGGCTTGGAGATCTTTTTTTGCAGCCATCATGGAACTAGTAATTTTTCCCTCGTAGGATAAATCGTCAATTTTGTTGCCTCCTCTTCCAAAAAGCGAAACCTCGATCTTACCCAAAGTGTCCAACGCGGAAGTGTTGTGAAAGCAAGAAAAGAGAGTGAAGACCTCATCTTTTTTAAGAGGAAAACTAGTTATGGCCGGATAGTTCATTCGAGGTCTCTCTTGATCGCTGGCCATCCGAATGTTCACAATCGATTTTTGATTTTCTGATGCGGCAGTAATTTTCAAATAATAGACTGATTCATTCATGTCGGGAATGACATAGGCCAGTTTCTCAGTTGAGTTAGCTGGAATGACAATCGTTTCAGTTCTTTGATCCGCCAGATCGGTCTGATCTAAACTGTCCCAATAATATAATTGATAGGTCACTAACACTCCCTTGTCCACATCAGCCGTATTTTCAATTGGTTGAATGACAGAAACTTCTTTATGCGGTTTCATCAAAGGCCAATTGCCAATGTGCTTGTAGGATTTTCCATTAATCTGAGTTTCATCTCGCTTAAAAGAAACATAAGAAACGTTATCGCTGATTATTTCGAAATCATCGCCTCCGACAATTATTTCATTAGTGAAGGGAAGTCCACCCAGATTAAATTTCTTGCCGACTGAGAAAAAGAAATCGGCCTTGTATGTTCCGGCAGAAAGGCCCTCTGGTACTGACCAGTCAAATTGAACCTCTCTCTCTTCATTGGCGTCCAAAGCAACTTTGTTTTTGGCAAAAAATTCATCAACCACATAATGGCCCTCTTTCAGATAATTGTCATTATAGCGGGAAACTCTGACGAAGATATAGCCATCGATAACGGGATAATCATTTTGATTGATCAATGATCCATTGAATTTGACCACTTCGCCTGCCCCGTAAGAATCTTTTTCTGTTCCAGCGCTGACTTGGACGCTTTGAAATTTGTAGTAATCAAAACAGTCAGTCACCGATCCATTGGTACTGACTTTCTTTACACTAGGAGAAGATGTATTTTGGCTGATTTGTTTAACCAGAACTATTAGCAACACAAAAAATAACGCGAAAACAGCGGTGCTGATAAGGATTCTTTTCATTTTTGTTTTTATCGGTTATTTATATAATTATAAATAAATTTTAAAAAGTACGCAAGGAATATTTTTTTATAACGAAATGTGTTGAATACTTGAATTATATGGGATATGACCTAAACTAAATAAATGGGATGATTGGGGATTATAAGCTATGAATTAAGATTTAAGAATAAGTTTTTAAGAATGGAGAATATACGTAACTTTTGCCCCGTAAAATTTCGCTTAAGCGAAATCACGGGGTAAATATTATTGCTCACTCTGAAAAATCGCTTCGCTCATTCGGGGCAGGCATTGATCACTACTATGAATAATATTAGAAACTTTTGTATTATTGCACATATTGATCATGGGAAGTCGACACTAGCCGATCGGCTTTTGGAGTTAACTGGGACGATGGAAAAACGGCAGATGAAGGAACAGGTTTTGGATACGATGGACTTGGAACAGGAGAGAGGCATCACTATCAAGCTCCAGCCTGTTACTATGACCTATCGGCCATCGCAGATCAATGCAGATGTAACGCGGATAAGTGCGGATAAAGAAAAAAGCAAAGTGGAGGGTGGCTTATTATATAAGGAGTTAACTTACAAAGTAAGAGGACTATTCTTTGACGTTTATAATAATCTGGGACCAGGGCACAAGGAAAGTGTTTACGGCAATGCTCTCGAAGAGGAATTTTTGAAAGCTAATCTTAGTTTTGATAAAGAAAAGATAATAGACATTTTATATGGGGACAAAAAGGTTGGCACCTATCGTCCAGACTTTGTTGTTAATGAAAAGATAATTATTGAATTGAAGGCTTTGCCTTTCATTGGCAAAGCAGAAAAAAAACAGACCTGGCATTATTTGAAGGGGTCTCAATATAGACTGGCACTTCTGGTCAATTTCGGCAAAACAGAATTACAAGTTGAAAGAATAATCTATGATGAAGCTCGTGATAAAAAAATCATCCGCAAAAATCAGCGTTCAAATCTGCAAAAATACGCATATCAGCTCAATTTGATAGATACTCCAGGACATGTTGATTTTAGTTATGAAGTTTCACGATCACTAGCAGCAGTGGAAGGGGCGATTCTTTTGGTTGATGCGACGCAGGGTGTGCAAGCTCAAACATTGGCTAATTTGTATCAGGCGATAGATCAGGGACTGACAATTATTTCAGTGGTGAACAAAATTGATCTTCCCAATGCAAATGTGGAAAAGACCAAGAAGGAAATAGTTAATATTCTGGATTACAAAGAAGAAGATGTCATCTGCGCATCTGGAAAAACGGGTGAGGGAGCAGAGGAAATTTTGCAGGCGATTGTAGAAAGGATCCCATGCCCGCAATCGCCTTTGGCGAATGCGGGAATTTCCAAGTTACAAATTACAAGTTCCAAACAAAAACCAAATTCGAAGTCTGAAATTCAGAATTCTGAAAAAATGCCACTTCGTGCTTTGATTTTCGACAGTAAATATGATTCATACAAAGGCGTTTTAGCATATGTGCGAATTGTTGACGGGCAAGTGCAAGCAGAAGATGACATTTATTTGATGGCCGGCCAAAAAGATGCTCATGTAATCGAAGTGGGGAAGTTTTCACCAGAGCTGATAAAAAAAGACAAATTAAAAGCTGGTGATATTGGCTATATCGCCACTGGGCTCAAGTCAGTGGAACAGTGTAAAGTTGGAGACACCGTGACAATGATCAATGATCAATATTCAATATCCAATGAAAAAATAAAAGATAATAAGATCAAGCCGCTTCCGGGTTACAAGGAGGTTCGGCCGATGGTCTATGCCAGTTTCTATCCCACTGAGGGAGAAGACTATAATCAATTTCGTGATGCGCTGAACAAATTGAAGCTCAATGATGCAGCGTTGGCTTTTGAAGGAGAAAGTTCGGTGGCTTTGGGAAGAGGATTTCGCATTGGATTTTTGGGACTGCTTCATTTAGAAATTATCAGGGAACGGCTATCGCGAGAGTTTGGTTTCGAGCCAGTGATCACAACTCCATCAGTGGTTTATGAAATAGAAAAATCAGATAAATCAACCGAGAAAATATTCTCCGCAGTGGAAATGCCGGATGCCAATCACATCAAAAAAATCAAAGAGCCTTTTGTCAAATTGGACATCATCACTCCATCAGAATATATGGGCAAAGTGATGGAGCTGATTCAGGATACCACGCGGGCAAAATACATTGCCACGGAATACATCGACGATGATCGAGTCATGCTTTCCTATGATGCACCGCTCAGCGAAGTGATCATCAATCTTCACGATGGCATCAAATCGGCTTCTAGCGGGTTCGCTTCCTTTTCATATGAGTCGACTAAATATCGAGCTTCAGATCTAGTGCGGATGGATGTCTATGTGGCGGAAGAAAAAGTGGAAGCTTTTTCTCAGATTGTGCCCAAAGAAAATGTTACCAAGGAGGGAGCTCGAGTGGTCAGGAAACTCAAAGACGTGATTCCGCGGCAAAACTTTTTGGTCAAACTTCAAGCAGCGGTGGGTGGCAAGTTTGTGGCTCGGGAAAATATTTCGGCCTATCGAAAAGATGTGACGGCCAAACTCTATGGCGGCGATGTCACTCGCAAGCGCAAGCTGTTGAAAAAACAAAAGAAAGGGAAGAAAAGGATGAAGGGGGCAGGAAAAGTGGATATTCCCCAAAAAGCATTTTTGGAGGTGCTGAAGAGATAGCGCGCTAGTATCAGGTATTTTGTATTAAGTATTGTGTATGACGTATATACGTCCGTATATACGTTGGTATGTACTACGAAATGGCTCCTCATGGCGCTGTTTTTATTTTGAAAAACAAAAACCTAGACCTCACTACCATATAACCTTATATGGTAAAATTGGTTTTTTGGACTAAAAAAGGGAGATCCAACGTTTCTGATAGTTAGATTCTCCCATTATTGGCCGTCCACTGTCGGTCAAGAACAAAAATTCAAGCTATGAATGAAAAGGGCGGGTCTTAAAGCTTATATACTGGCAGGGACAACCCTTTCTGTTCATAAGCGAGGTTCCCGTAGGCGAGCCCCACCTCCGAAATTGCTGAAAGCAGATTTCCCTTACTCGATTTTTTGTAAAATCACGACAGTTTCTGGGAAGATAGTCGCCTAGGAGTATTATCACATTATTACTCCCTTACTTGTAAGCTCAGGACGTTGACTTTCAGTGATATAGTCCTTTCCCACAGATCGGTCGATCTATCTTCGTTGGTGCTGATCTTCCATGGACGTAATAGGTAATCGATTTTACACATGTTCCTACTACTGAAGCAATAATTTAACAGCCTGGACATACTGTTAAAATGCCTCTATTACCAGCACCGAAAGCTTATATTCAATTAAGTACTACCTGTATTTAAGCACTTTTAGGATGTCTTGTCAATGTTTATGAAAATTGGCCTAAAAACTGCAAGTTTGGCTATTTTTTGCTATAATTACATCGAATAGACTTAATGATACAAAAAGACATGGGAACAGCAGAAACATTTCCTTCCTTTGTGATGAGATCGGAAAAAAAACCGAAAAAGGAACAAAGAAAAAAGAAAAATGAAGGTATAACTCGGAGAGATTTTGTTAAACAGGCTACTGCAGGAACTGTGGTGTTAGGCTCGGGAGTAATAGGCGGAGTAATGATAAAAAAAAGCAATGAATCAATACGGAATGCAGCAGAATCAGTTGTTGAAGAACCAACTTCTCAGCAGGTACAGATCGAAGAACAGAATAAACAAGTGGTTGAGCAGACTGTTGGGAAAACGATAGAAGAACAAATAGCGACTGGTGAAGAAGTCGTTCTCAATCGAGCAACGAAGCAGGCAATTTATGAAAAATGGTTGGAAAGTCACAGTGAAGGCGGGGACAATCGCTGGGGGATGGAACAAGCCTTGAAAAACATGCAGCCGTGGATTGCCGAAATGAAAATGGCTTTCAAAAAAGTTGCTCGAGACACGGGGGTTGCAATTCCAGAGGAGTATGTCTATCTGACAATTCCTGAATCATATTTCAAAATGGATGCTCGATCGACGGCTCAAGCGGTGGGACCCTATCAATTCACTGAAGGGACAGCCACAAAGAAAAAGATTGGTTTGAAAATACATGAAGGGGTCTATGACGAAAAGAGAGATCCAGTTTTGAGTGCGGTGGCTTGTGCCAAACATCTGGCCGCTAGCTTCAAAGATTTTAATGAAGATTGGGAGTTGGCTCTGGCAGATTACAATGGCAGCTATACCAATCAGTATACGAAAGAGATTGAGAAGAAAAAGCGGAATTATGACCACTATCTTGCTTGGCGAGAAAAGAGGCTGAATGATTTTCTAGAAAAAAAAGAATACACCCACAAAGTTGCTTCCGGAGAGCTTCTTTCAAAAATAGCTAAGCACTATGGAATAAGTATAGACGAAATCGAGGCGGTCAACTTGGGGCTTGTTCGAGACAAGATCAAAGAGGGCCAAGTTTTGAAATTGCCCAATGTTTTGTCAGTGAAAATGAAAAAGTTACAAGATTCTTTGGAAAATTTGAACTATCCGGAAAAATTTTTAGCGATTTTAGAAGTGATGAAAAAGGACAAGATGGCAGAGAAGTATCCGCCTAGGAAAATGAAATATCAGGTAATTGAAGTGCCAATGTCAAATACTACTCGATTCGTTCATGTTGTTAGAAAAGGAGAAACATTGTCAGGCATGGTTCGTAATATAAAAAAGACCTATCCTGGCATAAAAAAATCAAACAGTGCACTGTTGAAATCGATTCAACAGCAGAATGATATAAAAAATCCCAGACTAATCAAACCAGGAGACAAGTTGCAGATCGATCTTCCTGTCAAAAGCGGCATGTCATTAGCCCAGATAGCAGAGAAAAGAAAAATTGACCTTGCGAAATTGAAAGCAATGAATCCAGCTGTGGTGAATGGACGTGCTTCGCTTCCAAAAGTCGAAGTCAGGATTTCAGCGTAAGCATTCTTTATTATTTAGAAATCAATTAGCACTACAATACACTGATATATCAATATATTGAAGTGAAGTGAAGGGAGTGGTAGTAGGTATGAATAGTCAACCAAAATTAAAAAACGACAGAACCTGTTGATTATTGGTAGTGTCGTTTTTCAGAAATCTCCTTCCTCGAGCTTTTTAGAGAGCAACTCGATTTGCTCTTTTTTTGATGGATCTGTTCTTATTGCTTTCTTAACTGAGTTGATGGCATAAAGAGCGGTAGCATGGTAGCGGTTAAAATGCTTAGCAATCACTGTTAATGGAGCATCAGTGAACTCGCGAGCCAGATACATTGCAATTTGACGAGGCCAAACAATACCTTGCTTTCTAGTTCTAGCCTCAATTTCGCTTACACTGATCCCGAAAGCCTTACAAACCACTTTCTTGATAACATTGATGGTAATTTTCTTTCGACGGGTGCCTATAATTTTTACGACTTCAGATGCCAGGGCCAGGTTAATATCGCAACCTAATAGCGAACTGTGCGCAATAACACTAATCAAACTACCCTTTAGTTCGCGCATATCCATGGGAAAGGAATCGGCCAATAATTCTAAAACTTCCTCGGGTATTCTTTGTCCGTCAAGGTTTTTTCTAAGAATTCGGACTCTGGAGTTAAAACGCGGAGGTTCCATGTTCGAAATCATGGTTTGCGAAAACCTAGATCGCAGTTCATCGCTGAGTTTGGGTATGTCCTGAGGAGCGAAGCGACTTGAAAGGATGATCTTTCTCTTATTTTCGGTTAAAAAGTCGAGAACCCTAGCGATTTCTATTTGAGTTCTTTCTTTCCCACCGAGGAAATGGACATCTTCCATGAGTAAAATATCGCATCTCTCGAGATAGCCCTTTTTGAATTGCTCCAGTGAGTCGGAACGAATTGCACGAACTAACTCCTCGCTGAATTCACTGGCAGTGATCAGGCGTATCCGCGCTCCTGGATTATTGGTTGAGATACTATGGCCTGCTGCATATGTCAAATGAGATTTTCCTAGGCCGGTTTTTGATAGCAGAAAAACAGGCGCCTTGATGATTGATTTTTTGGAAGCCACTGAACGAGCAGCTTGAGATGCAAGCCTATTACGATCATCCTCAACAAAACCGTCGAATGTCATATTTGTTTTGACCAATCTTGCAGTAACATGACTAGCGAAACTTGGTAATTGTTTTTGGATTCCTGGTCGATGTTCACAACTTTTACCCTTAGGTTTTTCACTTTCGGTTACCGGAACCACACTCATCGTATATTTTAAAAATCGCGATGAATTATTCGATGCTTCGTTTACTGCTCCTTTAATTGCTTCTGAGTGTTGACTAAGTAATTGGCGACATACTTCATTACGGCATGAAAGGTGCATAGTGTCACCATCAATTAATTCCACCTTGATTGAATTCAACCATCTTTCTGGTAGGCGCTCTTGAAGCGCCCGATCTAACCTTTTCTGGACGCTTTCTAAGTCGTTCATGAGTGCCTCCTTTTCAGAGATTTCTTTTTTATTTTGATTTAAGGTACTGAAAAAATACAATAAGGCCAGAATTGACCTTTTAATAAGGTAGCGTAAAAACAACAAAAAATCAACTAAAATTGTTGATTTTTTGTCTATAAAAATTTTTAGGCCGCACACGGAATTGTTTCTCCATGGCGAGCCTAAGTGATAATCTTTTTTTTGCGAAAATACATTCGAATCACTAAATGAATGTTTTCAAATGTCGCATTCCGAATGCAAACCCGAGGGGGATCTTTCGCGGTTGGTTCAGCTCCGCTGATGCATTTGCTTAGCAATAGAGCATCAGCAGGACTGGGAGTGTAGGCTACCAGTCCAAAGAATGTCATTCCTTTCTCTTTACTTCGGCTCGAAAAGCTTCTGATAGCCAAGGGGAAGCCTATGTCCATTGCATTAAGGGCCTCCTCTTTTTCCCTGATCTTAACGACAGTTATTTCTTTAAGGCCATGCATGGCAAGCTCGATAGCTGCCGGGAAGCTAGCTAAAAAATATCCTTTTCTCTCTTCAAAATTACCTCGGATGTGCTCAATTTTTTTAGGTTTTTTCAGTTTGCTCATGTCTGTCATCACATCTGCGATGACCTTTTTCAGCGCCACAACCCTCTCTTGCCTGGTCGGTAGCTTACTAATCTCTTTCAACCCTCTTGTTTTGGAAGAGGGTTTGTGAGTAGATTGTCTTTTTTTCATAACCCCCTCCTTTGGTCTTTATTACATAAAAAACAGGAAAATACCCTCTTGTTTTTTAGTACAATTCGGGGGTAAAAAAATTTAATTAGAAGAAACAAGGCCGGCAATTACGCGTTTATGCATATACCGGCCTAGTGCTAACTGGTCCCCCAACGTTCTGGATATTTTTGGGTGTAAGGTTTATAATTTGGTTCTTCTGCGCTTACCACCCTCTTTTTCTTTTTTTGCCTCATTTTCTCTTTATTTATCCTCGCTTTCTCTCTATTCAGTATGTCGAGAAGGAACCAAAGATCATCTTTTAAGTGATCTTCTATTGCCATAGGTTCAGCCTCGACTCTTAGGTCAATAATTTCAAATCTATCCTTGAGTTTTAAAGCTTTTTCAAGCAAAGTGTTAATCGGAAAATTAATTTGAAGGTGATCATGGGTTGTTATTTTAATCAACAAAGGATCGAAAGGGAAGAAAAAATCATATACTCCGTTAGCTTTTTTGTCGAGAACGCTAATTGGAATCCAGACGTCACAGTCACTCCCTGATCCGAAAACAACAACGCCAGATATCGCTTTAAAACAACGCGTCATCATTTCCTGTCCTAAGGGGATGTTGATAAAAGCTATTTTGACGGGGCCACTAGGTTCTTCTACGGCTGTTAAAGTATCCTCAGCGTCTTCCATTGGTGGCAATGCAGCAAAAACCTTCTCTGACCACTTATTTTCTTCAACTAAATTGGTATCAAGAAGTTTTTCAGCCACTTTATCGATCTTAGCGTGATCAAGGTGCTGAATTAGAGAATAGCGAGCATCTTCGAGGTTTAGTAGGGTATGTGAACAATCAAACACTTTACGAATGAACTCCAAAAAAGAGGAAAATTCCTCGAGAACATACAGCTCATTGGGAACATACACATCACACCCCCATGAAAAGCAGGCGATTATCACTTCACGTCTTTTCATGTGAAACTCAACCTTTGTCTTTGCATATTTCTCCCAATCCTTTTTACACGTTAGCTTTTTATCAAGTCCTATATTCTTGTTTTCATCGAGAAACTTCTTTTCGAACCTCGCCAAAGCAAAAGTATAAACGAAGCCCACGATTACCAAGTTGAACTTTTCAAGGTGCTTTGCCATCACAGGCCTCCTTTTTTGCGGATTTAAAATTATGTAATTATACATCAAACTATATTTTTGTCAATGGTGTAAATAATCTTGCTTTAAACTACAATGAAATAAGTATCTTCTGACTATTTACTACGTTTGAAGAAACAATTTATGAAAATTTTAACCATTGCTGCAACACCGTTTTTTTCAAGCCGAGGCAGTCACATTCGGATATATAACGAAGCGAAATATCTCCAAAAAATGGGAGCGGAGGTTTTGATTTGTGCCTATCACAATGGAGAAGACGTTGAAAGCCTGAATATTTCAAGAATTTCTGATGTAAGTTGGTATAAAAAAACCTCGCCAGGATTTTCCTGGGGAAAGATTTGGTGCGATCTAAAGCTGATAACGTTGGTCAGAAAGGAAATAAAAAAGTTTCAACCTGATGTGATCCATGCGCATTTATTTGAGAGTTTAGGGACAGGATGGGTGGCTGGACTGGCGATCGGTTTCCGAAACCGGGTACTCGGTTTTGGAAACCAAAGGAAGATTCCAATTGTTTTGGACTTGCAAGGGGATTTGAAAAAAGAGTTTGAGAGTTACAACAAGAAAAACAGCTTGGCTAAAATTTTTTTTGTGGCGATGTCGAAGTGGCTGATCAATAAAGCTGATGCCATGGTGGTCAGCAGCGAGAACGCACTAGAATCGGCCAAAGAAAATTACAAAAATCCGGACGAAATAATGGTGATTAAAGATGGGATCGATTTGGAAATGTTTAGAGACACAAAAGAGACTGAAGAAAATTCAGAAGTTAATAAAATAAAAACTTGGCAGGGAAGTGATAAGTTATTGGTTTATACTGGAGGTTTGGAAAATAGCAAGGGTGTCGGTGAATTACTTAATACTTTTAATACTGGGGATACAAACGGATGGAAGTTGTTGCTGTTTGGCCAAGGAGCGGATCGACGTAAGTACGTACGTATGTACGTACCTGGGAACGTACATGATGTTAAAGAAAATTATCCATACAACAATGAAAGAATCTGGTTTAGTAGTGAAAGTGGATATTTTTCTTTACCAAATTATTTGCGATTGACTGATGCGGCTATCGATCCTAAAAGAGATTCAACAGAGAGCAGCGGAAAACTGGTTAACTACATGGCAGCGGGATTGCCAATAATTTGTTTTGATAATGATTTCAATCGAAGTGTGTTGAGGGACCAGGGAATTTATATAAACGAAATGGGTCAGCTGAGTGACGCTTTGAAAAAAGCCGAAGCTAGTGATAGAATAAATTATGATCTGGAAAAGAATAGCGAAGAGAAAGAAGCAGAAAAACTCTTTGAGATTATAGGAAGGATAACCAGCGCCAACAACCAACCCGTGGCCAATTAATGAGTTAACGTTGTAAAGTATGAAACATCCTTTTTTCCTTAGTGTAAGATGGAGATTAAGAAAGATTAATTCAGAATAGTAGTAGAGACCGGCCAATCCATTTAACTCTCCGAGCAAAGCTCATTCGCTTTGTTCCACTCTTACCAAAAGAGGGGGAAGCGAATCTTCTAGACAATAAAAATAGCAAAAAATGAAATTGATTCTAGCCAGAATTGGAAAATCATGGAATGCCATCAAAAGAGAGGGCATTTTTCGGGGCGGTAAGAGAATATCAGTCTCTTTTTTTAGGTTATTCAAAAGAGTTGGCTCAGGCGATATTCTTTTTATCACCGGAGGTGTGGGAGACAGTGCTCGCTATCGAACCCACAATGTGGCAGAGGAATTGAGCTTGAAAGGTTTTCAATGCTCAACCACAGTTCAAGACAATCCATTCTTGATAAAGTATGTCGATAAATTTAAGATTTTTGTTTTTCATCGAACTATTTATACAGAAAGAATAGGAAAATTTATTAAAGAATTAAAACATCTAGAAAGAGAAATAATTTTTGACACAGATGATCTGGTTTTTGATGCCAAGTATTTTAAACAGATGGACTATCAGGAAAATATTAATCAGTTAGAGAAGAAAGTGTATGAAGGCGGGGGGATTGGCAAAGAAATAATCGAAGATCCTTATGTGAAAGTTTGTACAACTACTACGGCATATCTGGCTGAGGAACTAAAAAAATACAACAAGCAAGTTTTTATTGTTCCTAATCGGTTAGATCAAAAAGAAGTCGAATGGGCTGACAAGATATTACAGAAAAAAGAAGAGAAGAAGGATGACAAAATTCGATTAGGTTATTTTTCGGGAACAATTAGCCATAACAAAGATTTTGCTACGATTACTAAAGCTTTGATGCAAGTGATGGAAAAACATGGGAATGTGGAACTGTTTTTGGTGGGTCCCTTGGATTTAGAAAATAAACTAATAGCCAAGTATCAAGATCGAATAGTCCAACTACCATTCGTGCCGAGAAAGGAACACTATGAAAATATTTCCAAAGTAGATATCAATTTATCTCCTTTAGAAAAAGATAATCCATTTTGTATCGCCAAGAGTGAATTAAAATTCTTTGAAGCAGGCATTTTGAAAGTTCCGACTATGGCGGTGGACAATCAAACATTGCGGGGAGCGGTTGATGATGGAGTAGACGGATTTTTGGCAGCTAGCACGGAAGAGTGGGTGGAAAAACTAGAAAGGTTAATTAATGATGGGGAGTTGCGAAAAAGCATGGGAGAAAAAGCTCGAGAAAAAACACTGCAGAAATACGCCACTCAAAATGCCAACAATGAAGAATATTACAATTATTTACGTGATCGGATAAAACAAATTAGTGATTGAAATCATCAAGAAAAATGCTTTTGCAAGAAATAGCTTGATTTTATTCATTGGCACCATGATTGCCAATGTTTTGAATTATATTTTCCACTTGGTGGTAGGGCGAATGGTGAGTGTACCAATGTATGGAGAAATTGAATCGTTGCTTTCTTTGGTGCACATTGTTTCAGTTCCTGGACTAACCTTGACCTTAGTAGCAACAAAATATGCCGCTGGAACAAAAGCAGACGATGATCCAGCTGGAAGTCGAGCGATTCTAAAATATATGAGCAAAAAACTGCTGCTCTACGGAACGCCTATTTTTGTCTTAGCCCTGTTTCTCGTTCCTTTTGTGGGAGATTTTCTTAAAATTGAAAGCAGCTTACCGTTGTTGCTCATTTGGGTATCCATGTTCATTTTGTTTTTCTCTTCAATTAATGTTGGAATCATCAATGGTTGGCAAAAGTTTTTTGGTGGTAGTGCGGTTAATATAGCGGGTACATTAGTGAAGCTTGTTGCGGCGGTGGTCTTGATTAAAATTGGTTTCGGAGTAAATGGTGCAATCGGAGGATACACTCTGAGTGCATTGGCAGTCTATATTGGAACTCTCTTTGTGCTAAAGTTTATTTTCGTTGGAGATAGCAGTAAAAAGAATGAAAAAAACTTTGTCGATTTTGGATCATTGAAAAAATATATCTTGCCGGCCTTTATTGCTACCTTAGCTGTTGCCATGTTAGGAAACGTAGACATGGTGATGGCCAAGCATCAACTTGACCTCCAACAAGCCGGGTATTATGGAGCGCTAACGATTATGTCAAAAGCTATTTTCTTTGCCACCGGTGCGATAGCCACGGTATTATTTGCGATGTCCTCAGAAGAAAGCTATAAGAAAGCTGATACGCTGAAAATTTTTCGGTATTCCATTATTCTAACCTTTTTAGTAACTTTCTTTTCAGCTATTTTTTATGGTCTTTTCCCAGAGTTTGTGATTAATATTTTTTTTGGAGAAAAATATCTTTTGACGGCAGATCTATTAATCTGGTTTGCTATCATGGCATCACTCTATGCTTTCGCTAATCTTTTCATTCAATATCTGCTGTCAATTCACAAAACCGAAACGGTTTGGACCTTTTTAATTTTGTCAATTCTTGGGGCAACAGCACTCTTCTTTTGGGGAAAAAGCATTCGTGATATAATTCTGATAGTTTCGATTACTCAAATCGTGGTAATATTAGTTGGGTTGATGTATATTTTTGGTAAGAAAAACACGAGAACTACTTTTAATTGATGTACTGCAGATTATTCAGCAAAAGTAGTATCATTTTTATGCATATGTTGCTCAAGATCGTATTTAAAAGGTGCAACATGCGCAAAAAATAATACTACTTTCGCTTCATTATTTATCCTATGAAGAAAATATCCATTATTATCCCGGTCTATAACGAGGAAAAAAATATTCCCTTGATTATTCAAGAAATCAGGAAGGTTTTTGACGGATTGAGTTATAACTTCGAAATTATTTTTATCAACGATGGTTCCCGAGATGGAAGTATTTTGGAAATTAAAAAGGCAGCCGAAAAAGACAGGAGAATAAGGGGACTTGATTTTTCTAAAAATTTTGGCAAAGAAGTAGCTACTTCTGCTGGCTGTCATTATGCCAGAGGTGATGCAGCGATCATCATGGATGGCGATCTTCAGCATCCTCCAGAATTAATTCCAGAATTGCTCACCAAGTGGGAAGAAGGATACGAAGTGATCTATACCGTTAGAAAGGAAAATCGGGGAGCTGGCTTTTTTAAAAAGTTTACCTCGACGTGCTATTGGTGGCTGTTGGGTAAAATTTCATCGGTTAAAACCGAACCGCACTCAACTGACTACCGCTTGCTGGATAGAAAAGTTCTAAAGGAATTCAAACAATTTTCTGAGCGAGGAAGAATCTTTCGGGGGATTGTTGATTGGATGGGCTTCAAGCGAATAAAGGTGGAATTTGTGGCACTCGAACGTCAGAGCGGACAGGCTGGCTATGATTATAGAAAGTTATTTAATTTGGCAATTAACAGCTTGACTGCTTTCTCTCTTTTGCCTCTTAAAGTTATGGGTTTCACTGGTGTCATCATTTCATTTTTTAGTGGAATAATGTTAATTATTATGTTTATCACTCGCTGGTTTATTGATGAGACTATCTTTTCTTCACAAGCTTTTATTGTAGTGATCAACACAGCGTTAATTGGTCTAGTAATGGTTGGTCAAGGCTTCATTGCTCTCTACATTGCGCGTATTCATAATGAAGTGGTCAATCGTCCGCTCTACATAATTAGAAATAAAATTAATATTTCAGAGGAAGAACAAAATGTCTAGTTCGGGAAACAAGATTATGTTTTCAATCGTTATCCCCATCATGGAAGTTAACGATTATTTGATTGAGACATGCAAAAAATTTCGTGGGCTCCACAATCAAAACTTTGAAGTGATTGTGGTGGCGAATAAAATTAATGAGGTTGAAAAATGGGAGAGAGAACTACAGGTTAGAATTATTCCTCTCGGTGATGTCAGCCCGGCAATTAAGCGAGACAAGGGTGTCGAAGAAGCTCGAGGCGGTTATATTGCTTTTGTTGATGACGATGCCTATCCTGATTCAGATTGGCTAGATGTGGCTGAAAAATATCTTGAACAAGAAAATATATCAATTATCGGTGGACCGCAATTAACTCCCTCAAGCGATGGGTTTTGGCAAAAAGCATCAGGAGCAATGTTTCTTTCGCCGCTTTCTGGGGCAGCAGTTATTCGTTTTTGGCCAGGGAAAAAAGTCAAAAAAATCTGTGATTGGCCGACAGTTAATTTTTTTATTAAAAGAGAAGATTTTCAGGCAGTAGGAGGATTCGATAATGAGTATTGGCCAGGAGAAGATACTAAGCTCTGTTTGGACGTGATTAAAAAATTGAAAAAGAAACTACTCTATATTCCTGAATTAGTTGTCTATCATCATCGGCGAGCAAGCCTGAAAAAACACTTGAAGCAAACCGGCAACTATGGTTTGCACCGTGGTTATTTTGCCAAAAGATTTCCTGAGACTTCTGCTCGATTAGTTGATTTATATTTTGTACCCTCGCTTTTCATTTTATTTTTAGTTCTTGGTTTCTTTGGATCATTCTTTTCGGAAGTTATTAAAAGTCTTTATATTTTTGGGCTGATAGTTTATGCCATAGTCGTGCTGTTATCAACTTTAGTTGTTTGGCAAAGAACAAAAAATTTTTTGATCAGCTTGGCATCTGTTCCATATCTAGTACTTTTTCACATTTGGTATGGGATCAGGTTTATTCAGGGCTATGTTTTTACGAGGGATTTAAAGAGTCGACTCGGACGATAAAAAGGTATTAAAACAAAAATTTGAAATGAAAATTAACTCGGATGTATTTTTTCATAAAAAAATATTTTTAAAGTCATAAAGGATAAAATATTTTTTGAAAAAATTACATCCTCAAACAGTAATTTTCATTTAAATTCTTGTTTTATAACGCCATCTAAATCTAAGAAAAAGAATTGAAAATCGCCATATCATATCCACCATTGAAATCTGAAAAAGGAACAGCCTGCTTGAGTCAGAATCGACAGTTTCAATGGTTTAACACACCCACTTACATCTATCCGGTTATTCCGGCTTATGCTGCGTCGCTTTTGAGGGATAAAGGTCATGAGGTGTTGTGGGACGATGCAATCACTCAGAAACTTTCATATGAGCAGTGGCTAGAGCGGATAAAAAAAGAACAACCAGACATCATTGCTATTGAAACAAAAACTCCAGTTGTCGAAGAGCACTGGAAAATTATAGACGATTTAAAAAATTCGAAATTCGAAATTCGAAATTCGAAATTCATCTTAATGGGCGATCATGTGACGGCTCTCTCAAAAGAATCTATGGAGAAATCGAAAGTAGATTTTGTGTTAGCGAGTGGAGATTATGATTTTATGCTGCTAAATCTGGTTAATTATTTAGAAGGTAGGGCTGAGTTGGAAGGTGGTTGGTGGCTGAAAGATAAAGCGGGGAATATTATCAACTCAGGACTATCTGATTTATCTCGACACAACCTCGATGCTCTTCCTTTGATTGACCGGGAATTAACTCGGTGGAAAGATTATGCTTTTGACAATGGCAATTTCAAATATACACCCGGAGCCTATTTGATGAGCGGACGGGATTGTTGGTGGGGAAGATGCACCTTTTGTTCTTGGACAACTTTCTTCCCGGGCAATCAATTTCGCACCATGAGTGCCAGCAAAGCGCTCGAGGAAGTGGATAATCTCATTCGACTGGGTGTCAAGGAAATCATGGAAGACTCAGGGAGTTTGCCGATTGGAAAGTGGCTAGATGAATTTTGCAGAGGAATGATTGATCGAGGTTATAATAAAAAGGTGACTATCAGCTGTAACATGAGAATCAATGGCATCAGGAAGAAAGAAACCTGGGAGCTAATGAAGGAAGCCGGTTTTCGGTTTATTCTTTTTGGTCTGGAGTCGGCTAACCAAAAAACTTTAGACAAAATAGACAAAAATCTTAAAGTCGAAGAAATTAAACCAAACTTGAGAATCTGCAAGGAGGCAGGACTGGAACCTCACATCACAGCCATGGTGGGTTATCCATGGGAAACTAAAGAAGATGCCCAAAGAACAATTGATTTGGCTAAAGGTTTATTCAAGAAGGGATACGTTGACACTTTGCAGGCGACGATCCTTATCCCCTATCCCGGAACACCGCTTCATGCTTATTGTAAAGATAATAATTTGCTACGTTTCAATGACTATGCTCGTTTTGATCAAAGGGAACAGGTGATGAAATCTCCCTTGACCACCACTGATGTTCAAAAAATGGCTCAAGGTTTATACGCATCGTTTGCCAGCCCTCAGTTTATTTGGCGAAAAATTTCTTCCATTCGGAATTTCGATGATGTAAAATTTATTTGGATGGCTGGGTGGAAATGGCTGGGGAAGATGATAGATTTTTCGAGTAAAAAAAAGGTACCTTCCCCGCCAAAGGCGGACTAAAGTAAGATACTCATCAGAATAGTTATCTGATAAACAAAAAAGCGCTTGCAAGCGCTTTTTAAGTTGCTTGATATAAATTTTATTTGTTGGTCTCAGACATTATTAATTGTTCAATTTCACGAAGCCTCTGATCCGCTGGGTTTATCTTGATTGCTTCTCTGATCGATTCCAAGGCCTTTTCTACATTACCAGTTTCGAGGTATATGGCAGTTAAATTTTGATATGTTTGCCAAAGACTTGGATCAATCTCGACAGCTTTTTCATAGCTTTTAACGGCTTCTTCGTACTGCTTATTTTTTTGATAGGTATTCCCGATGTTATGGTAGGCAGCAGCGTAACCGGGATTTATTTCAATAGCTTTTTGAAACTCCTCGATTCCTTTTTCTAAATTACCCTGTCGAACATGCATGTCACCCAAATTATTATGAATAACAAAGCCGGAAGGGGATGTCTCAGCAGTAGCGATCCAAAGAGTATCTTGATTTTGCCAGTTCTGATTACGTATAATGGTGCGAACCGAAAGAGCAACAATGGCAATTGCTAGAATAATATATAAACCTTGCATGTAAGCCTTGTTAGTTCGCTCGCTTTTTTCAAGAAGCCAGTTGAAACCTATCGCGACTACAGCGAAAATTCCAATTGATCCTAAGTAGACATAACGTTCGGCAATAATCCAAGACACCCCAAAGGGCATAAGGGTGGGAAGCAGGGTAACAAGGAAAAACAATAGCCAAAAAAAGATCCACTTGCTCTTTTTCCAAGCATAGACAATTCCGGCAACAAAAATCAGGAAAGCAAACAATATGATCGCGAACTGACCTTTTGAAAATACCAGCTCGGTGTGATAGAAAGAAAGATTTTGCGGCCAGACCATCAGTTTCAGATAGTTTGTGATTGCAATGGGGACTTGAATGAAAGGATTCACCGGATCGATCTTTTCATAATTAGTTGTCTCCAGGCCACTTGATCTTTGTCCGATTTTGCTCAGGAAAAAAATAACAGAAAGGACTCCGATAATGGCATAGGGTGACCATTTTTTCCAAGTTTGCTTGAGAGTGCCCTGAGAGAATTCATAAAGAGGAAAGATCAGGAAAACTACCGCTGCGTTAGTTGAAGATAGTAAGGCTAGTCCGAAGAAAATAAGCGACCAGCTATAATACTTTCTGTTGTCCTTAGCCAAAAGGTAGGTGAGAAAAGAAAGCAGAAAGAAGAAACTGTAATGACTATAGGGACCACCCGAGATCCAGGTAACCGCTTCAGTCAAAATAGGATGAACGGCAAAGATCGCAGCTGCGAAGATTGCAATTCTTTTGTTGAAAAGATAGCCAAGAAGAGTGAAGAGAGCCAAGGTGCTTCCCAAGTGGAAAAGAACATTTGGTAGTCTGAAAAATGCGGGATTTAGACCTCCTATTTTAAAGGCCGAATATCTCAAAAAGGATCCAAAATAGCCGCTGAAAGATCCTTCAAAAATAGCGCTGAAACTGCCAATCCTTTCGTTTTGGCTGATGCCAAAAATATCATCGGAAACAAATTCATTGTTCAATGAATTAAAATAACAAAAAACAACTAGACCAAAAAGTAAAAGAAAATAGTATTTGTTTTGTACAATAAATTTTTTTAAAAGAAAAGGCTTTTTTCTAGATGTGTTGAGATTACGCTTGACGTATCTTTCATATTTTTCTTTTCGCCAACGCTTTTTCAAATATTTAAGAACATCATCCTCGGAGACATTCAGGTGACGAGCAATTTCTTCCAATGGTTGCTGTCTTATTTTTTTTCTAATATAATTTTTATCCGAAGTAGAGAAAGTGTTCATTTGATTTTTCTTATGCCAGTTTTGATTTTTTCATTTTTAGTTCTATAATTAAATAATACTATTTCATTATTAATCTAGCAAATATGGAAGAAAATAGTGTTGGAGAATACAAAAAAAACAAAATCGTTATGGTGAGCAGTTTGCTTCCGGCCACTCACTATTCCCAATATCTATGTTCTTGGCTGAACAGAATTATAGGCGAAGACTTAGTTACTTATAGCGACACCAACGAGAAAAATCGGCAAATAGAACATTGCGGTAAAATTAAAACCGTCTGGCGCAAGAATGGATTTTTTGTTTTTGATATTTTAAGAGAAATCAGAAAAGACAGACCTCAGATTATTCATCTTCAGCACGAACTTAATATGTATGGAGGGACTTTAACGGCACTGGCATTTCCTTTTTTAGTTTTGTTATTGAGGATTTTTTCAGGCGCTAAGATCGTGGTGACTATTCACGCCGTAGTCAGAAAAAACTTGATTGATCAAAAATTTGTCAAACTTTTCAAAAAGCGGAGCACTTTGGTCAACTCCTTTACTTTGAAATCATTTTTTATTTTTCTCAATCGATTGATCGGCTTGGCCGCAAACAAAATGATTGTTCACAGCGAATATCTCAAATCGATTTTAGTTGATGACTATGGACTGGCCGGAAAAAAGATTGAAGTTATTCCCTGCGGAGTGGCAGTTGTTCCCAAGCAAAACAGCCAATTGGAACACCGGCAAAAGTTTTTTCTTTGCTTCGGCTACATGACCCGAAGGAAAGGGATTGATCAAGTGCTGAAAGGTTTTGCTGAGTTTGTTGAAAAAAATCCTGAGGCTAGTTTTTCTTTGGTTTTGGCGGGTGGAACAATAGAAGGCCAAGAGTTTGCTCGAAAAGAGATAATCGACTATGCCAACAACTTGAATCTTCAAGATTCTTTTGAATTTAAGGGATTTGTCGACATTGATGAAATAGATCGACTTTTTCAAAATGCCTATGCTATTATTATCCCAGCAGCAATTTCTATTTCCGCCAGCGGTCCGTTAGCTCATGCGATTGGTTATGGAAAATGTGTTTTGGCTTCCAAAGTGGGCAATTTGAGTGAAGAAATCACTGACCGAACGGATGGTTATTTAGTAGAAAAAAAAGGATGGGCCCAAGCCTTTCGGGAAATTGCTGGTGATCGTGATTTGGTGGACAGGATCGAATCAGGAGCGAGAAAGAAATCCCAAGAACAAAGCTGGGAGAGGGTCAGCCAGCAGCACGTAGCTATCTATGAATCACTGAAAGGAAAGTAGTCCATAACAGAAGTTACGCAGTCTATGTTTGATTTTCCGCAAGCAAGGTATTTTTGCCAAATGTTCACTCCGTTTCCTAAGGTGTCAAAAATACCTTGCTTGCGGGAAATTTCTGTTAAGTGAAATAGGAAAGTGCGCAATCTTTATCTGTAAGATCTGTAAGTTATAATCTCAATGAATAATTTGGAATTATCTGTAATTATAGTTAATTATAACGGCAGAGACTATGTCGAGAGGTGTGTTGATTCCATCCTTAGAAGTAATGCAAATAATTTTGAGATCATAGTGGTGGATAACGGTTCTAGCGATGGGAGTGTCGAATCTCTTAAAAGCAAGTATGCTCGAAGTTCAGACAAGATAGTTTTTCTTGAACTTGAGAAGAATTATGGACCGGCTCGGGCAAGAAATGAAGGCACAAAACTGGCCAAGGGAGAGTTTTTGTGTTTCTTGGACAACGATACTGAAGTTGAAAAAAATTGGTCGCAAGCAGCGATTAGCGAATTCAAAAAAGAAGAAGGGCTAGGAATTATTCAGTGCAAATTGCTTTTAGCCAAAGAAAGAAATAGAATAGATTATGTGGGAGAATATCTTGGACAAAATGGTTTTTTAGTGCAAAGGGCGATGGCCGGCAAAATTGACCAGGGGCAATATGATCAAGAAGCCCAGATTTTAGCAGCTAAGTCAGCGGGGATGTTTATTCGCAAAAAAGCTTTTAATGAAGCAGGAGGCTTTGATGAGGATTATTTTATCTACTTGGAAGAGACTGATTTAGGCTGGAGGACTTGGCTGGCCGGATATACTGTCAAGTTTGTCTTTCAATCAAGGGTCTATCATGAATTCGGAACCAGCACGGTTATTTTGGGTAAAAGCCAGAGCAGTCACAACGCTAAATTTCATGGGTGCAAAAATTACGTTGCCACCTTAATTAAAAATTTGGGCTTCTGGAACCTTATTAAGATTTTGCCATTGCATGTTCTTTTATGGCTGGGATTAGCCTGGTTCTCCTTACTCAAAGGCAGACCGAAAGTGTTTCTTTGGATTCACAAAGCCATCGGTTGGAATATTTTAAACTTAACTCGAACATTGGCAAAAAGAAGAGTAATTCAGAATAGGCGCACATTAACTGACAGAGAATTATTTAAAATTATTTTGCGAAAGAAACCCTTGAGTTATTTTTTTAAGAAAGCTGTCGTTAAACAAAAAATCGGTCAAGCTAGAAGTTTTAATGATTGATGGGTTATCAGCTTAAAATCCTATCTTAGGTTGAATTCTCCCGCCTTTTAACTAAGTAAAGACCTTAATATCTTTTTCTTTATTCCAACACGGTTCAATCACTATCGCTTCGTAAAAATTCTCAGGAACCGCTATCTACTACAGATAACAGTAATTTGTCCGCCAGAATCGCCCTAAAAATTTTTACTCACCGACAGTAATTAAACCTTAAATTATTCCAAATCATGCTCAATTTTCAATCGAAAGTAACTCTTCTGGCTCGAAATCGATGGATAATTTAAATATCAAACCTCGCAAAATAAAATGAAAGCAGACATTTTTATTCCTACCAGTAATCGTGTCAATGCGTTAAGACAATGCTTGGCAAGCCTGAGTTGTCAAACTAATCAGAACTTTCGTTTAATTATTGGAGGACTTGAGAAGAGTGAAAAAACAGAAGAAGTCTTAGCTAATTTTTCCCAACTGGAAATTTGTTATTTTATCCAAAAGAAAAAAGGGCTGGTTGAGGCGGCCAATGAAGCTTTGGCTAGAACAGAAAACGAAATATTTATTCGAACCGATGACGATGTTTTTTTTGATCGAGAATGGCTAGCAAATGTTTTGAAAACGTTTAATGATCATCCCGAAGTTGGCGGAGTGACTGGCCCTACCATTATGAGCCAAGAAGGCTTAAAGTCTAGAGACTTGACTGCTTATCTAGAGAAGTTTAAAGATAGCAAAAATTTACTTTTAAAATTAATTCGCTATCTTTATTACGATTACTTGTATGAAGGAAAAATTAATCAAGTGAGTCGATTCCTTGACAGCGGAGTTTTTACTCTAGGTTCAAATTATAAAAACTGTTTGTCATTAAAAGGATTGGCGGAAGTCAATAATCTGGAAGCCTGTAATTGGTCAGCTAGAACCGGTATAATAAAAAAAATAGGCGGCTTCGACAAAACTTTCCGAAGAGGTTTGGGCGAATATCACGAAGCTGATGCGGCGCTCCGAATCAAACAATTGGGTTACCGATTGGTCTTTAATCCGCGAGCAAAGGTCTATCATCGAGTGGAGACTGGCAAAATTAAGAAAGCTCGCCCCGAGTCGTTTTGGAGAATCCAGAATTTTATCATTTTCTATTTTAGATATTTCAGAATAAAAAGTTCTAAACAGCTTTTAAAGTTTTTAACAAATATCGCCCTTCAAAACGGGTATTATTTTTTCAGATTTCTAACCACTTTCAGTTTTGATCAGTTGAGTGCGATGCCGGGGACGATAGTCGGATTTGTAAGAGTCTTTTTTAGAATTAAAATATGAAGACCAAGAAAACATCATTAACTAGTTTAAAAAAATGTTACTCGCACCCTTCAATAGCACTTTTCAGAGCTATTGAGTTATGGACAATCCATGAAAATCTAAAGAATCTTGAATTAAACCAACCTTCATTAGATTTGGGATGTGGAGACGGCAAAATAGCCAAGTTGCTTTTCGATAAAAACTTCACCTATGGGGTTGATAATGGGGAAGCGAGAGACGTAGAGGAAGTAATCAAAAAAGGGATTTATCAAAAAGTTTTCTTGGAGAGCGCGGAAAAGATGTCGCTGTCAAACAATTCGGTGGAATTTGTTTTTAGCAATTGTGTGATTGAGCACATTCCCAATGCTAATGCCGTTCTGACTGAAGTGGCAAGAATCTTGAAGCCGGGTGGCAAATTTGTATTTACTGTTCCAAGCCATCGCTTTTCCGATTTTCTATATCTAACCGAAAAGTTTGCTTCTTGGGGTCTGGGATTTCTTTCTCAATTCTATAAATACAGAAGAAACAAGATGCTCCATCAATTTCACTGCTATAGCGCGCAGGATTGGAAAAGAAAACTGGGCCAGCATGGTTTGAAGATGATAAAATTTCAATACTATATGCCGCGGGAGGCCTTAATGCTGTGGGATAAAATGGCGCTGGAGATTTTTTTCAGGAAGATTTTGGATAGCGAGGCAGAAAGAAGGGTGGCAGAAAAATATGAACACGAGATGAAAAAAATCTATGCTGGCTGTGAAACGAACGTTGAAGACGGAGCGGGGCTTTCCATCTATTGTGAAAAACAAGAATTATCATGACAACACATTCACCAAAAATATCAATAGGTATTCCCAATTATAATCGACCTAACCTTTTGATGGCGACCTTAAATTCTGCTGCCAACCAAACCAAAAGACCTTTCGAAATAGTTGTGGTTGATAACGCTTCAACAAAAGATCTATCTGCAGCGAGAAAGTTAGTAGAAAAAAGAGGTTGGAGTTGGTTTGATAACCAGCAAAATCTGGGGATGATGGCTAATTTTAACCAAGTTATTCGCAGGGCCAAGGGAGATTATCTCGCTTTAGTTCACAGCGATGACCTAATTTCGAAATATTTCATTGAAAAAGCCCAACGCTTCATCCTTCAATATCCCGGTTTTAAGATTTACACTACTAATTGTGCCGGTATTAATCATCGAGATCAAGTGGTTGCTGAATATCGGCTTTTTAACCAAGATAAAATTGTTTCCCGAGTGAAGGGCGCCAGAGATCTTTGGAATCGTGATTATTTCAGTCTTTTTTCAATTTTGGGTTGTACGATTTATGAAAGGAAGTTTATTCAAGAACATCTCTTCCAGGAAAGTTGGGAGAATGAGGCCGACTTAGACCAAGCGTTGAGAATTCTTGCGCAAGAGGATGTGATGTATGTCAACGAGGCGATATATTATACTCGAATTCATGCGGGACAAGCTTCTGCCCAAAACAAATTCGACCAAGAACAGCTGGAAAAATACATTTGTAACAGGCTGCTAATCCATCAGGAATATCAGTCAGCTTTTGCTATCGTTCCGAAATTTGTAGAAAAAATTAAAGCGATTCACTTAGCTCAACTACTGGGCAAATATAAGTATCGGCTAGCGGCAGCGCGATCTTTATTGGGAATCAAATCACAGAGGGAATTATTTGGTTTATTTTTACTTTGGCCGGGTATGGCGGCAAGAGCTTTGATTAGGAAATTCAACTTCCGAAGACGCAGAAGAGAGGTTGAAAGAAATTTAAACTAAGACTATTATAAGAAGGCGATTAGAAAAGTATAAAAACGTTAATCTGGTGATCATCAAATACATTTCAAAAACAGCTTCGTAGCACTTTGAATTATCTTTGAATTAAAACCAAGCCATAAAAATGCTACTACTCAGTGAAATAATTCATTTTTCAACCGCTCTCCTGATAGGTTTTCTCATTTCTCGCAGATGGGGCAAGCCCAAATTAGTCTATCCGGCAGCTATTTTTGGAGCTTTCTTGGTGGACATCGATCATCTGGTTGATTATTTTTTAGCTTTTGGTTTTGATTTCAATTTAATTCAGTTTCTGTCTGGTTATCATTTTTTAATCAGTGACAAGCTTTACATCCCGCTTCATGGATGGGAAGTAGTTTTATTATTCTTGCTCTTCTTTTGGTGGTTCACTAAAAAGAAAAGCAACACGGCTAAAATAATTTTTCTCATTCTTAGCATCAGTCTCTTCACTCATTTAGTGGAGGACGTATTCACTAATCGAGGGTTGACGGCTAAAACTTATTCTCTGGTTTATCGGGCGAGTAATAACTTCGAGATAGAAGAAATAGTAACATCGGAACACTGGGAAAAACATTTAAAAATGAAAGAAGAACTCGCAAAATAAAAAATTACAAGGGTTGCGCACCTCCCCGCTTAACTTAACGGAAATTTCCCGCAAGCAAAGCATTTTTGCCAAACGTTCACTTCGTTTCCTAAGGTGTCAAAAATACCTTACTTGCGGGAAATTAGATACGGATTGGATAATTTCTAAACGTTACAAAATTGGAAAAGAAAAATTTGCCCACTATTAGTGTTTGCATGGCTACGCTCAACGCGGAGCGGGTTTTGGGCGAGTGCCTGAAACGGCTGTTTGATCAAGATTATCCACAAGAAAAAATTGAACTTATAGTGGGTGATGGTGGATCAACTGATAGAACCAAAAAAATTGTGGAGAACTGTGGCGGTCGAGTTTTTCACAATTCACTCAAAACCGCTGAATCGGGAAAGGCAGTGGCAGTTAAACAGGCTAGCAATGAATTGGTTTTAATTCTTGATTCTGATAATTATCTTCCTGATCGGAGCTGGCTATGGAAAATGGTTGAGCCTTTTGAAGATCCTGAGATAAAACTAACCGAGCCAATCAAATATACTTGGAGGAAGGAGGGCGGTTACATCGAACGCTATAGTGCTCTGATCGGCATGAATGATCCGATCTGTCTTTTTCTGGGAAATTATGATCGGTGGAATTATCTAACTCGAAAATGGACGGAAGTTCCTCACCGATCTGAAGAAAAAGATGGCTATCTGAAAATAATTCTAACGGAAAAAGGGATTCCAACCGTGGGGGCTAACGGTACAATCTTTCGTCATTCATTGTTGCAAAGCCTGGAGATAGGTAAATATCTTTTTGATGTCGATATGATTGTCAAAGAAATTACTGATAGGGGCGAAATCAAGATCGCTAAAGTTAAAGTCGGCATCATTCACACTTTTTGTGAAAGCGATTGGCGAAAGTTTGTTCGTAAGCAACAGCGAAGAATTAAAGACTATATTTTTCACAAAAAAAACAAATCGCGGGCTTTTGATTGGGATAAATTTGAATTAGGCGGAGAATCTTCGTTAGGACTAGTAAAATTTGTATTATCAACAGTTTTAATCTTTCCTCTTTTATTTCAAATCCTTGTAGGCTATGTCCGCAAACCCGATCAAGCCTGGTTATTTCATTTGCCAGCTTGCTGGATTACTCTAATAGTTTATAGTTGGGGGAAGGCAGTTGGTATTTTTAGTCAAGAAGAAATGAATCGAGATAACTGGAAACAATAAAAAATAATTTTAAAAAAATGAAGAAAAAAACGGCTTTAATCACCGGAATTATCGGTCAAGACGGACCCTATTTGGCTAAATTGCTTTTAAAGAAAAACTATGAGGTCTATGGTTTAATCCGGCGTTACACCAATCCCAATTTTTCCAATCTTGATTATTTGGGAATTACCAATGACGTTGAATATGTCAATGGCGATATGACCGATGAGGGATCATTGATGAATATTGTTAAAACGATTCAGCCTGACGAAGTCTATAATTTGGCTGCTCAATCATTTGTAGGAACCTCTTGGGACCAGGCTAAGGTGACTACTGAAATCAATTCGATGGGCGTTTTGTATTTGCTTAACGCAATTAAGGACCATTGCCCAAGGGCCAAATTTTATCAAGCTTCCACCAGTGAGATGTTTGGCAACAGTTCAAACAAGAACGGCATTCAAACTGAAGAAACTCCTTTCCATCCACGCAGCCCTTATGCCATTTCCAAACTCTATGCTCACTGGATGACAGTCAATTTCAAAGAAAGCTATGGCATGTTTTGCGCCAGTGGAATTCTTTTTAATCACGAATCACCTATTCGGGGGAAAGAATTTGTTACTCGAAAGATTACCGACGGGGTAGCGCGGATAAAGCTAGGGTTAGAAAACAAAATAAAGCTAGGCAATCTGGACAGCAAACGAGACTGGGGTTTTGCTGGTGACTATGTGGATGCTATGTGGTTGATGCTTCAGCAAAAAGAACCTGATAACTATATTATTTCAACTGGCAAAACCCATTCTATTCGAGACTTTCTTGATGAAGCTTTTGGATATATTGGAATAAAAAGTTGGAAAAAACATGTCAGCATCGATCCTCGTTTCAAACGACCAGCCGAACTTTTTGTGCTCAAAGGCAGGTCCACTAAAGCTCGAAGGAAATTAGGTTGGAGACCTAAAACCACCTTTAAGCAATTGGTGGCGATGATGATGGAAGCGGATCTGAAACGAGTGGAGGAGGAAATCAAGAAAGAAAAATGAGCAATAAAGCAGACCAAAAAGATATAATAATTTTTCTCAATGCGTTTTGGAACAATGGCCAAGGAATGAGCGGGGGCGATCAAATGCTGATTCAAATTTTTAAAAGAATTCGGGGACATTTTGGTTCGGTGAAATGTTATACAAGTATTGATGGCAGGGAAGTGATCGAGGCTGAAGTCGATAATGTGGGTTTTAGTGTCTCGCCGAAAATATTTGATCAATTTCCTCTGATAATAAACTACCTATTGAGGACATTTCGAGCGCTGGGTGTTGTTTTTAAAAAGGGCACAGATAGCATCTATGGCGGATCAGATTTTTTCCCGGACGCAGCGCCCGCTTTTTTGTATAAATTATTTCATCCTCAAGTTAGGTGGGTTCAGTGTATTTTCCACATATACCCCAATTGGAAGACCCGGCCGGGCAGTAAAACAAAAAATTTTATTGCTCAATATCTTCAGAAATTTTCTTTGCTGATGATCAAAAAAGCAGATATTATTATTAATATCAATTACCAAGTTCGAGAAGATTTAATCAAGCGAGGCTTTGACGGTGATAAAATTGTAGTTAACCCACCGGGCATAAAGTTTGAATACTATGCTAGATTGCAACCAAGTTCAGATACGCCTCATTACGAAGCTTCATTTCTGGCTCGTCTCAATCCCAGCAAAGGAATCTTTGACTTGATTGAAATCTGGCAAAAAGTAGTCGACCGATTTCCTGCTGCTAAGTTAGCAATTATCGGTGGTGGCAGCGAGGAAATAAAAAAGCAGCTTAGCCAAAAAGCAAACAAGGTGAGAATCGAGAAAAATGTAGACATTCTTGGCTTCTTGAATAATGACGAAGCTTTTAGTATTATCAAGAAGAGCGAAGTTTTTTTGCTGCCTAGTCATGAGGAAGGCTTTGGCATCGTAATTGCCGAAGCAATGGCTTGCGAAACCCCAGCAATTTCCTGGGACCTTCCGGTCTATCGCGAAATCTTTGAAGACTACAGCGTTCAAGTGGAAGAAAATGATATAAATGCTTTTGCTCAAAAAATAATCGAGCTGTTGGAGGATCAAAACAAAGCCCAACAATTAACCAAGCGCGCTTACTCGTTTGTCCAAAAATATTCTTGGGACTCAATTGCCGAAAGACATTTGGAAATAATAGAACAGAAAAACTAAAAACTAATTTTAAAATAATGGAAGGAATTAAGCCGAAAAGTAGTTTTTTCTCTCGAACGAAAATTATTATTTTTTTGGCTTTAATTTTTCTATTTTCAATCTTTGCTTTGGTAGTATTTCGGCAAAAGAGCACTGAAGATAAGCTGATTGTCCATAAAATAGAATCACTCAGAGATTTTGAACTAATTGAAGCAAAAGTTATTATTGATTCAGATGATGATAGGGGAGTGCTGGGCACCGTTGACGGTGATTCCAGAACTCATGACGAGAATGGAGATCTTCTTTATTTCATGTGCCAAGAACCAGAGTGCCAAGTCAAATATGAATTTGAAAAGCAGCCCTCCCTTAGCAAAATATCAATCCATTTTATCAACTACCCCGATGATGAAAGCGATGTCGGTTTTTTGCGCGACGATGGAGATGACTCGGACAAAGTATTTACCGAGTGCGATAAGGAAGCAGGAATATGCACCTACTACTATCCTGATCCCAAGAAAACTGAAGACATAGCAGTGGTCATGAAAGACGCTAATTATAGAGAATTTGGGATCAGAGAAATAAAATTTTATGAAGCCCAAGAAAAATCTTGGTTTCAATGTTTCTATGATTTGTTATTCATTTGGGACAGAGATTTTTTGATCTATTTATTTTATCCTGTTCTCTTTTTCGCATTGCTAATCGCTCCAGGACTTGTGTTTGGTGAAATTGTTTATCGCAAGAAAGGCGAACAGACAGGTCTATTAAGTGTCATTCTTAGCTCTTTTGTTTTTTATCTGATCCTATATTTTGTGACCATCAAGCCTTCTTTGTTCCCATTAGAGCCATTAGTGCTTATTTTTGCTTTATTGTTGGGATATTTTTTGCTCAACAAGGGAAGCTTATTGCGCAAGTTGTTATCTAGGAAAAGGAAAATACTATTAATTTATCTGATCTCTTTATTGGTAATTTCTTCCTGGATGTTTGTTCGGGACCACTCGAGCGATGGTTCGATTGAAACCACGGAATATTACTCAATCAATCAGAATCGAGTTGATCCAATCGCCCATGGCAGTTATAAAACTGATTTTCTGATTCCCTATCAGAGTGCTCTATTCTTTGATCAAGGAGGAAAAGCGTTGGAGGAGAAAGTAGGGATTATCTATCAATTAACTGATCGAACGCCGTTAATTTCTTATGTCTGGTTGTTTTTTGGAAAAACTTTCGGAATGAACTTTTTCACTTTTCAAATGTTCATAGTAATGATGGCAAGCCTTTTGGTGTTTAGCGTGTTTGAATTAGCACGGATTTTTTTGGGGGCAGGAAAGAGTTATGCCGTTGCTTTGTTGGTTGTTTTTTCAAACTTTTTTATGTTCACTACGCTTTTTGGTCCGGCCAAAACAATAACATTATTTTTCATTCTAGGAGCAGCATATTATTTAACGAAGAAAGAAGCCAACTATCATAAAGCGGGGGCATGGATGGCCTTAAGTTATTTATCTCATCCATTTGCTCTGGTTTATTATTTTTCTTTCTTGATTTATATTGCTCTCAAAAACTATTTATCTAAGGTGACGGTGAAACAGATAATTCTTCAAATTTTAGCTTTTAGCTATCTTTTGGTAATTATTTTTGTTGGATGGTCAATCTTTTCAAGGACGATAGGAGAGGGGAATAACGTCTATGGAGCTGTTATTTTTGGCGAAAGTTGGTCTGAGGCGGGAGAAAACATTCAATCTGGAGAAGAACCAGGGCTTTCGGTTTTGGCCACTGGTGATTATTGGCGAAACAAAGGGCTCAATACATTAGGACTTTTTATTTTCTCCTCGAAGTGGTACCCAGAAATAAGGCTGTTTGATTTCTCTAAGACGACCATCCCTGGCGCCTTGGGAGTTTTCTTATCGGTGGCGCTTATAATCAGTTTAATTATCGGGGTTATTAGAAAGTTTAAGAACAAGACAAAAAACATTCCAGCAACATTCCGAATCGAATATTGGCTGTCTTTTATTCTTTTGCCAATTGTTATTGCCGTTATTTACCAGGGTTTTTATCTCAGAATGGGCTTGATGTGGTACGTTTTAGGTGTTTTGCCTTTTATTCTGATTTTCATTGCCAGCTTTTTTGAAAAAAAATGGTGGTGGGCGATAGCGTTTTTGGCAGCCAGTGAAAACCTCTATCTGTTTTTATCTGGTGACAAGATAAATCGGGAACGAATTTTAGATTTCTTTAGAGGGCAAGAAGTAGTCCTGATTCCTTTTTTTGTGATGCTTGCGATTATCTTTCTTGTCGTAAATGGTAGACTCTTAACTAAATCAAAGAATGAAAATTATCGAGGATGAATTAAATATTCCAGCTGACTACCAATACAAAGCGCTTCATCACGGGAATCTGTTTCAGCGACAATGGCACAGGAACAGGCTAAGCTTGATTGATATTTTAAAATTTTATTCTCCCGGAGATCAGGTAATAGACCTTGGTTGCGGTTCAGGAAATGTTGTTTTATATTTGAAAGATAAAGTGAAGAGAATTGTCGGAGCAGACTACAATGATCGAAGTCTCTCTTTCTTGAAAAGTCAACTGGAGGCTGATCAGACAAAAAATGCGGAAACATTGAAATTAGATTTACTTCAAGAAATGCCAGCTGAACATTTAGAGTTGTATGATAAGGCAATAATGAATGAAGTTGTTGAGCATTTTGAAGAAAATGAAATCGACACTATTATGGAAAGTGCAAAAAGTTTGATTAAAAAGGACGGACTGTTAATGATCACCACCCCAAACTATGTCAGCATCTGGCCTCTGCTGGAATCCTTAACTGACCGGTTTAATTTATTTCCAAAACTTTGGGGAGAGCAACACAAAACTAAATTCAATAGGAAAAAGCTCAGAGAAGTTTGTCAAAGACACGACTTGGAAATTGTTAAGGAAGGATCTTTTGGTCACTTCTCTCCCTTCGCGGCGATTCTTGGTCATAAACTTGCCGATCAATTGCTTGCTTGGGAAGCAAAACATTTAAAGTTGTTGGGACCTCAGCTTTTTATAATCTTGAAAAAATGAAAGATAAATTCAGTTTCAGTATCTGTGTTCCCATCTACAAAAGCTCTCACTTGATCGGTGATATGCTGAACAGTATTTTTGCTCAAGAAGGGTTTCACAATGACTTTGAAATTATAATCGGCGATGATAATCCGCCAGAAGAAGTTGAGGAGATCAGAAAGACAAAAGAGATTGTTAACAGTTATAACGATCCTCGGATCAAATATCACAAAAACGAAGTAAACTTAGGTTATGCTCGGAATCTCCAAGGGATTGTTTCACGAGCCAGCAAAGATGTTCTATTTCTAATGGCTCAAGATGATATTTTAGCCAAAAACGCTTTGCAAAAAACTCACGATGCTTTTCTGTTGGACGATAACATCGGAGTGGTTACCCGGCCCTACTTTTGGTTTGAAAAGGACATCCATCAGCCGGTGCGAGCAGTTTTCCCACTCGATGAGAATGAAACTCAAGTAGTTTCAATCTTTAATAGGCGCAAAGAGTTTATGAAAATTTTTGAATCAGTTGGCCAGCTTTCCGGATTGGCCTATCGAAAAGAGTTTCTTGGTGTGCCGTTCAATGATGAATGTTTTCCAGCTCATATTTATCCTTTTGCTGGAATTTTGCGCCAGCATAAATGTGCTTTTCTGAAAGATTATACGGTGGCTATTGGGATCATGGACAGTCAAACTCGCTTTGTTTCCTCCATCTATGATCTTTCGCCGACTCAATCATGGCTCAAAATGTACCGCACAGTTTTTGCTGATGATAAATATCAACAGCAACGCCAATGGGGGGAAGAGCATATTCTGACTAATTTTGTGGGACTGGTGCAACTCAAAAATTATGGCAAGCCCGGCGTGCTATGGCGGGAGATAAAAATTCTAGTCAAAGAGCGACCAAAAAACCTGCTCGACTACAAATTCTGGTTTTTCTCAGTTGGAACATTAACTCTTCCAAGGAGGATACTTATTCACTTGGTAGACTGGTATAAATCAAAAGTGATGTCCCAACAGCTGCAGGGCATAAGATTCAACAAATAACAGATGAAAGAATTAATTCGAAAACTTTACCATAACGAAATTATTTCTGGTCTCTTGCACACCCTGGTCCATGAACTCCAGCGAGAGCTTAAAGATTGCGAAACAGTTTTAGACTTGGGCTGTGGACCGTCTTCGCCAATTCAACATTGCAAAAATGTGAAGCACAGTGTGGGCGTAGAAATTTTCGGTCCCTATCTTGAAGAATCAAAAAGCAAGGGAATCCACAGCGAATATCTACAAAAGAAAATTAGCGAGTTAAATTTTCCCGAGGATAGTTTTGATGCGGTGATTATGATTGAGGTATTGGAGCATTTGCCCAAGGAAACAGGGGAGGATATTTTAAAAAAGGCAGAACGATGGGCCAGGAAAAAAATAATAATTTCATCACCCAACGGTTTTATCGCCCAAAAAGCAGTGGATGGCAATCAGTTTCAAAAGCATCTGTCGGGCTGGGATTATCGGGAAATGAAAAGTCGAGATTTCAAAGTACGAGGGTTGGCTGGTCCAAAAGTCTTGCGTCAGGAAGTTCAAAATGATACAATGGGCGACAATTTGCTGACGTCAATCAAGTATCGGCCTCAGCCTCTCTGGTTTTTGATTGCTGGTTTCAGCCAATTATTCACCTACTATTTACCCGAATATTCCTTTGAATTGTTTAGCGTAAAAAATAAAGAAAAGCAGAATGTCTAATCTGGAAATAACTTTGATTGTCCCGATTCGTAATTCAGAGACAACACTGGGGGATGTTTTCGCCGGAATTGAGAAACAAGACTATCCTATTGAAGAAATCTGGCTGGTCGATAATTTTTCAACCGATTCATCGGTTGAGTTAATGTCACAATATGCTCAGCAATCAAAATTTAATGTTAAATTAATCAGACAAAAAGAGGACCTGGGTCTTTCTCACTCATACAATGAGGTGATTGATCAAGCCAAAACCACTCTTCTGATCACTCTTCAGTCTGATTGCGTGATCAAAAAAACCAGCGGAGTTTCTGAGCTGGTAGAGCCTTTTGAAAAAGATAAACAAGTAGTAGCAGCTTGCTCTCAACAAATAACTCCTTGGAGCGTCTGGGATTATTATCCTTTCTGGCAAAAATGTCTTTTTTCAAGACATGCCGGAAAGGTTCTTTCAGGGAGAAACGGTCGCTTTTGCTGCTTTTCAGTTGAAGCTCTTAGAAAAGCCGGGA
The DNA here is from genome assembly GCA_964556685.1 of uncultured Bdellovibrionales bacterium. Classification (GTDB taxonomy): domain Bacteria; phylum Patescibacteriota; class Minisyncoccia; order Moranbacterales; family DUUL01; genus CAZKWX01. Next base: position 80,360 of record CAZKWX010000002.1, read on the forward strand.
AATTTAATGAAAAAGCCTATCGAACAGCTGGAGAAGACGGAGATCTCTTTTTGAAACTATCAAAGATTGGAAAGGTTTTAGATGTTGAGGATGTCGTTGTTGATCACTTGCACAGTAAGGCAGCTAGATTTTCACTCAGGGATTATATATACAAAGAAAATCAGCTAGCGGAGGCAGTTGGAGCGTGCTTCTCAATCAATATATCTAGAATTAATCCTCTAAATTACCTGACTGCTCTCACTAGGCTCTTGATGATCATCGGGCTCTTTATTCCCGGATGGAACAAGTTGTTTCTTCTCTTGGTGATTGGTTATAGTTTTTATGTCACTAAAGATGTTTTTCTAAAAAACTGGAGAGACCCAAAAATTTTAATTCTTCCGGCAGTTAACATTTTTTTGTTTTTCAGTTATGTTTATTATTTTTTGAGGGGAGCAGCCAACCGAAGACAGATTTTATAAACATAAAATTAAAATAACTAAAAAATTGAAGACCATTATTCTTTGTGGAGGGCAGGGGACAAGACTCAAGGAGGAGACTGAATTTAAGCCTAAACCAATGGTCAAAATTGGTCCCTATCCGATTTTGTTGCACATTATGAATGGCTATGCTCATTGGGGACATAAAGACTTCATTTTGTGCTTGGGCTATAAAAGCCAAATGATAAAGGATTACTTTTTGAATCTTTCCAAATATAATGACGATTTTGAAATGGATTTATCCAACGGGGAAACAGAATGTCTTAAAAAATGCGTTGATTATGATTATAATGTAACTTTCGCTGAAACTGGGGAAGAAACGTTGACTGCCGAAAGAATCTTGATGGTCGCTGATTATATTGATGACGATGTATTTATGATTACCTATGGAGATGGGGTGAGCAATATTGACGTTAATAAAATAATAGATTACCATCGTTCGCGTTATGAAAAACATAAAACTCCAGCTACTATTTCTGCTGTTCACCCATCTTCTAAATATGGAAAAGTAATAGCTAACGAGAGTCAAATAATCAAGCAATTCGATGAAAAACCAGTACTCCATGACTACATCAATGGAGGCTTTATGGTTTTCCACAAGGAGGCTTTGAAATATCTGGAAAAAGGCGAAATGTTAGAAGAGTCACTGATTCGGATGACAAAACTAGGGAAACTGTCTCAATTTGTGTACGATGGTTTTTGGCATAGCATGGACACTATGAAGGATGTTAATGATCTGAATAATTTGTGGAAAAAAGAAAGACCCTGGGTAGTTTGGGAAAAGAAGGATACTCTAGAGTCAGTAAACTCGGCAAGCGAAAAAAAAGAAGATAAAACAAAGAATGAGCAAGCCAGTGACAACGATTTACTTAAAAAAATCGCAGCGGAAGTGAGCGAGCTGAAAAAGAGAATGATTAGGTAGGAAGAGGCGTTGATAATATAAGTTATATTGACAGTGTTTATCGAAAATGATAAATTAGAAAGTCTTTGCCAAAAGGAAAGGCAGTTATTTTGATGGAATATAGCTCAATAGGGAAAGAAGGGAGAAAGCTATGGATTATAAGGAAGTCAAGACAAATGCGGCAAAAGCGTTAGCGCAAATCGATCCCAAGCAACCACTAGGCGCTGAACTATTCGAAGCGGTAGCTCGAGTGTCAATCAGTCTGGCTCATGAGCTGGTAGCGCTTCGTCAGAGGGGAGATCAGACAGAAGTTCTTCTTCTCCAGAGGGGGCCAAACGAAGTGTATCCCAGTCTGTGGCATTGTCCCGGGTCGGTGCTCCGACCGGGAGAGACCGAGAATGATGTTTTTAACAGGCTCGCTCAAGGAAAAAACGGGGTTTCAGTTATCAGCCGAGATTTTATTGGGAGAGACAATAATCCGGGTGAGGTACGAGGTCACTTTTATCATCTCGTGTTCCTCTGTGAGGTTGACCTGTCTGTTGATTTTGGTGGCCGTTGGTTTTCGATAGACAATTTACCAGAGACGACACTTGAGCATCATCGAGAAGTCGTCATCCCTATGGCTGTTAAGGCTTTCAGGGAGCGCTAAGTGCGTTGCTTAGCTAATGGAAAAAACAAGAGGGCTCTGTTGCTGCAAAGACAGAGTCCTTTTAATTTGATTTTCTGCAATAATTTACCTATACTAGTGGAAGTTTGCTTTTCGCCATTCTTTATTATTTAAAGCGAGATAACCGCTAATAAAATAAACGGATTTACTGGTTAATCAGGAGGGCAAAAATAACATGGAAGAATTTTTTAGAGGGAAGAAAATATTAGTCACGGGCCACACTGGTTTCAAAGGATCTTGGCTTTCTCAAGTTCTTATTCAGTGGGGGGTTGACATGGTGGGAGTTTCACTTTTGCCTCACACATCGCCGAATTTGTTTAGCATCTTGGGGATTGAAAAGAAAATGCGGAATTATTTTTTGGACATTCGGGACTATTCTGCTGTCAAACAAGTTATGTTTAAAGAGAAGCCTGAGATAGTCATCCATTTGGCTGCTCAGGCAATTGTTCGTGATAGTTATGATGACCCACTAAAAACCTATACCACAAACACAATCGGTACGACCAATATCCTTCAAGCGATAAAGAAGGTGGAAAGTGTCAAATCAGCAGTTATTATCACTACTGACAAAGTTTACAAAAATAAAGAGTGGGTTTTTCCCTATCGAGAAATCGATGAATTGGGCGGATATGACCCATATAGCGCTAGCAAAGCAGCAGCGGATATCATCATTGATTCATATAAAAGTTCTTTTTTCAATCCAAGAGATTATGGAATTGACCATCAAACATTGATGGCAACTACTCGGGCGGGGAATGTAATTGGCGGAGGAGATTGGGGAAATCATCGGCTGATGACTGACATCGTCCGCTCAGTTTATGAAAAAAAAGAAAAAATTATAATCAGAAACCCAAAAGCGACTCGGCCCTGGGAGCACGTATTAGAGCCGATAAATGGTTACCTTATTTTAGCAAAAAAGCTTTATGAGGGAGATCAACACCTGGTTGGTGCTTGGAATTTTGGTCCCGATGAAGACAGCTTTGTTCCCGTTGAAAAGGTTGTTGATGATTCAATCGCTTTGCTTGGTCAGGGTGATTATGAAGTTCAAGAGGATCAATCGAAGCACGAGGCGAATATTTTAAAACTTGACACATCAAAAGCGAAGAGCATTTTGGGCTGGAAACCGAAGTTGAACCTGGAAGACACCCTGACCTATACGATGGGATGGTATAAGAAATATTATGAAGAAGGGGCAGAACCAATGAAAGGCTACACAGAATGGCAAATAAGATCATTTTTCGACGGTTCTTTTTCAGAAAAAACAATAACAAAAGAGTTTGAAAGAAGGTTTCCAAAGGAGAAATTTATTCCAGGTAAATCACCAGTGAGAATTTCAGGAAAGGTTTTTAATCAAGAGGAATTGTTGATGATGATAGAAGCAGTGCTAGATGGCTGGTGGACAGAAGGAAGATTTGCCAAGTTATTTGAAGAAAAGTTAGCAGAGTTCATCGGAGTCAAGCACTGTTTGTCCGTTAATTCTGGTTCCTCGGCCAACTTGCTGGCCATGACGGCATTGACTTCGCATTTATTGGGAAAAAATAAATTGGAAAAGGAGGATGAAGTTATCACAATAGCAGCTGGTTTTCCAACAACAGTGTCTCCTATTGTTCAAGCCGGTTGTGTGCCAGTTTTTGTTGACGTAGAGATGGAATCATTATCGGTGGACATCAGTCAATTAAAAAAAGCTTTAAGCCCAAGGACCAAGGCAGTTTTTGTTGCTCACACCTTGGGCAATCCCTTTAACGTCGAAGCAGTTGTTGGGTTTTGCAAGGAACACAATCTATGGCTGATTGAAGATAATTGTGATGCCTTGGGAAGTGAATATAAGAATAAAAAAACTGGGTCCTTTGGTGACATTTCAACCCTGAGTTTCTATCCGGCGCATCACATCACGACTGCTGAGGGCGGAGCAGTGCTGACCAATAATCCGACAATTCATAAAGCGATTCGTTCAATTAGAGATTGGGGACGAGATTGCTGGTGTCCAACGGGAAATGATGATTCCTGCAAAAGAAGATTCAAGTGGAAGTGGGAGGAATTGCCGGATGGTTATGATCATAAATATGTTTATTCTCACTTGGGCTATAATCTCAAAATGACTGACATTCAGGCAGCTTGTGGATTAGCTCAAATGAAAAAATTAGATATTTTCATTGCGAAGAGAAAAATTAATTATTTAATGCTCAAAGAGAAGCTTTCAAAATTTGACGAATATCTGACTATTGTTGAGCCAACACCCAAAAGCAACCCTAGCTGGTTCGGTTTTCTGATTACCCTCACGGACAAATGTCCATTTACTCGAGAAGAACTCATGGAGTTTTTAAATGAAAGAAAAATTGGAACAAGGCTTCTTTTCGGTGGCAATCTCACCAAGCAGCCGCTCTTTTTGAATTATGACCATAAGTATCGCAAAGTTGGCTCTCTCAAAAACACTGATTTAGTGATGAATAGAACTTTTTGGATTGGGACATATCCGGGAATAACTGTGGAGATGATAAACTGGGTGGAGAAATC
>CAZKWX010000002.1:85017-129206 GCA_964556685.1 uncultured Bdellovibrionales bacterium
GGATTGGGACATATCCGGGAATAACTGTGGAGATGATAAACTGGGTGGAGAAATCTTTCGATGATTACTTTTTAAAAATCAAAAACCAATGAAAAAAATATTTCTTACTGGTGCCACCGGTTTTATCGGTAGTCATTTATTGGAAAAACTGTTGGCTAAAAAATATGAAATAGTGATAACCAAAAGAAACCAGTCTGACACTTGGCGGATTGATCACTTGCTAGATCAAGTTGAAGTTTGCGATATTGATGGAAAAAGCCTGAATGACACTTTTGAAAAGAATGAATTTAATTGCGTTGTTCATCTGGCTACTAATTATATTAAAAATCACGAAAATCACAGTCAAGTTAAGGGCATGATCGAGGATAATGTGGTCTTTCCGTCGGTTTTAGCTGACTCAGCAGTCAGGCATGGTGTAAAAAACTTCATTAACACGGGAACTTTTTTTGAATATAAAACTAAGAATCAACCGCTTAAAGAAACAGATGCAATTGAGCCATGTAATTTTTATGCAGCTACTAAGGTTTCTTTCGGAGAAATTTTAAAATACTACTGCCAGCAAGAAAAACTGAGAGTTTTTGATTTAAAATTATTTGCTCCCTATGGTGAAAAGGATAATCCAAAATTGATAGATTTTTTAATTAACTCCTTGGAAAATAAAAAGCCAATTGATTTTTCCGGGGGTGAACAGCAGTGGAATTTTACCTATGTCAAAGATATCGTTGAGGCCTATCTCCTGGCCATCGAAAAGATTAATTCCGCCAAGGGCTATGAAATTTTTAATATTGGCACAGATGAAACAAACAGTCTAACAGAATTAGCTGGCACACTTGAAAAAATATCAGGCAAAAAACTAAATATAAATTGGGGAGCCAAACCCTATGTCAAGAATGAAATTCTTTATGCTAATTGTGATAATAGTAAAGCTCGAGAAATACTTGGTTGGAATCCTCGATATGATTTGGAAGAGGGACTTAAGTTGACATATGATTATTATTTAAATAAAAGTTAAAAATGGAAAATATTTTCGGTGTCAGTGGAGGGCCAATCGAAGGAGCGATTATTAAAAAATTAAATAAAATACCAGATGAACGGGGCTGTATTTTTCATATGCTCAAAAAAGAAGATCCCGAGTTCAACTCTTTTGGAGAAATCTATTTTTCTACAATCTATCCAGGAGTGATTAAAGGTTGGCATATTCACAAAGAAATGGAACTGAACTATGCCGTAGTGAAGGGGAATATAAAGTTGGTGCTCTTTGATGACCGGAATGACTCTCCTACGCAGGGGAATCTAATGGAAATAACAACGGGAGACAAGAATTATTTATTGGTTAAAATTCCGCTAATGGTTTGGAACGGTTTCAAAGGAATCGGGCAAGAAGAGGCAATTGTAGCTAATTGTACGACAATTTCCCACCGACCAGATGAAATTAAACGCCGGGATCCCTTTTCAGATGAAATCCCATATGATTGGAACCTCAAACATGGATAGTTTCCAGATTTTCTAAAAACAAAATGCAACTAAAAAATTTGCTGATTAATTTCTTCTCTTCAAAGATCGGTGCCCTTTTGCTTATTATTGCCGGGGCCATTTTTTTGTTGAAGGATATCTTTTTTATTGACGGGCAATTGATGGCAGGGGATTGGAGTTTGCCCATCACTTCAACCCAAATGGCAACAGCGGCGGAGAATTTTTCTTCCGCTTGGACAACCATGGGCAATCTCTTTGGGACCAAGCAAGTGTCGATGACATTGGCGCCACTCTATTCAATTCTAGACCTTTTTTCTTCGTGGGGGATGGTTGTTAGCGCTAGATTTATTTTGGTTTTTTTGTTTGCTCTGGCAGGATTTTCAATGTACTTATTGCTTCGGTTTTTAAAGTTGACGCCACTGGCTTCTTTGCTGGGGGGGTTCTTTTATATGGTCACTCCCATTTTTTTCAACTATACAATCATGGGTTGGATTTTTGCACTTTTCTTTTTGGGGCTTTTGCCACTGGGAACAATGTTTTTCATTAGAGCTCATCAAGAGAGAAGGCTTTCGTTGGCTCTGATAGTCGGGATTTTATATGCAATTTCAATGCTCCAAGCCCAAGCTATTTTTTGGTTTATGATTCTCTTTGTTATACTTGGTTTCTATCTAATAAACAGTAGAGATGATTTTATTTTCTATCTCAAACAGCTAGGACTGGTAATCGCTATCTTTCTTCTGCTGAGCAGTTATTGGCTCTTGGATGTTTTGCTTGTTTCCAACAGTGGCGTTAGCGGTTCAGATATTGTCAACAGTGAAGTTAGCCTGGGAATTCTCGGTCATTTTTTACCACTCAATATTATTCGTCTGTTTGGCTCGCTTTATAACTTTCAATACGAAACAGTTCTTAAAAACTTTAGTTTAATTTCTTTTTCTTTTGCTCTTCCTTTGTTGATCATTGGGTCGTTTTTCATCAAAAAAAGAAAAAAATTGGTTTTAGTTTTTTGGTTGATTGCTCTGATTCCTTTTGGAATGTATATTCTAAATTTTCGCCGTGATTTGCTAGCCCATATTCCTTTTTCCAATGTAATTCGTGATTTTGCTCGATTCACTGTTTTCTCTTCTTTCGCCTATGCCGCTTTGGCGGGCTTGATTATTGACAATTTAGTTGGCAAAAGGGGCGTCGGGAAGAAGATAGCCCTTTCTTTCGTCATCGCTTTGCTTATTTTGATGGTTTTCCCTTGGTGGAAGGGAGAATTAACCGACTGGCCTAGTAGTCTGGGATCGGATATGAGGTTAAGGGGCAAAATATATCCAGAGAGTTATTATCATTTGGAAAATGAGCTTGCTAAGAAAAAAATTGACCAGAAAGTTCTCTTTTTCCCGATTGGAGGGATATTGGACTTTCAGGATGATCCCAAGAATCATGGCTTGTTTAATGAAACCCAGGATATTTTTGCTGGCTTTTCTCCCGTGCCGGGCGTTTTGACGGTCAGCGATCGAAGCCACGGATACTTAGCGGATTATATTAAGGTGATGAGAGAAAATTCAAAAGACACCATTGTTGATTTGTTACGGCTTTCGAATATTGGTTATTTCGTGATCAGAAAAAACATTGTTTTTGATGGTAAGGAAACACTGATTGAGTTGCTGAATAAGGAAGAGAGAGTAGAAAAAGAATTTGAAGACGACAAACTAGTTGTTTTCAAGCGAAAGGAAACCCAACCTCGTTTATATGTTTCCAGAAATAATATTTTTTCACGAAGAAGTCTGGACAAACTGTTGCGGGTAATATCTGATGAACGTTATCCTGCCAGCACAGCGATTTTTTTTGAATCACAAAACGAGGGAGAATCTTTGGGTTCAAGAAAAGAACTGCTATTGAGAGGTGAAAAAAAGAGCAATGAAATAGTTGATTCTTTCCCAGTTTTAGAAACAAAAAAAGTCAATTTAACCAAATACCGAATCAGAGTTCACGGGGCAAGAGAAATTTTTTCTTTCGTTTTTTCCGAAAGTTTCCATGAAGGATGGAAAAGTTATTTGGTGAAACCAAATAACTTTCAAGTTTCAAACTCTAAATTACAAGCTCTAAATAAATTCAAAAATCAAGATAGCAAAGTCCTAAACGAATATAAGATTCTTGGTGGGAATGAAAAAGATCAGGCAACAAGACAGGAGTTGGAAGAGCTTATAAGAAATGGTTGGGCAACGAATTTGGGAAATTTTAAAGAGCGGAAGATTAAGCATCTGAAATGGAACGCAGAAAAACAAAGAGAAGAACTCGATTATATTGAGAAATATAGAATAGATTTTGTTTCTGAAAATTTCCAAGGGACAATTCAGAACAACAATCTCCCGAACGGTCAGATTTTTGAAACTTGGTTCAAAAAACCAATTGACGAGAGGAGGCATTTAATGGTCAACGGCTATGCCAATGGTTGGATAATAGATCCAGAGGAAATTTGCGAAAAGAAAAATTACGGGTCTCAAGACGAGAAAGGAAGCGGCGGACCTTGTGTTCGAAATTCGGATGGGAGTTATGATTTGGAGCTGGTGATCGAGTTCTGGCCTCAGAGACTCTTTCATCTAGGGGCATTAATCTCTCTAGCAACGCTGTTTGGCTGTATAGGATATTTGATATATGATTGGAAAAAGAATAAAAGTATATTTAGGAAAAATGAAAAAAAATAATCTGAAAGACTATTTAGTGAAAACTAGCAAATATCAACGACAGGGATTGGCCTTTTTGGCGATTGTTGTTTTTCTAATTATTAGCAAAACTTTCCCAACCCAAGTGATGACTTCTGATGATTGCACTGAAGGGAAGTGTGAACAACTAATTGAAGAACCATCCCTTTCTGATGAGGAGAATTTGTTATTTCTCAATGACCAGTTTAGTTCTCAACAAGGCAAATTCTATCGTTTGTCTTTCCGAGCCAAGAGCAACAAAGATTCAGAAATTTTTGTGAAAATGAGTAATGTTCTTGACAGGGAAACACTGCTTAAAGAAATCGAATTAAAAAAAAGTCCTCGTCACAACTTCGAAGAAATTATTTTTCAGATTCAGACCGATGAAGGGTACACCGATATTCTTTTTGAAAAACCCAATCAAGATGGAGCAGAGATTGAAATAAGTAATGTCCAGATCTCTAAGCTCGAAATAGAAAGCGAAGAAGAAGCAGCTAATCTAATCCCTACTATTTTTGGCGAATTGAACTTTCAGCAGAGCTATGAAATTCAAGCGAATAATGACAAAACCTATGACCAGTTGAAAGAACCGGACCTTATTTTAGGCCAAGTTTTCAAATCTCCGGTTGATTTCATCGCTGAAGTAGAATTAGATATTGGTGTAGTGAAACAAGGAACTGGTGATGGAGATGAATACAAATTAGTGCTTAAAGAAGTTGACATGGCAGCCAATATGCCCGAAGTTCTAAGCGGAAAAATTAACAGTGTTAGTTTTTCAGCCGCTAGCATTGAAAAGTTTCGCCAGCTTGATGGCAAATTTAGATTCCCAATCTATGCTCGAGTGGAAAAAAACAAATTCTATTTTATTGGGATAGAAAATGATCGAGTCGATGTTAATGAATTTAATTATCTTGAGATTCAAGGATTTAAAGGAAGCGGCAATGAAACGGGAGAAGGCACTGTAGTCAAAAAGCGGAGGTTGACCTATCCGGTTTTTGGGGATTTGTATTTAAAAATATATGGGCTGGAATTTGTCAGCTATCAAGGACACAAGATCTTGTTTGGGACAGTTATCGAAGACTTTGGACAAGGCCAAGGCCTATACAGCTATCAAAGTTTAGGTAAAATCTATGACCTTGCCGATCTCGATTCCTTCACCAAAGATATTTATTTTAACGAAAAAAACAAAGCAATTGCCGGGGAAAAGAAAGGCGATAAAAAATCAGAATTTATTTTCAGCTTTCCGACAGTTTTCCCCATGCGGACAATTCGCATTTTAGCTAAACAAGCTGATTTAACTTGGGATAAAGCTAAGCTAGAATATTCCTTCGACGAAAAGAATTGGATTCAAGTCCCCGAGGTTGAAGGGGTTAATAATGACAGCCAAGTTTTTGATTATAAAACAACGGTTAATCAGGACAAAAATCTTTTCTATCTCAGGGTTTCTCCGAAAGAGGATCCGGAAACAGAAGAAGAAAAAAAGAAGGTTAGATATGGCCTGAGGGATTTAAAAGTAGAGGCCAAGTTAGAAATTGATTAATTCAATCCTACTTCGTCCCGATGTAACGTCGGGGCTACGAAGAACAAGTTGTTGGTCTAATTCCCCGTAGCTTGCTACGGAACAAGAGTCCAGAGTTTGTTGCACACTTCATAGCTTTCCTGACTTTCGTAGCTTTGGCGAAGCAGATAGCGGCGAAGTGCTCTGGGATTAATACCATTTTATTGAAAATTGCAGTCTATTTCAAACAAAATATCTTTTTTCTGTTGGGGATCCTGATTGTTGTTTGGGTTGTGATAGCCAACTTTTTCCCCGAAGGATATGTGATTTCTTCAACTGACATAAGTCAGATAATCAACGTCAGGGAAAACTTCTTGGAATACTTTGTTCGAAATCCAAGTTTTTTGCTTTACCTTTGTTTTTTGTATGTTTTGGAATTTTTTTCGATCAGTCCCAGTGTTCAATTGTCTTTTCACTTGGGACTTTTTCTTCTGGGCTCTTATCTGTCTTTTCATTTCTTCACCAGGCTATTCTTTAGGTCGGAAGATTTTCTTGCCAGTGCCATTTCTTTGTTCTATGCCCTTAACCTTTTCACCCTTTTTACTTTTTCCATGCACAGCCTGGGCTATACGAGTTTTTTCTTGCTTTATATTTTCATTCCGGCGCTAATCGGTCTGTTTATAAAGTTTGTGCTGACGAGAAAACGCCATTTTCTTTTAGGCCTTGTTTTGATTTTGTTTTTCTCTTCATCAGGTTTCGGCAATCCAGCTTTTGTTCTGTCTTTGGCGATGGTGTTCGTCCTCTGCTTGGTTGGCTTGCTGGTTTTGGAAAAAGTCAAAATGAGCCGGGCGTTATTGGCAAATCTGGGATTGCTTGCTGCTTTGGCTTTGTTGGTTAGCGCTTTTTGGCTTTTGCCTCTTTTGCCAAAAGTTCAAAGTGGAGTGGAGGGACTCAACACAACTAATCCAACCGATCTGATTTCAGCATTAACTCGCACCGCTAGTCCGGTGATGAATACACTGAGCTTAAACCACTATTCCTATGATTTTTTTCCGTTTAATTTTCCCTATCCAAAATTGGTTTTTTTGCAGAATTTTTTTGTGGTGGCTTCCTTTTTGCCAATATTAATAGTTGTTGCTTATTTTTCTTTTGCTGGAAAAATCAATCGCAAGAAGCTTTTCACTTTATCATTGATCCTAATGGCTTTTTTGATTGTTTTGATTGGCAGGCTCACACCACCCTTCGAGATCATCAACTATTTTGTTTTTGTCAAGATTTGGGGATTTAACACATTGCGAGCTTTTGACAAATTCGGTATATTTTTTCCCTTCTTTTTGTCATTGGCGCTGCTTTTGGCAATGAAAGATCTTTGGAAAACAAAAGCCCGCCTGATTGGCTTGGTTTTGCTCATAGCCATGTTGATTGTTCCTTTGCCATTTTTTCTGGGGAAATTGCAACAAAATATGAGTATCAGATATTCCAATCTTAGCCCCGAAAAGAAGGATTATCGCACTGCCAAGCTGACATTTTTAGTGAAAATTCCGGATGATTACTATCGAGTAAAATCAATTATCAATCAAAAGGGAAGTGACAATTTTGTCGCCACTCTGCCTCACACTTTAGGAGATTCAGGGACCGGATCGTCAAGTTATCCCAAATGGAAACTGAACGGAGTGGACATCACTCAGCGTCTCTACCGGAAGAGGTTCATTGAAGCCAACGTCAGTTATTTTTCCGGCTGGTATTTTGTTCAAGAGTTTGGCCACGATCAACGAGCGGATTATGGATGGATTGCCAAACTGCTGGGAATGATGAATGCTAGGTTTATAATTTATCACAAAGACGCTAGTGACAGTTCGATTAAGAGAACCCAGTCAAAGATGGACCAATTGGAAAGGGACAAATATATCAAAAAAGTGGATGATAACGAATATTTTACCCTCTATGAAATTAATGAGGAGCTAATTTTCCCCTTGATAACTTTTCAAGAGAAAAGAGTTGGCTTTGTCAAAGATCCGGCTTGGATAGAGCGAAACACAGAAAAAATTCAGGAGATGTCCCGGAAAATTCCTTTCCAAAAGATTGGTCATCAACAATTTGCTGTTGATTTGGGAAACATCAAAGATTTCGAAGGCGCAGTAATTTTGGCTGAGGAGTTTGATCCTCTCTGGAAAGCATACGCGATTAAATCAAATGGCAGCTCATCAGAGCTCGAAAATCATTTTTTGGCCAGGGGCTATGCTAATGGCTGGGAATTGAAGAACATCAGTGAGATTGAAAAAGTGATAATCGAGTATTATCCCATTCGATTAATGTGGTGGGGAATGGTAATTAGCGGAGCGACGATTTTGTTTTTAGCTGTTTATTTGTTAAGATATTATTATGTTAAAAGAAAAATGGTCAAAAACTAGTATTCGGTTTAATAAGCAGAAAAATTTTTGGCGGGAAAGATTCTTGAAAATCAAAGAAATTTTTAATTTTCGAAAAAATTCTGTTAAAAAAATGCTCAACATTGTTTTGCTGTTGCTGGCTTTAGCGGTGGGAGTTTATTTTGAATGGAATGTAATTGAAATAATAATTTTATTGATTTTTGTTGGAATAGTCTTTCATCCGATTCCCAGTCGGATTTTGGCAATGCCGGCTCTGGGATTTTTAATCATTACCTCGTTTTTAATTATTTTCAAAGAAAATGAGAAGGCTAAGATGTTGGCTGGGGAGTTGGCTGTCTACGCCTATTATTTTTTGGTGATGGCAGTCGTTATGGGGATTTATGAAGTGAGAAAGGATAGCAAGAAAATAAAACAGAAATAGTTTCTATCTCTCTGTGAGAAGTGAATAAGTGTTCCGTAATTTGAAGAAATTATAAACATCAATTTTTAAAAAGATCTTCTATGAAAGTGTATATTATAGGCTGTGGTTATGTTGGTTTAGTTACTGGCGCTTGTCTTGCCAAATTGGGCCATGAAGTGTGCGGGGTTGACGTGGATAAACGAAAAATAGAAATGTTGAAGCAGGGAAAAGCTCCTTTCTATGAGCCAGGGGTCGAAGAATTGCTTCGAGCAGGAATCCGAAAGGGAAAACTTTTTTTCCGGCATGGAATAGATGAGGTGATAAATAATTATGACTTAGCAATCATTGCTGTCGGCACTCCTGAGAGAGAAAAAGATGGCGGGCCGGACCTTTTCTATGTTTCTCAAACAGCCAAAGAAATTGCTCAACACGTTACAAAGAAAGAGTTTTTTGTAGTGGGCAAATCGACTGTTCCAATTGGAACTACTCGTCGAATTGAAGAGTTTCTTCGTAGCAACAATCCAAACACCAAGTTTCATGTTGGATCAAACCCAGAGACTCTGCGTGAAGGATCTGCGGTCCAAGATTTTATGAAACCTGACAGGATTATCATTGGGGGAGGAAAGGGTGTCTGTGATATCCTTGAGCGGCTTTATGAGAAAATCGATTGTCCAAAAATTGTGACTGATGTTGAAAGTGCGGAACTTATTAAGCTGGTCGCAAATTTTATGTTGGCTCAGAGAATATCTACCGCCAACATGGTTGCCAGAATATGTGATTGTACAAGTGCTAATATTGAATCTGTTATGCATGGTGTTGGACTGGATGGGCGGATTGGTCCAAGTTTCTTGCAACCGGGAGTCGGATTTGGAGGCTCCTGTTTTCCGAAAGATGTGAAAAATATTCTGAAAATAGCGGAACACTATTATCTGCCAAAGAGACTCTTCGACTCTGTCATTCAAACGAACGAAGATCAGATTGGGTGGATTATTCGAAAAATCGAAAAAACAGCAGGACTTACACTTCGAAATCTCACCATTGCTGTTTGGGGACTTTCTTTCAAGCCAGAAACGGATGATACTCGAGAGGCTCCGTCAAAAAAAATCATTCGGCAACTATTGGAGGAAAAAGCCAGAGTCAAAGTTTTTGATCCCATAGCAAATGTTAAGAATGAATTTGGAGAAAAAATAACCCATTGCACGGACATGTATGAAGCAGTTAAGGGAGCAGAAATTCTTCTTGTTGTGACGGAATGGGATTGTTTTCGAGACGCCGACCTATCGAAAGTAAAAGAGTTGATGGAAACACCAAAAATTGTTGATGGACGAAACATTTTTGACTCTAAGAAAGTTCGTTCACTAGGTTTCAAATATAAATCAGTAGGGAGACCTTGAAGTTTCTTGTTGAAAGAAAAAAAACAGAAAGAGAACTTGGCAGAAGTCAAGTTCTCTTTCTGTTTAACTGTGGAAACATTTTTATATAACTTTTCTAAAATATTCTATTGTCTTTGCTAATCCTTCGTCCAGTTTTATTTCTGGTTTCCATTTCAATTCCTTCTTGGCCAGACGAATATCTGGTTTTCTTTGCTTGGGATCATCATGGGGAAGTTTTTTGTGAGCAATTTTACTTTTTGTTTCTGGGATAAGCTCAATAACTTTTTGAGCCAATTCTTTGATAGTGAATTCATCTGGATTGCCGAGATTAACTGGTCCAGTTAATCTCTTGCGAGTTTTCATCATGCGAATCATCGCTTCCACTAGATCATCGACATATTGGAAACTTCGGGTTTGTTTTCCACTGCCATAAATAGTAATCGGTTTATTCTTCAAAGCTTGTACAATAAAATTCGAAACAACTCGGCCATCATTGGGGTGCATGTTGGGTCCATAAGTGTTAAAAATCCGAATTACTTTAATTTCCAATTTGTGTTGGCGCCAGTAGTCGAAAAATAAAGTTTCGGCACAACGCTTGCCTTCATCATAGCAGGACCTTCGTCCAATCGGATTGACTTTGCCCCAATAGGTTTCTGGTTGGGGATGGACCTCAGGATCGCCGTAGACTTCGGAAGTGGAGGCTTGCAGAATACGAGCGCGCACGCGCTTGGCTAATCCCAACATGTTGATAGCTCCGTGAACACTAGTTTTGACAGTTTTGACTGGATTGTATTGATAATGAATGGGCGAGGCTGGGCAAGCCAGATTGTAGATTTGATCGACTTCAACGAAAAGCGGCATGGTGATATCATGTCGGATAAGTTCAAATCTTTTATTATCCATTAATTCTAAAATGTTGTTTTTCGCTCCAGTAAAATAATTATCTACGCACAAAACATCATGCCCTTCATCTAAAAGACGCTTACAAAGGTGGGAGCCAATAAACCCTGCTCCTCCGGTGACTAAAATTCTCATTTTTTTATTTTACTATTTATCTACGTAGATATCTACGTAGTTGGAAAACTCTTACTATAACATCTTGCCGATTAGCAAGATAATAAATATTCCAAAAACATTAAAAAAGAAAGTCACCGCTGAAAAGATTGTAAATGACATCCCCCTAGAAGCGTGAATGAGCGTAGCAGAAAATTCATCAGGCAACGGAGTGGCAGAAATCATTCCGGCAAAAACAGGAAAAAGATAGCTCTTCACAAAACGGGGAGTGATTCGGTCGGTTTGTTCTGTGAGCCACTGATAAAGAGGGTGTTTGGAAATGTTGTGAATTTCTTCGTCATAGGAGACCCTCATTGATTTATAAATCAGAACATTACCAAGAATGGCACCCAGACCAGCAATGATTCCAGCAGTGATTAAATTTTGATTACCAGCGTTAATTAAAAGAATAGCCACAGCCGGTCCCAAAGTAAAACCGTGAGCAAACATCATTCCGGCAAGAAAAGTGCCCAAATAACCCAACGTCTCCAAGGTGTCGTGAAAATAAAAATTATTGCCGTCCTTATAAATCAAATATCCAAGAAAAATTGACGCAATCAGTAAAAGTAATTTTGGATAACGAAGCTTGACGGCGATTTGTTTTAGAATTTTGTTCATTGTTTTGAGTCAAGGATCAAGTGTGGAGGTTATCCGCCTGCCTGCCTGCAAGCCTTTGGCGGAAGTGCATTGCCCCGCCTGCCTAAGCTTAAACCGAGTATGGGATTGCCCCGTTATTCGCTTCGCTTCAACGGGGTTGCTTGTTTGTTGCTCCGACGAAATGTCGGAGACAAACAAGCAAAACCCATGACCTACGCTTTACATAATTTACATAATTTGAGCCGAGGATGGGGGTCGAACCCATGACCTATGCGTTACGAGTGCATTGCTCTGCCAACTGAGCTACCTCGGCTTATTTAATAATATAAACGGAAATTATTTACCTATGACGAAACGCATTATTTCCTACTTCGCTAAAGCTATATAGGACAAGCTACCAACTAAGCTAAAGGGGCTAAGGCAATGGCGGGCAGGTCTGTCAACTGAGCTATTCTGGCAAAATGGGGCGGGGTGATCAGAATCCCGACTTTACGTCGGGGCTATCTCGGCGCGTTTTATTAGACAAATGTCGAGTTTAACCACTCATTTACTATTCTATCTTGTATCTTTGATTTTTTCAATGGATTGGGCTATAATGAATTTTGTATGAATCTAGAAGAACTCAAGAAAAAAACAGAAATACTAAAGGATAAAATCGTCCAGCTGGACGACTGTCTTTGATTGGGAACAAAAAGAAAAAGAACTAAAAAACCTGGAAGCAGAAGCTCAAAAAGAAGAAACTTGGAAAAATCATGAAAAGTCGGGAAAAATAGCCAAACAAATTGAAGAACTCAAAACGGAAATAGAAGGGTGGGGAAATATTTGGGATGAGGTAAATGAACTGGAAAAGTATGTCAAAAGCATTGCCAGTGAAAATAAGGATGAAATAATACTGGGGTCTGAACAGTATCAAGAAATTACTCAACGTTTTTCTAAATTTGAAATTCAAACGCTTTATCAAGGCCAATATGATCGGCAAGATGCCATATTGTCTTTATATGCCGGTGCAGGCGGAACAGATGCCCAGGATTGGACCGAGATGCTCAGACGAATGTATTTGCGTTATGCCGAGAGTAAAAACTTTCAAACTAAAGTACTAGAGGAGACAAAGGGCAGTGAAGCAGGAATCAAAAGTGCCACTATTGAAGTCAAAGGCAGTTGGGCCTATGGCAATTTAAAATCAGAAAAAGGGGTTCACCGTTTGGTGCGACTTTCACCTTTCAATGCGGATCATTTGCGTCAGACATCCTTTGCCATGGTGGAAGTGATTCCACTCTTGGAGGATGATGGCAAAGTCGAAATTAAGCCGCAAGATTTGAGAATTGACACCTTTCGGGCTTCGGGTGCCGGTGGTCAACACGTCAATACCACCGACTCAGCAGTGCGGATTACCCATCTGCCAGCTGAAGTTGTGGTCACTTGTCAAAATGAGCGATCACAAAAACAAAACAAAGAGAAGGCTATTGCAATCCTGAAAAGTCGGTTAGCTGAAAAAATGGCAGAAGAAAAAGTGCAACAGGTAGAAGAGCTCAAGGGAAAGCAAGTTTCCATTGAATGGGGAAATCAAATCAGATCATATGTGATTCATCCTTATAAGATGGTTAAGGATCATCGAACAAAATATCAAACCTCTGATGTGGAGAAAGTTTTAGACGGAGAAATTAATGAATTCATTGAAGAATATTTGAGGAAAGACAAACGGTAATCAAGGATTGCATTGTGGGCTAGTTGTAGTAAAATATAACTAAATGAACTAGTAATTAGTTTAAGTAAATCAGCCGTTTTTTCAGAGTCTCATCCTAGAATCTAAATCCGTCCAATTTCTAACTGAAAACTCCGATACTTTTTTCCGTCTTTAATATTATTCGGTTGCTATCGCTTCGTAATCCCGAGTACTCGGGACAGGAACCGCTCTTTGCTTAAGATAACAGTAATTTGTCCACCAGAATCGCCCTAAAACTTTTTACTCACCGACAGTAACTGAATCTCTAATCATTGCAAACTGTGATTGGCTTCCAGTCATGAACTAACTAAAACACAAAATGATTGTCTATCAAAACGTATCAAAAATATATCCTGGAAATCTGCCAGCGCTAGAAAACATCAACCTGGAAATCAGGGAAGGTGAGTTTGTGTCGATTGTGGGACACAGCGGAGCGGGGAAATCGACTTTTTTGAAAATGCTCTATGCTGAGGAAAAACCAACGTCGGGTAACATCTATTTTCACAAAAACAATATTGTGGATTTGAAAATTCGACATTTGCCCAAGCACCGACGAAAGATTGGCACCGTTTTTCAAGATTATAAACTGCTACCCAAAAAAACTTTAGGCGAAAATGTCTCATTCGCCATGGAAGTAGGCGGAAAATCTAACGCTGATATTGAAGAAGCGGTCCCACAAATTTTAGATATTGTAGGGCTTGGGAAAAAAGTTGACATGTATCCGGATGAAGTTTCAGGAGGAGAGCAACAGCGAGCGGCCTTAGCTCGCGCTTTGGTCAGCAAGCCCAAAGTGCTGTTGGCTGACGAGCCGACCGGAAATCTTGATCCAATTTCAACTTGGGAAATTATGCAATTGCTTTTGAAGATCAATGAATTTGGTACAACTGTTATCTTGGCTACTCACAACAAAGGAGTGGTTGACAAACTTTGCAAACGAGTGGTTGTGATGGATCGGGGTCGAGTGATTCGGGATGAAGCGCACGGAAAATATTGCATATAAAAACAAGTATCGACTATAAACCAAAAACAAAATGTTACTAAAATTAGTTCGAACATTAAAAGCCGGTCTCAATAATTTAGTACGCAATGGCTGGTTGACAGTTGCAACAGTTAGTGTTTTAACCATCGCTTTATTTATTGTTAATGTTCAAATAGCCATCGTCGTGGCTAATAATTTGCTATTAGACGACATTGAAAACAGGGTTAACATTTCAGTCTATGTCAACACCGATGTTCCAGAAAATGAGATTACTGACATCAAAAACGAAATTGAAAGATATTCTGAGGTTGAATCAATTAACTATGTTAGTCGAGAACAAGCGCTAGAAGATTTCAAGGAAAGAAACAAAGATAATGAAACTATTCAGAAAGCAGTCGAAGAACTTGGCTCGAACCCGCTGGGAGCCGTGCTCAATATCAAAGCCTACAATCCGGATGATTACAACAACATTTCCGGAAAGATTGAACAAGCTAGTTTCTCAGAAAAAATATCAAAAATCAACTATCAGAAATATCGTTCAGTGATTGACAATCTAAACAAGGAAATAAAATCAAATCAACGAGTGGCAGTGGTATTGGGATTGACGCTTTCAATTATTGCTGTGCTGATAACTTTCAATTCAATTCGTATTACCATGTATGCTCATCGACAAGAAATCGAGATTATGCGTCTGGTGGGCGCCTCAAATAATTACATTCGTATGCCATTCATTTGGGAAGGAATTTTCTATGGGTTAATTGCGGCGGTGATCGCTGTGCCACTGTCCTATTTCTATTTAAATTTCGTCGCAGCGGGTGAGGCAGCTAATTCAATTCTGCCATTTTCCAACACGAGATTTATTCAAACTTTTCTGTCTGACTACTTTGTCAGGAATCTCCACTATGTGGTTCTGTCTCAGTTTGTTTTCGGAATGTTGCTGGGTGTGATCAGCTCAGCCATAGCTATCAGGAAGCATTTGAAAGTCTGATTTTAAATTTATTTTTTACTAAAACGTATAAGAATAACAAATCATAAAACTAACTAAATGGGAATATTTAATTTTCTAAAAAAGAAAAAGAAGGACACAAAGGGCTCAAGCGAAGAGCAAAAAGTTGTTGACGAACCTCGCGAAATTGACTTGGAAGAGGAAAAAGCCGATTCGAAAACTAACTATGGTCAAATGATGAAGGACGTTGATACCTCGGGGCTGTCCTTTAAAGAAAAAGCCAGCTTGAAAGTGTTTCAGAAAATGCCTAAGAAGAAGCAACAAAAAATAATGCAAAAGGCGATGAATCCTCAAGAAGTCCATAAGAATAAAGATAAAATCCTCAAACAAGTTGATGACATGGTTGAGAGTGGCCAGATTGACAAGAGTCAAGCCGAAGCGGTGAAAAGCAAACTGGGCTTGAGATAAAGTTAGTCTGAGCTAAAAATAAATTAGAATACACCAACAAGAACCGAGACCACCCTCGGTTTTTGTTTTTGTAAAGAAAAATTATATATTCTTTTACAGGCTAAATTTATTGGGATAGTTTGTCAATGGGAGAATAAAAATCTTTAATTAAGTAATTAAGAAAATAAGAAACTTGATAAGTTGTGGATAAGCATGAACAAAGTAAGAGAGAAATGGCTTAAACAAGCCATTTTTTATTTTGTGGAAAAGTAATCTAAGGTGTTGACCGGTATATTGAAGTGGAGTAAAATATATATAAAGTGGTGAAAAGTGGGGAAATCGCATATTTATACTGACAGAGTAATTGGGGGAGTCCGTGTCTGTGACGCGGACTCCTTCCGCGCGTTGAGGATAGATTAGCAAGAATCGACAAGAGCAATATTATTTTTATGCATAAGTTTACTCCTTCAAAATATCCTGAGTAAACTTATGCATAAAAATAATATTACTCCTGTCTTAGAAAGAAGATCAAAAGCGCTTTCAGAAGATATAAAGGATAGTTGAAATAAATAAAGCTGTAGCTCAAAAATGTTTATTGGAGAGTTCCAACACATTCTGGATCAGAAAAAAAGGGTGGCGATTCCATCCAAGTTTCGTGCGAAATTCAAAAAGGGAGCGGTGGTGACTCGAGGATTGGACAGCAGCTTATTTATCTATCCAAAAGATGAGTGGAATAAAATTGCTGACAAGTTGGGAAATATGCCAGTTGGGGAGAGAAATACTCGTAGTTTTGTTCGACTAATGCTGGCCGGGGCAGTTGATGTCAGGCTTGATTCACAAGGAAGAGTGCTGATTCCAGAATATTTAAAAGAATATGCTCGACTAAAAAAGAAAGTAGTGATTGCGGGACTCTTTAATCGATTAGAAGTTTGGGATGAGAAAATTTGGGGCGAATACAAGCAAACAGCCGAAAAAAACCAAGATGAGATCGCCGAGCAGTTGGGTAAGCTAGGGCTGTATTAATTTTCAATTGAATGTTAATCGACAATTGAGAATCAAGATGAAACATAAGACGGTATTGCCAGGGGAAGCAATCAATTTGTTAAATATAGAAAAAGGGGATGTTGTGGTTGATGCAACGTTAGGCTCAGGAGGACACGTTAGAGCAATTACTAAAAAAATTGGAAAGGAGGGGAAAGTTGTTGCGCTCGATGCTGACAAGAATGCGATCGACCAATTCAAAAAAGAAATGAAAAAAGAGGGACGAGAAAGGGAGCTCATTCTCGTTCATGACAATTTTAAGAACATTGCAAAAGTTATAAAAGATTTAAGGATTGAAAAAGTTGACGCAATTTTAGCTGATTTGGGCTGGCGAGCAGAACAAATGTCTGACTCGGCATACGGTTTGAGTTTTCAAAAGGAAGGCAGGTTGGACATGCGCTATGATAGGCAGAGTGCAGAGATAACAGCCCACGAAATAATCAACCAATGGAGAAAAGAAGAGTTGGAAGATATTTTTGGGAAATATGGCGAGGAAAAAGAGGCCAGACGGATCGCTGATACGATTGTTAAACAGAGAAAAGAAAAGGCAATAGAGACGACCACGCAACTGGCGCAATTAATTGAAGAAGTAAAAAGGGAGAGAATGAAAATTCATCCAGCGACTAAAATTTTTCAAGCCTTGAGAATAGTGGTAAACAATGAACTTGAAAATTTAGAGAAGTTTTTGAAAGAATCTCTTACATTACTGAAAAAAAATGGCCGAATCAGTGTAATCACTTTTCACTCATTGGAGGACCGAATAGTGAAGGAATTTTTTCGGACGAATGCCGGGGGATGTGTTTGTCCAAAAAATTTCCCTCAATGTGTTTGTGGGGCAGAAAAGAGATTAAAAATTGTTACTAAAAAACCAATTCGACCAGGAAAAGATGAAATGAGAGCCAATCCCAGAGCAAGAAGTGCGAAACTGAGAGTAGCAGAAAAAATTTAGCGATCCTAATATACCTGCTCGCAATGCTACGCATGCAAAGCAGGCGGGCGAATTAACACTCTGTTGTAATGCTAATGGTGCGAATCTAATGCGAATTACACTAATATGCTAATAATCTATTTCTATTTGCATATTGGCATCATTTGCATTCATTTATAGATTCGTATTATACGCTTGTATATTTGGATCGCGCTCAAAAGGAAAAATAAAAACAAAAATTAATAGTGAGGGGGCAAAAAATGCGGTGGCTTCGTATCTAACTATTACGCAATCATCGGTGAATTGCCGAAAAAACAAAAATAAAACTAAACCCAAAAAGGTGAGCAAACTTACCCCGGTGGTTTTGTTGGTTTCAATAATATGTATCGCAGGAGTTTTCTATATTTTTCAAATCAACCGAATGGCTACAATGGGTTATGAAATCAAAACGAAAGAAAAGGCCATTCAAGATTTACAAAAACAGAATGAGCTGTTAAAAATCGAAGCGGCCCAGTTGCGCTCTATGAACAACTTGGAAACAGAAAAAGACAAGATAAAAATGCAAAAACCTGATGAGGTTAGCTATATCGAAGTTGATAATCCAGTAGCAATGAAATAAAATTTTTTGATAGTTTTTTAAAAAGTGGTGCCACTCGTCTTTTTTCAAGGGGCCCCACTTTTTAGCATTCAACTAGTAAACAGCTGAAATAAAAATAATCAGAAGGAAAAAGGAAAGAACTTCGAGTATGATGAAAGACATATCTTCTTCAAGAATCTATGTCATAATTTTTGTGATTCTAATTTTCAGCGGCTTGGTTGGGCTGAGACTGTATGCCTTGCAAGTTCTGGCTCATGAACGTTATAAGAGTCAAGCTGACAATCAACACAAATATAGACAAGAAATTTTGCCGGCCAGAGGGGAGGTCTTTGTGAAAGAAAAAAGCCGACTCTTCCCGGTGGCAGTCAATCGAGAACTCAAGACAGCTTACGCTGTTCCCGCTGAGATTGAAAATTTGGATCATGCTATCTTGGAAGTCAGTGAAATTCTCAGTCTTGATTTGGAAGAAGTAGGATTCAAATTATCAAAAAAAGATGATTTGTATGAAGTTCTAAAGAGGAAACTGTCTGATGAGGAAGTTGAAAAAATCCGAAACTTAGAAGAAAAAGGAATATATTTGGAAGGCGAAA
Source organism: uncultured Bdellovibrionales bacterium (assembly GCA_964556685.1). Lineage (GTDB taxonomy): Bacteria > Patescibacteriota > Minisyncoccia > Moranbacterales > DUUL01 > CAZKWX01. Next base: position 103,741 of record CAZKWX010000002.1, read on the forward strand.
ATTGGCGCTACTACCCTGGTGAAGAATTAGCCTCTCACGTGATTGGTTTTATTGGTTATCGAAATGATGATTTCAAGGGGCAATATGGCATTGAAAGAGAATACGAGGATGTGCTGAGAGGAAACACCGGGCTACTTGAACAGGAAAGAGACACTTTCGGACGCTGGATTTCAATTGGAGCCAAGTCTCTGATTCCAGCTCGAAATGGAAATGATTTGGTCTTGACTCTTGATCATGTAATTCAATTCAAAGCGGAGCTCGCGCTGAGAAATGCGGTAGAACGCCATGGTGCTGATGGCGGGAAACTGATTATTCTAGATCCTCACAGTGGAAAAATTTTAGCTATGGCTGCTTTTCCAAATTTTAATTTAAATGATTACTCAGGAGTTGAAGATATCAGCGTCTTTATGAATCCATTGGTCTCGAGTGAATATGAATGTGGTTCAGTTTTTAAAACGATCACTATGGCTGCCGGACTGGACACGGGAAAAATAAATCCCGAGACAACTTATTATGACACCGGATCAGTGGTAGAAGCTGGTTATGAAATTAAAAATTCGGATGAAAAATCCTATGGTCAACAAACAATGATTCAAGTGATTGAGCAATCGCTCAACACAGGAGCGATCTATGTCCAAAGACAAGTGGGCAATCAAAGTTTTTTGCGCTATGTTGAAGACTTTGGTTTTGGTCAAAACACTGGTATTCATCTTCCGGGAGAAGTCTCGGGAAATATTTCCAATTTACATACCAACCGCAACATTGAATTTTTCACCGCCTCATTTGGTCAGGGAATTACCGTGACACCTCTTCAACTGGCCATGGCCTATGGAGTAATTGCTAACGGAGGCGAACTCTTGGAGCCGCAAATTGTTGATTATATGGAGAATGCTTTAGGAGAGAAAGTTGTAATAGAGAAAGCAGCCAAAAAGAGTGTTGTTTCAAAAGATACTTCTAATAAGCTGTCGCTAATGCTGGAAAGCAACGTGATCAATGGTCATGGAAAAGCAGCGGGAGTACCAGGTTATCGAGTGGCAGGGAAAACGGGAACTGCGCAGATTGCTAACCGACAAACAGGCGGCTATCTAGAAAACGCTACCGTGGGAACCTTCGCTGGTTTTGGACCAGTAGATAATCCTGTTTTTGTGATGGTAGCGATTATTGACTATCCCAAAGATGTTGAGTGGGCAGAAAGCACTGCCGGACCAGTTTTCGGAGAAATGGCTAAGTTTCTTTTTGAATATTATGGAATCGAACCAACCGAAGAATATACCCAAGAAGAAATAGAAAAATTCACTCGCACTCACAACTATTTAATAAGTGAAGAGGAGAAGAAAAGATTAGAAGAGATCAAAAGGAAAGAGGAGGAAGAAGAAGATGAAGAATAAACGATCACTCAAACTCATAACAGTAAATCAAACTATATGAAATCAAAAAAATTACAAAGACTAGAGAAAATGTTGCGCTGGATGTCGATTAGGATTTTGAAAAAATACAAGCCCAAAATTGTAGCCATCACAGGAAGTGTGGGAAAAACAACCACCAAAGAAATGATTGGAAAATTGCTTTCTGAGTATTACACAGTCAGGAAGAACGAAAAAAATTACAACAATGAGGTGGGTGTGCCCCTAACCATCATTGGAGCCAATTCAGGTGAAAATTCTATTATCAGATGGATCCCAGTCTTTTTGAAGTGGTTGGGAATCTTTCTTTTGCCAACTAACTATCCAGAAATTTTGGTGCTCGAAATGGGAGCTGATCGGCCGAGAGATATTAGATATCTTTGTGAATTTGTTCCCATTGATGTGGGAGTCATCACTAATGTAGGAATTTCTCACTTGGAATTTTTTAAAGATAAACAAGCTCTGGCTAAAGAAAAAGGTGCTCTGCTTAAAAGCATTCAATCTGGCGGTTTGGCAGTTTTCAATCGTGATGATAAAGAGGTTAGGAAAATTGGAGAAAGTCTCGATGTAGACACAATCAGCTATGGCTTTGATGAAAAAGCTGATCTCAAAGCCACTGATATGCTTTTTGGTTATCAACCTTTGCAGACCTCACGAGGAGAGAAAATTCAATTGGTACAGGGAATTATGTTCAAACTAAACTATAAAGGGAAAATAGTCCCAATTAAATTGGCTAAGTCTCTGGGCTATCCTCAGATTTATGCTGCCCTGGCTGCATTTTCAGTAGGAGAGTTTTTTAAGATTAATGCAGTTGAGGCTGGAATGGCCTTAGAGAAATTCTATCCACCCAAAGGAAGAATGATTTTGCTGCGAGGAATCAAAAACACGGCGATTATTGATGACACCTACAACAGTGCGCCAGCCAGCGTCGAAGCTGTCTTGGAAACCCTTAAAAATGTTGAGGCTAAAAGAAAGGTTATGGTTATGGGTGATATGCTCGAGTTGGGTGCTGAAGAAGAGGACGCTCATCGTGATGTGGGGCGATGGGCAGCTGAATTGAAAGTAGATTATTTTATCACCGTGGGAAAGCGAATGGAACTGGCCTTTGAAGCTTATCAAAAAGCTGCACCTGATGGGGCTCCAGCCCACTTTGAAAACCCATCCGAAGCAGGATTTTATGTGCAGAATATTTTAGAAGAAGGTGATGTAGTATTAGTCAAAGGATCCCAAGGAATGAGAATGGAAAAGATAGTGGAAGAAATTATGGCCGAACCTAGCAAAAAGAACGAATTATTAGTTCGACAAGATAAAACCTGGCTGGAAAAAGATTTTATCCAACCTTAAAAAGTGTTTCAGGGTATTTTAAATATATGTCTAGAATAAAAAAAGTTATTTTGCTATCTGTGGGAGTAATCGTAGTTTTAGTGTTAGCTGGATGCGGACATATCTCAATGAAAAAAATCGATGACTCAGAAGCTTCGTCTATTTCTCCTATGTTTGAAGCCAAAAAGAAGGCCGAAGAATTAGCGCAAATGGCCCAGGATCGTCAAACTCAGATGATGATGGAGGCATTTTCCTTGGAGGCGCCGATGATCGAGTTAGAGGACGTTACTGGTGGAAATACAACAGGTGCCGCTTGGATAGCAGTGGTCGATGGAAAAACATTTCATCGAACCACTGGAAAAAATATGCCCCAGCTTAAAAACGGAGAATTCTACGAGGGGTGGCTAGTCAAGCAGCCAGTAGCCGGAGGTTTTTTCTCTACTGGAAAAATGTTTTTTGATGAAGTGGCTGATGAATGGGTTTTGAACTATGAAGCTAACGGCGACAAAAGCGAATATCGATCAGTGGTGATCACTCTGGAACCAGATGATGGCAATCCAGCGCCGGCCAAGCATATTATTGAAGGAAGATTCGATAATAGTGTGAATTTTAAAATAAATTAAGATCTCAAAAACTAAATATAATAAAAAAGGCCTGGCATGACGCCTGGTCTTTTTAGTTTTTAATGCTATGCAGAATACTATTCAGAGTTAGTATCGCTTGTGCTCTGGGAATCATCTTGAGAAGGTGTCTCAGCTGGTGGTTTTTCTTCTAGCAGGGTACTTTTCAGAATCTGATATCCATCAAGGCTGCTATGGACTCCTACTATATTCATGTCATAGAGTCTCACGGCGGCTCGAAAACTACGTATCTGCTCGTCATCATAAACGAGAATGCGACCGGCTGGGAGGCCATTTTTTCTTTTTTCGAGTTCCTCCAGAGGAATGTTAATTGATCCGTCAATATGGTCAGCGGAATAGTTTATAGCTGGACGAGTATCCACAAAAGCAAATAATTTTCCTTCCAACAATTGCTTTTTAATTTCTTCAGCTGAAATGGAATTAACTTTCAAAAGGTCAGTCGTATCAGTTGGATTGCCAATGTTGATTAGACTATAACCCTCTTGAGCAAAAGCTAAAATCCCACCTTTGAGATATTTGGCATTAACCCCTTCGCTTCCCAGATGATCAGTGAAAATTTTTCCCTCCAGACTGTCTTGACGATCAATAATAATCACTTGCTTTTCAGCGCTTATTAAGTTTATTTTTTCGTTAACTTGAGATAAGGGAAGATTGATGGAAGATTCAATGTGTTTTGTTTCAAACTCGCTTTCTTCTCGAATGTCGACCAGTTGAGTCTTGTCGTCTCTGATGTTTTTAAAAACTTGTTCAGGTGTGACCTCTTCAACGTCCACTTGTTTTGCTCTTTCCCTTTTTTCTGCTAACAATTTTTGAAGATCCGCATCTTTTTTCTGGATGAATAAGTTTTTCAGGAAAAAAATACTAACAACAACTAAAATCAACCCGCCGACGATTATGGCCGGCTTGAAGAATTGACCTCCCGTGCTGGGAGACTGAGGATCTTTAAGACGATAGTTATACAATCTTATTATTTATAATTTATTCTTGAACTACAAAGCACTTGTTTTCTCTCCTTATGGTAAGGTGGAGAATTGTGGATGAGCAATTCTCAAGAGGGGTTAATTTAAATGGCAACAAATGTCGGCCAGTTCACTTAACTCTCCTCTAAATTCAAAACCAATGAATTCAGCATCTTTCCAAAAGAGGGGAGATAGATCAGTTTCGTAATTTAAAGGTTTATAGCAACTATCTCAATCTGCTGTCTAGAAAATCGGGATGGCCATTGACGAAATCATCGATAGGCATTTCCTTCTTTCCTTCCAATTGAACTTTATTTAAAATAATTAACCCATCGTTCGTACCAACAGCTATCCCTTTTTCTGTTTCATTGACTTTACCAGGTTTAAGATTGATACCGCTAGGATCCTCTTTGCTGATATCATTGAGAGTTAAGCGTTTTCCATTCCAGTGGGTGTAAATCTTGGGCCAAACATAGAAGGCGCGGAATTGATTGTAAATCTCTTGAGCGGTGTTGCCCCAATCTGTTAAACCGGATTTTTTATTAATAACTTTAGAATAGGTTGCTACTGAATCATTTTGCTTTCTAGGTTTGATTTTTTTGTTAATCCAGTTTTTCAACGTGGGCAACAACAGCTCGTTAGACGTGCTAATCATCTTTTTTTCCAGCCGAGGATACTTGTTATCGGGATCTATAGTGACAGCTTTTTGAGACAGAATGTTGCCTGTATCCATTTTTTCCTCTATCAACATGATAGTGACGCCAGTCTCTTCTTCTCCTGTTAATAGAGCTGTTTGGATCGGAGATGCTCCTCGCAGCTTGGGTAGCAGGGAAGCGTGAACGTTGATGATGCCAAATTTAGGCATTTTAACTAGGCGCTTTGGCAGGATAAGTCCATAGGCGGCCACAATAATTATATCAGGCTTTTCATTTTCAAAAAAATCCAGCTCTTCGGAGCCAATTTTTTCGAATTGTTTAAATGGAATTTTGTTTTCCAGGGCAGTTTCTTTCACTTCTGGCATCTGTTGTGTTTGATTTCTGCCAACTGGTCGATCAGGTTGAGTAATGACTGTATGAATGGGCACTTTCTTCTTGATCAAATCATTAAGAATTTCCTTGGCCAAAAAAGGAGTTCCCATGAAGAATATTTTTAAGTCTTTTGTTTCGGTCATGATTGATAGTATATACTATAGTAAGTACTAAAGAGTAAGTACTAAAGTCCCAAGCACTCGGGACTATTTTTTCTCCCAATCTTCAACTCGATCAACGAAAAGCTTGCCATTGAGATGGTCTATTTCATGTTGAAGCGCTCGGGCTAGCAAACCACGAGCACGAATCACTTGTTTTTTTCCATTAGCGTCTACTGCTTTGATCTTGACTCTTTCATAGCGAGGAATGGTGATAAATTTTCCCGGAAAAGAAAGGCAGCCTTCTTCCATGAAAATCTTGTCACCAGAACGGCTTTTGATCTTTGGATTAATCAAAACAAAAACTTCATCATCAATTTCGATGACTGAAAGTTTCAAATTGTGCCCCACTTGTGGTGCAGCTAGACCGATACCCTCATGACCACGCAGCGTTTCTAGCATATCAGAGATCAATTGTTTGATTTTGGGATCAGTAGGCTTTTTTATTTCTTCACAATCAACACGAAGTCTTGGATCAGGATAGGTGATTATTTGTAGCATTTTTGATGAATTTAGAATTTGGAATTGCGAATTTTGAATAATCAGATTCAACATTCTGTATTCACATTCAAAATTCAAAATTCAAAATTCAGGAACTAGAATATAGTCTCAGGATCTATATCGATATTCCAACCAGTCGGTAGATTCTTCAAAACTCGGGTAGTTCTGCCGGGTAGTTTTTCATCGTATTTTAGTAGTATGCTTTTCATCCAGCGATCACGCAATTTCTTCCTAGCTCCATCGTAGGGCGGTAAAACTTGCACCTTTTTAGAAACACTTTTTAAAAGTTGATTATAGACTAATTTGATTGTTTTTTCAACCTTTCGTTTATCCTTATCTCTATAGGTTAATTTTATCATAGATTTGTAAGGAGGGTAACTGATAGTCTTTCTGCTTTTCGTTTCTTCGTCTAGAAATTTCTTCCAATGCCATGATTTTAAAAGTTTCAAGGCGGGATTTTCAACGTTAAACGTTTGAATTAAGCACTTGCCAGCCTGATCACTACCTGATCGGTTGACTCGTCCGGCCAATTGAAAAAGATTTCCCAACCATCTTTCGTCATGTTTAAAATCAATTTGCCCGGCCCAATTATCGGTGTTGAGAACGACAACGAGTCCAACATCTTTAATGTCTAAACCTTTAGCGATAGCATAAGTTCCTACCAAAACGTCCACTTTATTATTATACAATTTTTTGAATAAATTCTCTCTCTTTTGGTTATCATTAAACTCATTGGCATCAGCTTTAGCAATTTTGAAATTGGGATAGAGCGTTTTTATCTCCTTAGCAACGCTTTCTGTTCCAAATCCAACATTGACCAACCGAAAGCTTCCGCAAGCGGGACACTTGGAAACAGTGGCGGAAGTTTTAAAATTGCAGTGAAGACAGACATAATAGTCCCCGCTATGCACCAGTGATATTTTACACCGAGGACAGCGCAAGGTTTTTCGACAGTTATCACACAAAACTAGGCGACTTTTTCCGCGAGAGGGGACTAGGATGCAAGATATTTTTCCCTTTTTCTGGTTTTCAGCTAAAGAGTTTTTTAGCTCTTTAGAAAAAATAATTTGATCATTAGTTTTATAATCTTTTCGAATATCAATCAACTCTACTTTTGGCTTTTTAATTTTTACAGACTTTGTTAAGAGAGCAGAAACTTCTATAAGACCCCCCGTTTTTTTTATTGAAAAATAAGTCTCAAGAGAGGGCGTGGCTGAAACAAAAACAATTTTGTTGTGATAAATTTCACCCATAAATTGGGCAACTGTGCGGACATGATAGTGAGGATTTTGGTCCCATTGCTTGTAGGAAAGGTCCTGTTCTTCATCAATGGCAATCATTTGCAAGTCCTTGAAGGGGAGAAACATGCCAGCGCGAGTGGCAATAATCACTTTTATTTTATTCGATCGAACACTATTGTGAATATAAGTTAACTCTGAAGGTTTTAATCTTGAATGATAGAAAACAATCTCTTCTTTTCTAAAACGAGCTGAATAACGAGCCAACTCTTGATAACCCAGGAAAATTTCTGGCACCAAGACGAGGGATTGTTTTTTGTTGGCAATATTTTTTGCAACAGTTTCCATGATGATTTCAGTTTTGCCTGATGAGGCTGGACCGAGCAGGAGAGCCGAGGAGCCAGCTTTGAGTGCAGTGATTTTCTTGATAGCTCCTTTTTGTTGGGGCGTCAAGGCTATTTTTTTGTATTGGTAGCCTGTTCTTTTTTTAACAGCAGACTCTTTTTTAGTCATTTTGGGTGCAAAAAACTTCAGCACCACGCCAAGCGGTGCCAGGTAATACTCAGAAATTCTCTCTGTCAGAAGCAGCTGTTTTTTTGTCAGCAGGGAAGGGTCCAAGACGCTAATTATTAATCTGGTTCTAAAGCGAGGTTTCTTTGTCTTTGTCCAAACAATTCCTTTAACTTTCTTTGTTCCCAAAGGAACCTCAACCAAAGAACCAATCGGAATACTTTTGGTGCAGGAGTAGGTAAAAAACTGATCCCGACCCAGGGGAATTCTGGTTAGCGGTGAAATTTGATAGTAATTCATAGCGGTATAAAAAAGGCCTATCTGAATTGTAGGCTAAAAAGAGGGAATAGACAATTAGTGTTATTCGAATTCTATAGTACCCGATGGTTTATCAGTTGTATCGAACCAAACCCTGTTTAATTTTGGATGCTTGGTGATGGATTTCTCTATTTCATTCTTAACTTCAACAGGCAGATCCACGCCGGAAACTGTCATATAATCTTCGGTTTTTATAGTTCTGATGACAATGGGATGAGCATAGCTGCGTCCATCTTCTTTAATACCCACAGTTCTTATTCCAAGAAGAGCCACTACTAATTGAGATATGTCATTATAAATCTTTCTTTTCTGTAATATTTTTGTGATGATAGCATCAGCCTCTCTTACAATTTTGATGTTTGTTTTTGTAGGTGGTCCGCCAATGACTCGAACATATAAGCCTGGACCGGGAAATGGCTGGCGATTTGTTATCGTTTTGGGTAATTTCAAACTTTGGGCAAGATCACGCACTTCGTATTTGAAAAGATCTTTCAAAGGATGAATTTCTTTCATTTCCCAATTATTACCGATGTTGTGGTGAGACTTGATTAAAGTAGCTTCTCCAACTTTTCCTGACTCTATATAATCAGTGGCTAAGCTTCCCTGAAGAATAAATTCAGCGTGATGTTTTTTTGCTTCCTCTTCTAAAATCGAGACGTACATTTTTCTAAAAGCCCCTCGTTTTTTCTCAGCATCGGATAAATCTTTCATGGCTTTCAGAAATTGCTGAGAAGCTTCGATGACCTTTAGCTTAACACCAACTGCTTTGGCATTTTTCTTAATTTCAATTAATTCATTTTTTCTCAACGCACCTGTGTCAATGCAAACGGCTAATAGTTTATTTTTCAAAACAGGAGAGACAATAGCTGAAAGAGTTGTGGAATCTACTCCACCGCTAAAGCCAATAATTACATTTTTTTCACTCACCACGTCGGTTACATTAGTTTGAATTTCTTTGATTATATTTCGAGGTTGCCAGTTTAAATCACATTGGCAAATGTCTTGGATAAAATTTTGTAAAATTTTCTTACCGAAAACAGTGTGGGTTACTTCTGGATGAAATTGCAACGCCCAAATTTTTTTCTTAGAATGATAAATTGAAGTGATTGTCTTTCTGTCTTCTGATCTGGCTAGAATATTAAATCCATTAGGTATTTTTTCAACACTGTCTCCATGGCTTGCCCAAACAACACTAGCTTTGATTATTTTGTTGAAGAGTTTATTCCTTGTACCTTGGGCTGTTAAGTTTATTTTTACTTTTCCATATTCTTTCTGATCAAGGCTAGTAACAACTTTACCACCCAGTTCAATACTCAACCACTGCATTCCATAACAAATGCCTAGAATTGGAACGCCAATCTTTAGAATTTCCTTGGGTGGTTTCGGAGAATTTTCCTTATAAACACTTGCGCTTCCTCCAGATAAGATAATAGCCTTAGGCTTATTGTGCTTGAGCCAAAGCTTTGCTTTGGTGTGTGGAATAATTACAGAGCGAAAGCCTAATTCTCGCAGTGTTCTTCCGATAACCAAAGTATATTGGGAGCCCATATCAATAATAAGAATGTCTGTTGATCTCATTTTTGTTTCTGTTTAAATCAACAACTTCCCACAGGACAGAGAGTGGGAGTTAGAAATAATCAGAAGTTATTTAGATAGATTTTAGCTTATTTTCCACTGGCCTACAAGGTAGCCGACTCCCAGAGGACTTTCATAGGAAAGTTGTTGAAAGATATGTCGTCGAGTGTGATCAATCACTCCCAAAGCGATCAGGATTGAACGCAAACCACATTCGCCGGCCTCATCGCAGAATTCTGGGTTGAGGTTGCGGATTTTTTCAGCTTCATTTTTCTCAAGCAGTTCGATCAGAGTTTTATCAAATTTGATTCCATAGGGAGAAAATCCGGCCGGAGCATCTTCACTCAGTCGATGAGAAAGATCGCCACTGGCAACAAAAGCAATATTAGTTTCAGTTTCGCTGACCACTTGTCCAATCTCTTGGCCGAATTTGAAATGTATGTCCCAGTCCAAGGCAGTGTAGGTCAAGGGAACAATTTTGGGTTTACGTTCCATGTCTTTGGTCAAATAGGAAAGCGGAATCATGGCGCCATAGTCCAATCCAGTTTCACGAATGATCTCAATTGGATAATGTTTGCTTCGAACTCGAGCATAAATATCTTTAGCCAAAGGTGTGTCATTGATATATTCATATTCTCCATCGTTCACTCCAAAATCTGAAAAATTTCCTTGAAAATTATTTTCAAAGTTGATGGTAAATTTGTCATACCTCATCGGTCCGTGGGGAGAAATGACGATGATGGTGTCGGGAGAAAATTTCTTTAGTTCACTGGCCAGACTCTCTATGGCCTTGACAGTCTTTTTTGCTTGAGGACGGCGATTGCCAGTGATTCCTGGAATGATGATAGGTGGATGAGGACAGATGGCTGAAAAGACGAGCATTCGAAATTTCTAGTGATTAATCTATGGTTTTAGTATAGAGAGAAGAAGGGAGGATGTAAACGGGCAAGCAGTTATTTAAAACAGGCAGTACGAGCGTAAGATAGCCGAATAAAGAAGAGAGTATAAATTGTCGCGTGTCAAGGGTTGACAATATTTCCTCATGAGCTAAAATGTTGTTGTGTTAGAACAGACTGTGCAACCACTACATATTGTGTATTTTAACAAAATTTCTAGGATATGTATTTTGGGTGCGGATTATAGCTAAAAATACAAAAACAAAAATTAATCAGTGCTAAACAGACAACAATGCGTTGGATGGAGCATGAAGGGGTTGGCTGTTTTTGTTTTCTCAAAAAATCTGCTTCATTGCTGCTAATGCTGCTAACTATTCACTATCAATTAGAAAATGAAATGTCCCTATTGTAATCATGAAGACACTCGAGTGGTGGATTCGCGAGAGACAGATGAAGGGCGAACAATTCGTCGTCGGAGAGAGTGCGAGGAGTGCAAAGAACGTTTCTCAACTTATGAGCAAGTGGAGATTTTAAATTTGATTGTTAGAAAGAAAGGTGGGAAAAAAGAAGAGTATAACAAAGAAAAATTGGAGGGATCAATCAAAATTGCATCCAACAAGAGACTTGAGGACGATGAAATTGAAGATATGGTGGCTGATGTTGAGCACGAGATTAGAGCGAGAGGCAAGGCTGAGGTTGAATCTCGAGACATTGGAGAAATTGTTCTGAAAAAACTCAAAGAGAAGGACGAGGTTGCCTATTTGAGATTTGCTTCAGTTTTCAAATCTTTTGGAACAGGAAAAAGATTCGTCAAAGAGCTAAACAAAATTGAAGATCAATAATTAATAATATAATTTAAAAACTCCGGGGGGAGAAACAAAAATGAAAAAGAAAAAACAGACTAAGAGAGCGGCCAAGACTAGCGCTCGAAAGAAAAAAACTTCTACGGCGAAAAAAAGAAGTGTCAACAAAGTCAAAAAAATCGTCAAGCGAGACGGTTCGGTTGTTCCGTTCAAACAAGCAAAAATTACTGAAGCGGTTTACAAAGCCTTCAAAGAGACTGGTGAAGCTGGAATCAGAGAAGCTAGAGAAGTCACCAAGAAAGTTTTTCAACTACTTAACAAAAATTACAAAAAAGGATATGTGCCTCACATCGAGGAAGTGCAGGATTTAGTGGAAAAAGTTTTGATGATTTTGGATTTTGAAGTGACCGCTAAAGCCTATATTCTTTATCGAGACAAGAGGAGGAAGATTCGAGACACCGAGGCCACTTTGGAAGAAGCAGTTGATCTGATAGATCAATACATCAAGGAAATTGACTGGCAAGTGAAAGAAAATTCCAATATGGCTTATTCGCTTCAAGGACTGAATAACTACGTTTCTTCAATTGTCAGTAGCAAATATTGGATGGATCGGATTTATTCAAAGCCAGTCAAACGAGCTCATGAAGAAGGAGATTTTCACATTCACGATTTGGACAAAATCTCAGCCTATTGTTGCGGCTGGGACTTGATGGATCTTTTAACTCGAGGGTTCACTGGTGTGTCTGGGAAAATTTCTTGCAAGCCGCCTAAACATCTTCGAGCTGCACTAGGACAAGTCGTGAACTTCTTCTATACTACTCAGGGAGAAACTGCCGGAGCACAAGCTTTTTCAAATTTCGACACTCTGCTGGCTCCTTTTGTGAAATATGACGAGCTAGAATATAAAGAAGTTAAGCAATGCATGCAGGAGATGATTTTTGGTCTCAACGTACCCACTCGAGTTGGATTTCAAACTCCTTTTACCAACTTGACAATGGACTTGGAACCACCTTCCACCTATGCTGACCAAAACGTGATCATTGGAGGTGAACCGCAAAAGGAAAAATACGGAGATTTTCAAAAGGAAATGGACTTGATCAATCGAGCCTTTGCTGAAGTAATGAGCGAAGGCGATGGCGCTGGTCGGGTTTTTACTTTTCCCATTCCTACCTATAACATCACTAAAGAATTTGATTGGAAAAACAAAAACCTTGATAAGGTTTGGGAAATGACTGCCAAATATGGCACGCCCTATTTTGCCAATTTCATCAATTCCGACATGAAAGCTGAGGATGCTCGTTCAATGTGTTGCCGACTGCGACTAGACAATCGAGAACTGCACAAGAAGATGGGAGGATTGTTCGGCGCTGCACCGCTGACTGGTTCAATTGGTGTGGTAACTATAAATCTTCCCCGCATTGGATATCTGGCCAAAGACAAAAAAGATTTTTATCGACGGCTGGACAAGCAAATGGACTTAGCCAAAGAAAGTTTGGAAGTGAAAAGAAAGCTGATTGAAAATATGACTCAAAAAGGTCTCTATCCTTATGCCAAGTTCTACATGGACAGTGTTTACAAGCACAGAGGGGCTTATTGGGCTAATCATTTCTCAACTATCGGTTTGCTTGGCATGAATGAAGCTTTGGTGAATTTCATGAATGAGAAAACCTCTACCAAAAAGGGAGTTAAATTTGCTGAAGATATTTTAGTCCACATGAGGGAAAGAATGATTAAATATCAAGAAGAAACAGGAGATCTTTACAATTTGGAAGCCACTCCAGCAGAAGGCACCAGCTATCGATTGGCTCTCAAGGACAAGAAGCGGTTTCCTAAAATGCTTTTTGCCAACAACGGAGCGGTGTTGAAAGGAGCTCAGCCCTATTACACCAATTCCTCTCAATTGCCAGTTAATTATTCTGACGATTTCTTCGAAGCGCTTGATCTTCAGGACGGACTGCAGACCAAATACACCGGAGGGACAGTGGTGCATGGATTTTTGGGTGAGCGGATTCATGACATTGAAACTACTAAAAAGCTAGTGAAAAAAATCGCTTCCAACTATGAATTACCCTATTTCACCTTGACGCCGACTTTCAGTGTTTGTCCCACTCACGGCTATATCAATGGCGAACACCACACCTGCCCAGAATGTGTAATAGATCAGAAGTGCGAGGTGTATTCAAGAATAGTTGGCTACATTCGACCAGTGCAGCAGTGGAATGTGGGCAAGGCCGAGGAATATAAAGATCGCAAAACTTTCGAGGTTTGTGGCAAGACCAAATAACCATTTAATAAGTTTCAGATAAAATAAAAATTAAAAAATACTTATTTAAACTACCATTTTAATGGTAATTTAAATAAGGTGTCCTAGTTAAATAGCACGATCGTATTGCGATTTAGCAGGGCAAAGAATATGAAGAAAATTAAATTCAAAAAGGGGGACATAGTTTGTCATGATTGTGAAAGGAAAATGAACAAAGGTGATGATGTGGTTGTTTATGATTTGGACCAGTGCGGAGTTTTCTATAAGTGCAAGGATTGCTATGCGGAGAGTCGAGTGCTGGAAAATTTTCAAAAGTGTGAAGTCTATTCTCGCATCGTGGGCTATATCCGACCAGTGCAGCAGTGGAATGTGGGGAAGACTGAAGAATATAAAGATCGGAAAGAATTTGTCTGTGATGGTTGCTAAGACAAAATAAGCAGAGCTCGCCCCGCCCCGCCCTAAATTGACATCTTAGAACTTGATGTGTTTCATGTAAGTATCAATTTAGGGCGGGGCGGGGAGTCAGAGCATTTCTGATAACAAAAACATCTCGCTAGACGGGATGTTTTTGTGTATAATGGGATTATGAAAAAGGTTGTATATATCATCGTAACAATTTTTCTAGGATTGCTGCTCAGTTTCATTCTTCATGGAATCGCAGAGATTTTGTATTTACAATATGCGTTCGCCACTGGCGTAGAAATCAGGAGCAGTTATTTTCTAGGAGTTGGTTGGTGCGCTCTTCCGATTTGGGCGCAGTATAGTTTTTTGGTTTTAGGAATTGTCGGAGGCTACTCTCTGGGACAACATTGGTGGAAAGTGGTCTATGTTGAGAGAAGACATTGGAGATTTAGAAAGAAATAGTAACAAATATGCTTTGCTTAATAACTCCCTTTCTGTATTTCAATTTCCACCAATCTCCACTTGCCCGCCAAGTCTTTGTGAAATTTTATTTTTGCTTTAGGAAATCTGTTCAAGATTTCTTTTTTTATTATATCTTTTTGTTCGGGGCTAATTTCGCATAACACATAACATAGAACACGTAACATTTTTATCTGATCAAAAAGCCTTCGGTGATGATCCAAGCCATCTTTTCCAGATTCTAGAGCTAGTCTTGGCTCGAAATCTTTTACATCCTTCTCAGCTGATTGATATAAGTCTTTTGAAAGATAGGGAAGGTTAGCTGTAACTAGTAACTGGTAACTAGTAACTGGTAGCTGGAAATTTTTCATAACTGGTTCGAGGAGATTGCCACGTAGAAAAGTGATTTCATTTTCAATGCCATGTGTTTTAGTATTTTTCCTTGCAACTTCCAGTGCATCTTTTGAAATATCTGTTCCAATAAAATGAAAACCCTCTTTCATCCTCCTTTGTAAAAGGGGGAAAGAGGGGGATTTTAAGTTTCGAAGATTTTTAAAAAGTGAAATAATAACACAACCTGATCCAGTCCCAACATCAGCTATGCAGAATTTAGAATTGTGAATTTTGAATTCAGAATCTTTGTTACGTAATAAATTACGTAATTCTTTATATAACAACTTAAATCCATATTCCACCATCAGCTCAGTTTCCGGGCGGGGAATGAGAACATTTCGATCAACTTCAAATCGCAAGCCGTAGAAATCTTTATAGCCAACAATAAATGCCACCGGCTCGCCTTCGGCTCGCCGGCTCACTGAATCCTCAAAATCAGAAACTTGTTTTTCGGATAATTTGAATTCTGCATGAGCCAAAACCCATTCTCGCGGTTTTCTCAAAATGTGCGCCAACAAAACTTCCGCATCAAGCTGCGGAGTTTTTGAGTCATTAAGTTTTTTTGTATTGTTTGTGAGTGTTTGACAAATTTTCATCGGAATCGTATCTTTTAAATAACGTCTTGCTGGTTAACGAAAAATATGAACATAAGGAGGGTTTATCATGATTGTTCAAACGACAGCAGATCAGGTAAGAGACAAGGAGAGAGAAATTCTAAGAAAAATTATTGCGGCTAAAATTTCAAAAGATTCATTGGAATCGGGTGTCATTGCAAGAATTGCAAAAGTGGAAGACTGCGAGAAGGCCAAAAGAGTTATTAACATGAATCTAAAAGGAATAATAAGCAAGGCGGAGCTCTTTTGTATTTGCGCAGTAGTTGGACTTACAAAAGAAGAAGCAATTCGCGTTCTGAAGTTCTTTACATGGGAAGATTGCAGGTCGCTTTTTAAAGATCCTATTTATAAAAAAGAATGGGAAGCAATAAGAAGTTGTCGAAGGTCTTATGTAGAGTTAAGGGAAACCTTTCCTTTCAACATTCACGCTTTCGAGGAAACATGGAAAAACATGCACGAAAGAAAGAGTAGCTTAATTTAAGTTGCTAAATTATATCCCCACCCTCTCTCACAAATAAGGTCGCAGACTATCAACTCGTCTCGACCTTTTTTGTTTCCTCATTTTTCAACACTCCGAAAC
This sequence comes from uncultured Bdellovibrionales bacterium, assembly GCA_964556685.1. Classification (GTDB taxonomy): domain Bacteria; phylum Patescibacteriota; class Minisyncoccia; order Moranbacterales; family DUUL01; genus CAZKWX01. The sequence goes on from CAZKWX010000002.1 coordinate 119,805, forward strand.
CTCTTTTAATCTCGAAAAGTAATCCTTTGATATATCGATATATCAATATATCAAAGGACATTGATATTGAAAAAGATCACAATCTATCAACCTATTAACTTGTCTCGGCCTTTTTTGTTTCTGCTTCTTTTAGGCTCTCTATAATTTTATCCAAATCACCATTCAGAATCCCTTCTAAATTGCTCCAGGATTTTTTGATGCGATGATCGGTGACTCGATCTTGGGGGAAGTTGTAGGTGCGGATTTTTTCTGATCGGTCACCGGTGCCGATTTGGGAAGAACGAGTGTCGGATTGTTTTTTTCTTTCCTCTTCTTCTTGAGTGGCTAAAAGTCGAGAACGCAAAACTTTCATGGCTTGTTCTCGATTTTGAAGTTGTGATTTTTGATCTTGGCAGGAAACAACGGTGTCAGTTGGAACATGAGTGATACGCACCGCCGAGTTGGTGGTGTTGACGCTTTGGCCGCCGGGGCCGGATGAAGCAAAAGTGTCGATGCGCAAATCTTCATTTTTGATTTCAACGTCCACTTCTTCAGCCTGAGGAAGCATAGCCACGGTGGCAGTGGAAGTGTGAATCCGGCCAGATCTTTCAGTTTCAGGAATGCGTTGCACTCGGTGAACTCCAGATTCATATTTCATTTTTCCAAAAACGCTGTCGCCAGAAATTTCAAAGATTACTTCCTTGTAACCTCCAACATCATTGGCACTGGTGCTGGCCAAGAGAGTGGTCCAACCATTCTCTTCCGCAAACCGTCCATACATTCGGTACAAATCCGCTGCAAATAGCGCCGCCTCATCTCCACCGGCACCAGCTCTAATCTCCACAATGACATCTTTTTTATCATTGGGATCCTTGGGAGCCAGCACAACTTCCAATTCTTTTTGCAATTTTTCTTTTTCAGTGGCCAATTTAGCATTCTCTTCCGCGGCCATTTGAATCATTTCCTCTTCGCCAGAACTCATGATCTCAGAATTTTCTTGCATCTGCTTTTCAACATTTTCATATTTTTTAATCAAATCCACCGTTTCTTTCAACTGGGCTTGCTTTTTCCCCAACTCAGCCATCTTTTTTGCGTCTGAAACAACCTCAGGATCACTGAGCTGCTTTTGGATTTGCTGGTATTCTTTTTTGATTGTCTGAATTTGATCGTACATTAGCTTGAATATTATTATACCCCCTCTTGGTAAGAGTGGAGCGAAGTGAATGAGCTTTGCTCGGGGAATTAGCCTAAAGGGCCGGAGATAACAGCCTCTTGGACTAACCCCTCCCAACCTCCCCTTACACTAAGGGGAGGAGAGAATGCATACTATTCGTATCTTAATCTTTTCTCACCAATCCGTAAAGAAAACACTTTACAAAAAAGCTAAATTAGCATAGGATTGGCAAACAGTTCTTACGACAGTCTCGCTCTCTCTTTGGGCTCTTCAAAAAGGTTCCGAAGAGGGAGCGAGGCGGCGTGAACTGCGCGTCGTTTGTTAACGCAAGCAGGGTAATAAAGAGAAGGGGAGGTGCAAATATGACTGATGACCTGAGAGAAAGTGCAAATCAGGCAGTGGTTGAGCTGCTCATTAACAACACTTTTCCGGTGGAAATCCTCGAGAATGTTCAGTTAGGGAGCGAACTACCTGGACAGAGAAACCAGCGGTTGGTGTTGAATGTGGGTCTGCCCAAATGTTTCAACCCATAACCATCATTAAGCATTTTGCTCCTCTTCCAAGCTAAATATCGGCTGCAATGGGGACGGTGGTGTTCTATGGCACCTGTATACGGCAGCCCCCCTGCGAAGAGGTCCTCCGTGCAGGGCCCAGACCTCAATCCCTCTTTTTTAAATAAAAACCTCACCAAGCTGAACTTGCCGGTGGGGCCTTTTTATATCTAGAACCAAACTATTTTTTTGAAGCCTTTTTCTTTGATTTCTTAGTAATCTTTTTTACTGCCTTTTTATTCACTTCGACTTCTTTGGCTTTTTTCTTGGCAGTGGTCGCTTTTTTCATCTGCTTAGTCTTTTCCATTTTTTTCTTGAATCGATCAACTTGACCAGTTGAGTCAACCAGTTTTTTCTTGCCAGTATAAAAAGGATGACAAGCGCTGCAGATTTCAATCTCCATTTTTTCCCGCGTTGAACCAACGGTGATCACGTTTCCGCAAGCACACTTTATTTTTGCGTCGCTATGATATTTTGGGTGGATGTCTTTCTTCACAGCATTACGGATTACGAATTTCGTACGAATATACAAATATACGAATAGTAATTCATGTTTAACTTAACAAAAATAAGACTACTATATTTATTGTGACTAGTCAATGTTGTGAATAAAATATACCTAATTTCTTCCCCCTTTGAAAAAGGGGGATCGAGGGGGATTTTAAGAATAAAAAAGTTTATTTACTTTTAACATTTTTTGATGTTATACTGAAGACATAAGAAATTATAAAACCTCAGTAGCAGAGCGAAGCTCGCTACGGGGCAAGCAGAAACATGCGAATTGGAATAGACGCTAGAACAATACTGAACCCTGCTAAAAACCCAGCCATTGGGGTGGGGCATTATACTTTTCAGCTCATTCGACACTTGCTCAAGATTGACCAGCGCAATCAATATTCCATCTTTTTTGACTATCGGGTGCGGGAAAAGGACGTCAAAAAATTTTCTCGACCCAATGTGAAAATCAAATATTTTCCTTGGTCCGATTACAAAAAGTATCTGCCGGGAGCCTATAGTGAAATTCTGGGACTGGCCACGCTGACCGGGAAGAATTTGGATGTGTTGCACACCACTTCACCTGATGCGCGGGTGCCGCTGGGCTATCGAGGGAAAGTGGTGACGACTTTTCAAGATCTTTCGATCTATAAATATCCTGAACACTTTCACAAAGACTGGCGAGTGCGATGCCGTTACAACCGAAGAGCTATGGCAGGCCGTTCAGACAGAATCATTGCTGTTTCAAACAACACCAAGAAAGATTTAAGGGAATTGTTCAAAGTACCGGAAAAGAAAGTGAGTGTCATTCACAATGCGGTGGACGAAAGATTTTTTCAAAATCTGATTGAATCAAAAGCAGAAATCAAAAAAGATCTAGAAGAAAAATTCCGCATCGCTAAAGATTATATTCTGTTTGTGGGGACTTTGGAACCAATCAAGAATGTCACTCGGTTAATCCAAGCCTTTCAACAGTTCAAAAATGAAAACAGGAAGAAAAATAATGGGAAGGACTATCAGCTCGTCTTGGCAGGGAAGAAAGGTTGGCTGTCTAATGAATATTTGCAGATTGCCAAAGATGCTGGTGTGGCCAGAGACGTTTTATTTCTAGGCTATGTCGAGGGAGATGATCTACAAAAACTTTTCAAATCAGCTCAACTCTTTGTGATGCCTTCACTCTATGAAGGTTTTGGCATGACTGTCTTAGAAGCTATGGCTTGTGGGGCACCGAGTTTGGTCTCCAACATCAATCCGCTCAAAGAAATCGCTGCCGATGGAGTTGAATATGTCGATCCAATGGGCACCGAAGAAATAGCTAAGAAGATGAGAGAAATCATTGAAAACGATGACAAGAAGCAAGCAATGGTTGAAAGAGGTCGAAAGCGCGCCAGAGAATTTTCTTGGGAAAAATGCGCCAAGAGAACACTGGAAGTCTACAAAGAGTTGACGGGGAAGTAGGAGACTTCGTCGAGTATTTCTAATAAATATCAAACCAAAAATGGTAGAAATTATTAAATTTGGTGACTTACAACAAAAAAAGAAAAAACCAAGAAAAGAAAAGGGAGAATCATTTTCTAAGAAAGGAAAAGAAACCATTGATGATTCAAAAATTAAAAGTATAAATTCGCATAAGATAGAACTTATACAAAAAATGATGGCGTCATCACGTGGACATTCGAGAGAAACCCTTGAAAACGCTGAAAAATATTTTAAGGGTTGGACCGATGAAGAAATAATAGACTTTATTAACAATTCTGGCGAAGCGGAGATGAGACGGAAGCCAACGCTTTTTATTTACGCTTATGAAATAGTAAAAGAGGGAGGAGATTTATTTATAGCAAAGATTCTTGAAACACTTGAAGAACTCAAAAAAGGAAACGTTACTAAAAGTTCGTCAGACAAAAAACAGTCCAATTTAAAAATAGTCGAGTAAAAGGTGTGGGTATCTTTTAAGGTACCTTTAAAGATACCTGCAATACTAGACAATTTTTGAATAAATGATATAATATTTATCACGTAACATGGAACATAGAACACATAACACGTGACACGTAACAACTAGATTTTCCCTTTGTTTAGTGTTATGTGCTACATGTTATGTGTTTTGTTATGAGGGCGATTTCCGCCAGAGGCGGACCACTTTTGGCGGGAGCTTGAAATAATAAGTTTCTTAAAATGCATTATATTTATTTTCTAAAAAGTCTTAGAAACGATAAAGTCTATACTGATGCGACAAACAAGGATCCGAAGAACAGACTGAAAGAACACAACGCAGGTTCCAATGATTGGTCTAGACAGAATGGGCCTTTCAAATTAGTTTATTATAAAAGGTATTATTGCAAGAAGGATCTGCTGGAAAGAGAAAAATTTTACAAAACAGGTTTTGGAAGAAATATTAAGAGACTTAGTTTTAGAAAAATTGGGCGATTAGCTCAGACGGTTAGAGCGCTACACTGATAATGTAGAGGTCCCAGGTTCAATTCCTGGATCGCCCACAAGAGTCTGGTTTTCTGGTGACTAGTTTTCTGGTTTTACATAACCAGTGAACCAGACAACCAGCAAACTAGATGTTTTGGGCCGTTAGCCCCGACGATCCGATACGATTGGATGTCGGGACCCCGACTTCACGTCGGGGCTCATTTTCCGCCAGAGGCGGACAGGGTCCGAGCACCTGTTTTAAAAAATCTATTTTCATATTCATGGGCCGTTAGCTCATTTGGTAGAGCACCTGTTTTGCACACAGGAGGTGACCGGTTCGAATCCGGTACGGTCCACACTACTTCGCTCTGACTTTGTCAGAGCTTCGAAGTGCAGACACTACATTTGCTAGAGCGAACTTTTAAAGAAGAGATTTCTGTGCCTATAAATTTAATCGATTTTAATTCTTAATAGTTATGAAAACGATAATTTTAGTAATTGGAGTGGTCAAGAAAGATAATCAGGTTTTGCTTCGTAAAAAGCCCAACGGTTCGCCGCCATACAATGAAACTTGGTATTTATTTGGCGGTGAACTTAATTCTGATAACCAAAATCCAGAAGAAGTTTTAATATCAACTTTAAAAAAACAAACCGGAATAGATATTAAACCAGTGAAACGCCTTGGTTGGGACACAGAAACAAAACCAGGCCATGACGGTAACACGACTTTTTATATTTATCTTGATTATCTATGTGAATATGTCTCAGACGAACTTGTTCCAGCTGAGGGAATAGAAAAATTAGAATGGGTTCCGATAGAACGACTTTCAAGCTATGATTTAGTTCCGCCAGCTCGAAAATTGTTCAAAAAGATTGGTTATTTATAAAATTAAATCTGATCGTCAGATTGGAAATAAATATTGTAAAAATTATAGAATACACAATAAAATCAGCTAAGTTAGCTGTTTTTGTTTCTTGTAGAACTGCTTGACAAACGGCTATTTATTTGATATAATTAGCCGTTCGTTACAATGGAATACAATTTTGAGGGCGTGGTTGCTCTCAATGACTGAAGGCATAACGCCCGGTCAACAAACCAAACAAGGAGGAAGTATCATGTCAAAGGAATTCGTATTAACGAAACTGGAGAAGGCTGCCCTGCTGAAAAAAGCAGGAATTGTTTCCTCACTACTTGAAAGTGGAAACCTTCATCTTCAAGAACTGGACGGGATTTATGATCCTGAAACCGCTCCTGAAGGAGAGTGGGACGACACACGCTGGTATGGTGGACTCGAAAGCGGCGGACGCGAAGGTTATCGTGGCACCAACACGATTTACAGGGTTTCTCTGTCGAATCAAGAGTTCGTAATTCTTCATAAGGAAAGATACTATGTAAATGGTTCGTCTTTTGAGACGAACCATGAAAAAGACTATCCTAATGGAGATTGCGGGTGTTGCGGAGACTTCTACTACGTCTTCCGTAGCAGTGGTGAAGAGCTCGACCGGAAGAGAATTACTAAGGAAAAACTGGAAAAACTCTTTAGCAGCGCCAAAAAGCATCTGCCTGAATCGCTGGAAATGCTCCGCGTGGAATTCGTCGCTATCGAAGGAGGTGCCGCATGAGTTATAATTTGAGACTTCACGGTGGTAGTATCCTTCGAAGTAGAACCCCATTGTTCTGGGAAGAAGATATTACAAGAAGAGCAATGATGAAGAGGGTAACCAGGGAAATGAGTATCACCCAAGAGCTTTGGGTTTGTGGCGGTTTCGATCCAAAATTTAAGGATAACGAGGTCGAATTTTTCTCGGACGGATCTGGTTGTCAGTATAACGGCTTCGAAATTTTCCTTCTTTTTCTGGCTCGAAAGGGATATGAGGGAGAAATCAAGGTCGTGTATGATTTTGGCGACGACTTTTCGAAAAAGAGCTTTCGACTTGAGGAAGGAAAATTGCTATGTGTACATGACAATTCCAACGAACTTCCAACAGGAGAAATCACACTTGACATACTCCTTCCTAATTTCCTTCTGTTTTCATGATGAATAGTAAACGCCATTGACGAACGTCTCCCCTCTTGCGGCTAATTCTAGCGCGAGGGGGTATTTTTTATATAGGTTAAAATTAAACGAATAATAGTTATTAAAACATTCGCCAAGAGGCGGATTTTTTGATAAGATTGACAAAGATGAAAAAAACACTTTTTATTATATTTTTGTTATTCTTCGTAGTCGGAGCTCACAAAGCTCTGGCTGATGCTTGGTGGGGGAAGGGCTATCGGGAGCCTGCTTGGGTGATTGCTAATGGAGGAGCTTTGATATATTACCGGGTTGAAAACGCTAAAAGCAAACCGCTGGTGAAACTTTTCACTGCTGGTGGTCATGCCGTCGAGAGAGAGCGAGGATCCAGCGGTGTTTTTGATGATGCGCTGCCGGGCACGGAATATTATCTAACGGGGCAGAAAAAAGAAGGAGGGAGTAAGTTTAAATCAAAAGTTTTTGTTTTACAGTCGGGATCAACGAACAGCGCAGTTTTTGATTTCAAGAAAAAGAAAATTTCAATCAGTTTGGGAGGCAGCAAAAGGGCAACAAGCGCCCAGAGGAAAAAAATATCGCAAGCTTTGTCAAGAAGGGCGGTTGCCCTTTCTGCGCCTTTTCCAGCGGTCAAGCCATATCAAGCAACGTTGATCAATCAAAACAAACTCAAGCCAGTCTATGAAATAGATCGACCAAAATTACCAGTCTATTGGGAAGACGATTTTGTGACCATGTTTTGGTATCCAAGAGATTATTAGGGTTTCTGAATCATAACACTCTTGTCTCCTCCTCTTGCTAAGGGGACTGTGCTTGCTAGGAGCGAATGTAGAAGGAAGGGTTAGTCTAGATGGCTGATTGTCTCCGGTCTCTTTGGCTAACTCCCCGAGCAAAGCTCATTCACTTCGCTCCACTCTTACCAAGAGGGGGAATGTTTACTAAAATCTAAAAGTGTTAAAAAAAATAAATGTTTTTCCTTTTGAAAATTTTGTGTTAGAATAAAAGCGTTATGGGAAACGACAAAAAGAAAAAACAAAAAGGGAAAAATAAAAATAAGCAGAAGAGGATTTATAACCGGCAAACTTTCTCTCAGAGGATGGCTATTGGTGCTTCACGAGTGATTGGAGGCTGGTGGTTTATTGTGATCCAAACCTTTTTTATTCTTGGGTGGATTGTTTTGAATGTAGTCGGATATATTCGAGGTTGGGATGCCTATCCTTTTGTATTTCTGAATTTGATGCTGAGTATTTCAGCGGCCTATGCCGCGCCGGTTATTTTGATGGCCCAAAACCGAGATGCCGAACGCGATCGAACGCGATCCATTGTTGACTTAGCCACTGACCGAAGAGCCGAGCGGGGAATTCAGGAAATCAGAAAAACAGTTAATCGAATTGAACAGAAAATAAACAACAAATAGGGAAAGTGTTGACAAACTCACCTAGCTTGCTACAATTTTTTTCTGGCAAGTTTTTTATTTTAAATTAGTAATTTTTAATCAAATGAAAAATATCAAACCACTCGGACGAAACATTTTAGTCAAGCCCATTGCCGTGGAAGAAACCACTGAAAGCGGAATTGTCATTCCTGACACAGCTTCAAAAGAAACTCCTCAAGAAGGAGAAGTGGTGGCAGTTGGCGACAGCAAGAAAATCAACGAGAACATAAAGACAGGCGTGAAAGTGCTTTTCAAAAAGTATGGGGGAGATGAAATTGAAATTGACAAAGAAGAATATAAAATTCTTGATGCGAAGGAAGACGTCCTGGGAATCATTGAGTAATAGCACTTCTTGTATGCATAAAAAGGCGAAGCTTTGCAAAGCTTCGCCTTTTGTTATATCCTTTGAGTACAAAACTTATGGAATATAAAAAAATAGCTCTCTAGTTAAGGAGGTTAGTTTATGTCTAAATTTTCTGAGTTTAGAGGACTTTTAATTTTCGGTACATTTTGCTGGTTTTCCTTTTTAATAAGTATTGTCATTGCAATATTATTTCCAGACATCAGGCTTGGGCCTTGATGACTGGAAGTATCAGATGCCAGTGACAAACCAGTGACAAAAAAGCGGTGAGGAAAAATATCCTTGCCGCCAGTTTTTATTACCTAGAAAAACTATCCTACTGGACTGATGGCTCCCATTCAATATACTGATATATCAGTATATTAGAGTGAGATGGGATCAGAGGTGTAGGGCATTGCTTATGCTGGTTCGCATTACAAATATGAAACGTTTATTTATTATTTGAAGAAGCTAAGCTTCCTTCAATGAACTGTTTGAATTAAAATGGACTTTAATAAATTAAGAAAATTATTCTTTTAACGAATATCTCTTGGAAGCTTAGCTTCTCAAAAAGAAACCTAGTTTCTAAGGGAACTAGGTTTCTCTAAGCTTCACGAAATAATTAAACTTTTAGAATCCAAGCAATCCCGTCTTATCCACCAACAGTGAGGACTGCAGTTGAAATTTTTCCGTTGATTTCACACGAGAATACAAAAGTTGATTAGCTTTATTATAGATCAAGTCTCTTTCGGCAAATGATCTGTCCGATGAAAGCATCACATCAACAATATTAATATGATCACGATTATCGAGCTCAGCTGATTTCACTTTTCCATTGGCGGAAAAAATTATGTTTTCATAGTCATCCAACCACTGAACATTTTTGACAGGGGTAGAGAACCGAGTGATGAATATCTGGTCGCCTTTTTCACGCAAAGGCTGAACCTCCCATTTTCGCAGCATCAAATTCCAAATTTCAT
>CAZKWX010000003.1:0-64925 GCA_964556685.1 uncultured Bdellovibrionales bacterium
TTTTTTCACTTTCATCTCCACCGGAAAAATCATCTATTAGAACTAATTCCGGATTGTGGCAAAAAGGACAACGAAAATTGCAACCTACGGTAAAAACCGTAGCCGCCACTTTGCCCGGATAATCGATTAAGGTTAATTTTTGCAGTCCTCCAATCTTCATGAAGTTCTTTACTAATTATCCCGCGAAGCGGGATCTCGGTGTGCGGGACTAATCAAATACAAATATACGAATCAATAAACTCTGCCATAGTGTCATCCCGGACTTGATCCGGGATCCAGTGTCTATTCGTATATTCGTACACAATTCGCCTGTCCTCCGTAGCTCATCAGAGCGTAGGATGAGTAATCCGTAATATGCAAAACAAAAAGCTCCAGGTTCCCCCAAAGCCATGAGCGAATTTTGAAATATAATTCTTCAGCACAAGTTAAGCACGTTCCTATTGAGATTAATGGCAATTTCCCGCAAGTAAGATATTTTTGACACCGCAGAGAAACAAAGTGGATCGTTTAGCAAAAATATTTTACTTGTGGGAAACCAAACATAGAACGTGAAGTCTTTTTTTCAAATTAAAAAATAATCTAATAATCTATCCCCATTTGTCTCTCTCCTTCTGATCTTTCTCATCATCTTTATACCCAACTTTCTCTTCTTTTAATTCAGCTCCCACCAAAACTTCCCTTGGCTTAGACCCATCCGGCGGTCCCACCACCCCATTTTCTTCCAGCATGTCAATAATTCGAGCAGCTCGAGAATAGCCAATGCTCAAACGACGCTGCAGCATCGAAGTTGATGCTTTTCGCGCTTGGATCACCAATTCCTTGGCTTGCCCATAGAGCTCATCATCCTTATTTCCCTCGGTTCCAGGACCACTGAAGATTCCTGTATCACTATCCAGTTGCTGTTCTAATGATTCAGACAAATTCTCATCTTCATCAAATTTGAGATGCTTAGTTTGCTTCCTAATAAACTTAACTAACTTTTTAACCTCAGTTTCTGAAATGAATATTCCTTGAATTCTTCGAGGCCGAGCCGATTCAGCATTGATATAGAGCATATCACCATTGCCCAAAAGCTTTTCTGCTCCTGCCATGTCCAGAATGGTTCGTGAGTCAATCTGAGTGGCTACTTGGAAAGCCACTCGGGTGATGATGTTGGCTTTAATCAATCCAGTAATCACTTCCACTGATGGTCGCTGAGTGGAAACAATCAAATGAATTCCCACCGCTCGAGCCATTTGAGCCAATCTCACGACCAATCCTTCCACGTCACGACCATGAGCAGCCATCAAATCTGCTAGTTCGTCAATCACAATCAAAATGTAGGGCATTTTTTCTGGTTTTTCTCCATTCTTTCCATTTCCATTGCCATTTTTCATACTGGCCACTTTGTCATTATAGGAATGAATGTCCCTTGAGCTCATATCTTGAAGCACCTTGTATCTTCTCTCCATTTCTCCCACTGTCCACTTCAAGGTTCGCACTACTTTGTTCATGTCCACAATCACTGGCGTGAGCAAATGAGGAATGTCATTGTAGATTGAAAGCTCCACTCGCTTGGGATCAACCAGAATCAATCGAAGATCTTCGGGTGAGTTTTCATGAAGCAGAGTGCAAAGAATTGAATTAATATTGACACTCTTTCCAGTGTTAGTCGAGCCAGCAATTAAGAGATGAGGCATCTTGTCAATATTAGCCAAAATCGGATGGCCGTTAACATCCTCACCAAGAATAATGCTCAACTTGGAAGGACGATTCTTGTAGACGTCGCTTTCCAGCATGGAACGCATCCGAACAATTGATTTGGATTTGTTGGGCACTTCCACGCCTACCAGTGACTTTCCTGGAATGGGAGCTTCGATTCGAATGGCTGAGGCCGCTAAGGCGAGAGCTAAATCATTTTGAAGAGCCACGATTCGACTGAGTTTTACTCCCACGGCTGGTTTGAAGGTGTATTGGGTAACTGTTGGTCCAATGTGATATTCACTGGGAGCTACTTCGATTCCAAAATTTCCCAATGTCTTTTTTATTATTTCAACATTTTCTTCTAAGTTTCCTTGATGAGGACGCTCTTTATTTTTTTCAAAAATTTCAATCGGCGGTTTCTTCCATCTTGAACCAGAATAGATATTTTTCTTAACTCTAGCTGAGTCGGAAAGACCCGCTCCCACAGCCGGTGCCACGGCTTTCTTTTTTTCATCGTCCTCTGCTCCTTCTGGTCCTTCAACAAACTGAATTGTATCTAACCTGATATTGTCTTCATCCTCCACTTTTTCTGGCACTTCTTTTTCTTCTTCTGTTGAAGGTCCTTCAACAAATTTGTCTTTTTCCTCTGGCATTTCTTTTTTAATTCTTCCTCTCAGTCGATCCCACAAGGCATGCAGGGGCGCATTGAAAATCAGCATCATACCAATCAAAAGAAAACCAAAGAGAATAATCACGGCTGCTATTTTTCCCAAGAATTTTGCCAGCGGATAGGCTACAGCTAGCCCTAAGAAACCACCGTCCTGACCTTGTTTGGCTGAGTCGATCATCAGATCAACGTCTTGAAACACGTGAGCCAATCCCAAAAACATAATTAGGAAAATAAATCCACCAACTGCTGCAAGAGTGTAGCGAATTGGTTCCATTTTTCGAAAATACATAATTCCCACCAAGATCATAACCAACGGCAAGAGATATCTCCCCCAGCCAGCCAAATAGGCCAGGCCTTGATCCGTTTTTTCGCCCACCATCCCGGCTTTGTGAATGAGACTCAGAAGAAATACACAAGCCAGCATCACCAGTATAACCGCAACGATGCTTTTTTTGACATCCCGACTCAGACCATTTTCTTCATTCCCATTCTTTTTACCTCTTTTCCCTTTCTTGCCCTTTTTCTTCTTGTCTTTTTTAGTTTCTTTTTTCTTTCTTGGCATAGTGAAATATATTACTGTCTGATTATAACATTATAGCTTATTATTTTCTAATTAAAAATCTTCTTTTGAAAAATTCAAATATGAAGATTTCAACAAAGGCCAGCGAAATAATTAACACCCAGCTGGCTGAACTAATGGGTACAGTTTTCAAAAATCCCTGAAGCAGAGGAAGATAGATTGCCAAAACTAAAAGCAGGGCGCTGGCCAGCACAGCAGCATTCAAATACCAGTTGGAGAAAATATTTTTTCGAAAAATTGATTTTTTGAGTGATCGAACTGAATAGGCAAAAATTAGTGAATCGAACGCCATCAGAGCTAGAATCATGGTTCTGGTTTTTTCAATGTCCCCTGTAGTTTTCCAAACAAACCAGAAAAACAAAAAAGTGATGATGCCATTGATGGCGAAAACCGAAATGACCCATTTCTTGATTGGTTTACTCAAAATCGGCTCTTTGTTGCCCCGTGGTTTTTCCTCCATCACGCCTGTTTTTTCATTTTCAGTCGTCAAAGCAATATCAGGCAATCCGTCTTCAATTAAATTGATCCACAAGATTTGAACAGCTAAAAGCGGCAAAGGCAACCCCAAAAACATAGCTCCCAAGAAAATAAATATCTCAGTGAAATCATCAGCCACCAAATATATGAATACTTTTCGAATGTTATCAAAAGCTACTCTTCCTTGTTCCACTGCCTTGACAATTGTTTGATAGCTATCATCGAGCAAAATCACATCAGCCACTTCCTTAGCCACATCAGTGCCACTGCCCAGAGCCACTCCCACATCTGAAGCTTTCAGGGCTGGAGCGTCATTGACTCCATCCCCGATCATGGCCACTGACTCTCCTCCTCTTTGCAGAGCTTTAACAATCCTAAGTTTGTGTTTGGGAAGCGTGCGAGCATAGAGAGTTGTTTTTTTAGCTGAATTCCTGAGCTCGGCTTCACTCAGTTTTTCTAATTCATCACCTTCAAGAATGTGATTTTTTTGAATATTAATTCCCGCTTCTTGAGCGATTGTCTTAGCCGTCAATTGATGATCGCCAGTGATAATTATCGGACGAACTCCTGCTCGAGTAATTTTTTTAATGGCCTTTTTTGCGTCATGTCGAATTGGATCTTGAAGGGCCAAGAAACCAACGAAATTTAAATCTGTTGCTAACTCAGAAATGCTATTTAACTTTCCATTGTTGTCTAAATTTTTCTCGGCACAAGCCACCACTCGGAAACCTTCTTTGGCAATCCGTTCAAGTATTCTCTTGCCATCTTTCTCTTCATGTTCTCTAAAACCTATGCTCCCATCTGAAACAGAATATTTGGATGATCGTTTGAATATTTCTTCGGGAGCTCCAGCGACAAACAATTTTTTGTTTTCCCCTCTTCGGCAAAGAGTGGCGGCAAACTTTCGATCTGAGTCAAAGTTCCACTTATTGATAATATTACATTCTCTTTTGAGCTTTTCAATCTTCAAACCTGCTTGAGTAGCCGAAAGCAACAGAGCCTTGTCCGTATATCGACCTCTCACTGTCCATTTCCTTTCTTCTTCATGAAAATTTTCGATGTAGGCATCGTTGGTTACCGTAGCTATTTTGATGATCTTCAGTTCCTGAGCTGAATAGGCAGACGGATCATTTGGGTTGAGTATGGTTGTCTTGTCCAGCAAGCTTTTCTTATGTCCCACTATTTGGGTCACTCTCATTTGTCCTTCGGTGAGGGTTCCTGTTTTGTCAGCACAAATCACTGTCACTCCTCCCAAACTTTCAGCAGCCGAAAGTTTTTTGACCACTCCTTTGCTCTTGAGAACTCTTCTCATGGCCAACACCAAAACCACAGTTATAGCTGGCAACAACCCCTCTGGAATTGATGAAACTGAAAGCGCCAAGGCAGAAAGAAAAATTTGTTCAATGTTCTGATTGGAAAAATAACCGGCAATGATAATCACGATTACCAGCAAGAGTATGAAAATTCCGATCAGCTTGGAAAGCTTGAGAATTTTTCTTTGCAAGGGGGTAGAAGGCTCTTTGGTTTCCTTCAAAAGCTTCACCGTTTGACCAAATTCAGTCCTTTCGCCTGTCTCCACCACCACAGCCTCGGCTTGTCCTTGGGTGACAGCAGTACCGGAAAAAACCATGTTAGACTTTTCAACCAATTTCGCCTCCCGAGAAACAACTTTTTCATCCTTTTTAACTGGCAGAGATTCGCCCGTTAAAGTCGATTCATCAGTTCGGAGATTTCTTGAAGTAATTATTCGAGCATCAGCCGCGATGCGGTCTCCTTCTTTGATGATAACAATGTCACCAGGTACCAATTGGCTACTATCAATTTCCTTTTCGTTGTTTCCCCTTCTCACTCTGACTTTAATCCTCACCATTTTGTGAAGCTCGTTTAATGATCGGTTGGCCTTCATCTCCTGATAGAAACCAACTGTGGTGTTGATCAGAAGAACTACTAGAATGAAAATCGAGTCAGCATAGTGTCTGAGCAAGAATGAAATGATGATAATAATTAGCAAAACATAGACCAGAGGGTTTCTAAATTGACGCAAAAAAACAGTCAACTTAGACAGTGACTTTTTTTTAGGAATTTCATTGCGGCCATGTTTCTCCAATCTCTCCCTTATTTCAATCTTGCTTAGCCCTTTTTTGTCAGATCCAATTCTTTTTAACACTTCAGCCGCATCAATTGCGTGCCAATTTTTCTGCATTTATTTTTATTTTGCTTGTTCAGCGAGCTAAATAAAATGGTGTTAACCCCAGAGCAAGCTCTCGACTCTTATTCCGCAGCAAGCTACAAGGAATTAAGCCAACAATTTGTCCTTCGTAGTCCCGACGTAACGTCGGGACGAAGTAGGATCAAACTATCTCCTCACCTTTTCTCCAAATCAACCAATATTTATTTTTGTCTTTCGTTTTCTTTTCCTCCTGCTCGTCTTCAATCAGATGTTTTTGAGAAAATTTTTTTTGTTTATTATTAAAGCCTTTGGTCAAGATCATAATGTAGCGACCTTTGACTTTTTCGCCCAAAAGATTGAAAGACAGTTTTCCTTCTTCGAATGATCCATTGATCATGCCCCATTTTCCTTCGTCCCAAATTTCCACCGTTCCGGCACCATAGTTGCCTTCAGGAATTTCTCCTTCAAAATCAACATAGTCCACTGGATGATCTTCTGTTTGAATCGCTAGATGTTTGATTTCCTTGGTCAGAGGCAAGTTCTTAGGAACTGCCCACGATTTGAGCACCACTTTGCCATTCTTCTCATCTTTCATTTCAAGCCGAAAATCATAGTGCAGATGTGATGCATCGTGTTTTTGAATCACAAACCTCTGTTCCGAAGTCTTTCTGGCAGCGGGCTTCGGTTCTTTTGTCTCCTTAAAATTGCGTTTGAGCCGATATTGAATTAAGCTCATTTGGCTTTAATCTAGCACAAAAAAGGGTTTTTTACAAATTAAAATACACAAAGAATCTTGCTTTTTATCCCTAAATAGAATACTATTTTTTATGCACAGGAGGGAGTCAGATATTTTCTGACTCTTGTTCATTGATAGGTCAATTAGGATATCAGGAAGGACCTGTATCTCTGATTGTAACGCTAACCCTGAGACAAACAGGAGGATGTTATGTCAAAGGAATTAACCGTTAGAAGCATGGTAGAGGGTCTTGTTCGAGAAGAAGCAATTGATGATTCAGGCAAGACAAGTTTCCTTGTAACATTTGAAACGGGCGCTTACGAAGATGGGCATATTAACTGGCTAAGAAAGAAACTGGGCCCTTGGATAGAAGAAATGAAACACGTTAAGGGCATTCTTTCTGTTAAAAACATCGCATTTAAAAAGGCTCCAAATAAGAAAGGAAGAGGCAGTATTTCATTGAGCATGGAAGTTAAGGGAGCGATATCGCCATCGCCAAAAGAAGTCGAGAACACTTTCTTTTTAGGTCAGTTCTTAAGCATGTTGAGAAAGACTTTGGCTATGACTGTGTTAAGTCACTTCCGTCCACAGTTCAATTATATAAATCCAAAATTTGATGCTCTTCATGTCCATAGCTACGTTTTTGTGCCGGTTAGTTCTAATTGGAAAACGGCTACAAAAAGACTTACGAACTTGGAAACTAATCATCCACTTGATTTCAGTAATCTAATAAGAGAATGTGGTGCTATGTTCACAAGTCCTGGCTTTACTCTAGAAAGAAATGATGAGGGTGACATTGTAAAGGCCCTTATGACAATAAGATGGAGAGTAGACGCATCAGAGACCCAAAGAGAAATACTGGAAAGGATACTCGACGCTTATTTCAAGGGAATGGAAATTGATATGCAGTCTCTTGAGGTTAAACCAGGGTAAAACTTATAAACTATTTCACCAAGAGATGATTTTTAAAGGCGATAATTTCTAATTTATCGCCTTTGTTTTTTTAATTGACATTTTACTTCATACGTATTAGTATTACATGTTAGCCATATTCGACATTTGACATGTAACATTTGACAATTGACTCAATTAGATTACCTTGTTACGGATGATCTTCCCTTGAAGTTAAATGTTAATTGTTAAATGTTAATTGTTAAGCTAAGTTGGCTATTTACTTTTTAGAAAACAAAAGTTTTGTCTCAAAACCAAAATTTGCTTGCATGATAACAAATTCGAATTTATAATGAATCTAGGTTTAGACAAAAATAAAAACGCCCCGCGGAGCGGAAGGATCGCTTAAAAAGCAATCACTCCACTTCGGGTGAAAAATAAATAGCCAAAACAAAATCCATGGGGGAAAAGAAATCTGCTAATAAGAAGCAGGAAGAAGATCGAGCTGAAAAAATCCGATCACTTCAGGAAATGATTGCCACGGCAGAAAGAACCATCACTTCTGCCAAGGCCATGCTATCTCAAGTTCAAATCGAGGAGAAAGCATCTGGCAACGGCGCTGACTTTGGTTCAGTTGATGATTCCGATTTTGATGGTGATGGTCAAATCATTCACGGAACTTTTGATGGACAAATTATGATCGGTGAAGATGGAAAACAATATCCGGTTCCTGCTAATTATGCTTCAAAATCAAAACTAGTCGAAGGAGACATGCTCAAACTCACCATCACGGGTGAAGGAAATTTTGTTTATAAACAAATTGGTCCGGCTGAGCGAAAATATTTGATTGGCATTGCCAATCAAGACGAAAGAGGAAACTTTTTTGTTAAAACGGAAGATCGAAGTTATAAGGTTCTTTTGGCTGCTGCCACCTATTTCAAGATTGAAGCAGGTGACGAAGTGACGGTTATTGTTCCCCGAGAGGGTGAAGTCACCTGGGGAGCAATTGAAAATATTGTCCGCAAAGCGTCCGATGTTCTCAGCTCTCCGGACATCAATTTGCAGTCAGAGCCAATGCAACCAAAGCTGACTGAAGAGAGCGCCAATGGAAAACCAACCGCTATTGAGAAACTAGAAAAAGAAATTGAGGACGAACGAAAGAGCGCTAAGAAAAAAGATGACATTCTCGATGAGTGGACTCCTGATATTGATCAAATGAAGAAAGAGGCCAAACAGCCAGCTGGAGCTGAAGAGGATGTTAGTTAAAAGATCATTTATTATTTAAGTAAAATATTACTGAATACTCTGGGTAATATTTTTATTTTCTAAAAAGCAAAACAAAATGCAAGCAATTCTGTCTCGCTATCCTGCTATTGGACAATTTCTTCGTTTCGGCGTCATTGGCGCAATGAATACCGGGGTTGATCTTGTCATCCTCAACATTCTAATGTTCATATCTGGTTATACTGATGGCACGCCCTATTCGATTTTCAAAACCATTTCATTCGCTGCTGCTGCAACCTTTAGCTACTTCATGAACAAGCGCTGGGCTTTCAGAGACAAGTCCAAGAATCAGGAAGTCAAGAAGTTTTCTCAATTTTTTGTCATTTCCATCATTGGCGCCTTGATCAATGTTACTGTCGCTTCTTTGGTGGTTAATTTTGCTAAACCGGCGCTTGATAGCACTTTAATTATTCCTCTTTCTGCTCAAATTTGGGGCAGCGTTGGTGCTCTTTGTGGAACAGCCGTAGGTCTTGCCTGGAACTTCCTGGGATACAAGTTTATTGTTTTTAAAAAATAGAGTCTCTCATGGAGTACTCTATAGAATACTCTCTCGAACATTTGTCTATTCAAATACGATTGCATTTGCGATCGTATTTCATTATTTAAATGGCTCGAAATTATAGTATATATTTTAGTATATACTATAGTATATACCATTTTTTACTCTAAAAATCTTTACATTTGCCATTCTCTATCTATACTAAATACCAGATACCTTTGAATAGTAAAATTTATTTACTCTTCCCCCTCTTTTGGAAAGATGTTGAATTCATTGGTTTTGAATTCAGGGGGGAATTAAGTGAATTGGCCGGCGTCTACTGCCATTTGAATTAACCCCTCTTGAGAATTACTCATCCGCAATTCTCCGCCTTGCCATAAGGGGAGAGAATGGGTATTTTATAATTCAAGGATTCACTAAAAATTACATACAATGTCTTCATCCCTTTATCAAAAATATCGACCAAAAACTTTTTCCGAGATCAGCGGACAGAGCTTTACTATTCGCACGCTGACCAACGCCATCAAAAATGATCACGTTGGCCATGCCTATTTGCTAACTGGTCCTCGTGGAACCGGAAAAACTACCATTGCTCGAGTTTTTGCCAAATCCATCAATTGCCTGGATCTGCAAAAACCCAAAACCAGCAAACAAGCTAACCAAAACACCAGTATTGAGCCGTGTAACCAATGTGATAATTGCAAACTGATCCTTGAGGATAAGGCCTTAGATCTAATCGAAATTGATGCTGCTTCTCACACTGGAGTGGACAACATTCGCCAGCTCAAAGAAGCGGTTCCTCTTCCTCCGTCGGCTTTGAATTATAAAGTCTATATTATTGATGAAGTTCACATGCTTTCGATTGGCGCTTTCAATGCCTTACTTAAAACTTTGGAAGAACCTCCTGCTCATGCCGTTTTCATTTTGGCTACCACTGAACTTCACAAAGTTCCCGAGACTATCATTTCTCGCTGTCAACGATTTGACATCACTCCTCTCTCTCAAGATCAAATCACTGGGCGCTTGGCTCAGTTGGCCAAAAAAGAAAGGGTTAAAATTGAAAAAGAAGCGCTTGAAACGATTGCTTTGGAAGCCGAGGGTGGGATGCGCGATGCTGAATCATTGCTGAGTCAAATTATTGCCCTAGAGGACAAGAATATAACTGCCAAAGAAGTTCAGCAAATCCTAGGCACTTCTTCGCGACGTTTGGTGACTGAGTTTGTTTCGATGATAGCCAGCGGTCAAACTAAAGAGGCCCTAACTAAAATCGACCAAATTCAAAATGAAGGACTAAATTTGAAGAATTTCAATAAAAATGTTCTGCAATACTTGCGTCATCTGATTATTATTAAGACCAATCCAGATTCAGCCAAGGAAATTATCGGTAGTATTTCTCAAGATCAGTTCAAGGAAGCTAAGGAAATTGCAGAAAAATTGGTCTTGGAAGATATTTTGTTTTTGACTGAGCTTTTTCAAAAAAGTCTTGAAGGTTTCAAGGATACTGCTATTCCTCAATTACCTTTAGAATTAGCGGTAGTGGAATATCATGTCAGCAAAAATCAGACAGTTGGTGATCCGGAAGATATTTCCAAAAATAATCCGGAAAATAAAGAGCCGACGAAACGAGAAAATATTAAATCGCCTGCTACAAAGAAGGGTACCCCACTTCGTCTTGCTGAGCAGGACTCCGAGGAGCAGGCAGAAAAAGGTATCTTAAAAGATACAGATAATAAAAAAGAGAATAAAAAGGTCATAGAGAAATCAAATAAAAAAAGCAAAGCCAGCAATCGAACAGTTACTCTAGAAGAAATTCTAGAAAAATGGTCGGATATTCTCACGGAAGTTAAGCCTCACAACCATTCGATTCATGCTTTTTTGAAAAACTGCACGCCTTGTGGAATTGAAGATGATTCACTTTATATAAAAACAAAATATGCCTTTTATAAGGATAAATTAAGTGAAAATAATAATCGGTTGACAGTCCAGAAGGTCGTTGCTAAAATTCTCGGAGTGTCTTTGAAGGTGGTTTTTTTGACTGAAGCGGAGTGCAAAGATAGAAAATTTGAAAGTTCTAGTGAAAACAAGAATGTATTACATGATGCAATGCAAATGATGGGAGGAAGGATTGTGAAGAATTGACAATTTTATATTTATGATTGACGATTAAAAAAGGATCTAATATTGTAAGTCCTTTGAAATATCGAACCATTGATGTATAATATAGTTACATTAACTATGGTTCTTATATGAAAGAGAAAGAAAGAAAACGGGCAATCAAACTCAGAAAACTAGGACTTTCCTATAATGAAATCTTGGAAAGAGTTTCCGTCTCCAAATCAACTCTATCTGTCTGGTTGAGAGATGTTGGGCTTGCTAAAAGTCAGAAACAAAGATTAACAAAGAAGAGAAAACTTGCCCAGCTAAAAGCACAGCGAGTCTGTAGGGAAAGAAGGATAGAAATTACCAAGGAAATAAGAGAAAAAGCTTCCAAAGAAATTGGAGAGATATCGCAAAGGAATTTATGGCTAGTTGGAATTTCTCTTTATTGGGCCGAAGGGAACAAACAAAAAGAATCTAACGTATCAGAAAGAGTGGGATTAGGAAATTCTGATCCGGACATCATAAGGATATTTATTCTTTGGCTAACTAAAATATGTAAAATTAAAAGAAGTGATATTGATGTTCGCTTAGCAATTCATGAAACAGCTAATGAAAAAAGAGCGAAAAAGTATTGGTCTAAAATATCCAAGGTTCCAATTCCAGAATTTAAAAAAACACTGATAAAAAGGCATAACCCTAAAACTAATAGAAAATATAATAAGAATTATAATGGCCTTCTGATCGTATCTGTTAAGAAAAGTACGAATTTTAATAGGAAAATTAAAGGTTGGATTGATGGTATTATTGATAACACTGGGGTGTAGCCAAGCGGTAAGGCAGTAGCTTTTGGAGCTATGATTCGTAGGTTCGAATCCTACCACCCCAGCATAGTAGGACAAGAAGAGGCAGAAACGCCTCTTTTTGCTTTATTTAAAGCAAGAAAGATCGGTTCGAGGGCTGGCATTCTGATCTTTAGATCTCCAGCATCTTCCATGAGCCAATTAAACGGTTCTCTTAGCTTAAACTTGGCTATTTTTCTGTCCTTTAGAATGATGTTCGATGATGATCTCCCTGGCATATCCGGCCAAGTGCAACCCTGGCGGAAAAAAGTCGTGAGCCGTTGTAGAAATTGGACATAGCCCAATTTCATGAGGTTGCATATCTTCGGGATACTTCACGGAGTATTTTTTCACCACGCCCCGTCCCTCTTCGGCCAATTCCTCCAATATGAGATGTTCCTCATAATTTTGAGGAACATCCTTTGCAGAAATTCTGAGTAGTTGCACCCTTTGTTTGATTTCAGGCAATCTCTTTTCAAAATCCTTTCTGCTGAGGCGTGGCGGGCGTTCAATGGAACGCACCAATATTGTATTGCGTCCCAGCTTTTTGATCGTATCTATCAGAATATCAAAGATGGGGTTGTCACTTCCAACGATTTTAAGAGCCTTCAAAAAATCTTCTTTGCTGTTGTGTTTAATTTTTTCCTCCAATCGTTTATTTTGCATTATCGGTTCTTGTTCTTTTTGCTTCCATTATTTTATTTCCCATGGAAAGTGTTGATTCCAGTATGTTGTTTTAATGAACTTCCCCTCCTCAACCCACATCCAATATGTGGACTGGGGAAGGTGGAGATCCAAGCGCGATGGCGAGGACCTCCGGACATTATATTATGAGAAAAAACTCGCCGCATAGACTTCCTGAGGGCGCCCTGCTTTTTCCCATTTTTCTTTCATCAGGGTCTTAATCCTCCCCTTGGCGTTTTTGATCTTCTCCGGATTTTCTGATCTTAAAAATCTCAATTTTATAAGGAGATCTTTTTCGCCTCTCGAGACAAGACTACTATCGCCTGTCCCCGCACAGTTTGCGCAAATTGCAATCTGCACAGGAAAATCTTCAGGGCAATAATCAATGTCGATATCCCTGAAATAACCCGGTTGCACTGCCAAGGGCCCAGTAGTGCACCAATCACAAGTTTTTTGATGTCTTCTCATCTTATTCTCCTTTCTTAAAAATTTTTCAGTCAAAATATCCCCTCACTATGAGGAGATATCAGGTTGAAATATATAAACAATATACATGCTGAAAACTCCTCGTGTTGCCTGGTTGCAACGAAAGAGATTTTTTTGAGTATCATTTTCACAAAAATGCTCGCTTCTTGGTGGAATCGATGTGAAGAATTGAAACCAAAATACTCTATTTCAATGTACTTATTGTTAATTTTAGAGATAAATATCTTTTCCCCTCCTCAACATGGTTATTTGGTGATTGTGGAGTCTAACACATTAAGAAATGCTTGCCAAGAGCTTCGAAGTCGAGTCGTAAATTGTATAAAAATAGCTGAAATAAAGTGTTCTCATGTTTTTTTTAGTTTATTTTCTGCGACCGAAACGCTTCAAAAGTGAGCTTTCAAAAATTTCTTTGAAAATCCTTGAATATACACTCTGAAAAAGCTTTGGATCGACGTGGCTAGCCCTATTTTACAATTCCGACTTAATACCCTAGAATAAAATCACCAGCTGCTCCACGTTTCTAACTAAATAACAATATTTAATGAACGAAAATCAAGCGGGGGGAGCAAGTGCGGAGGGAGAAGAGAAGAAGAAACCTAATTACATCCTAATTGCAGTCATTGCTTTGGCAATAATTGCAGTAGCGATGTTTTTTTCTTCTTCTAATTCTAATAAGAAAGAGGTTGTGACCATTTCTGGCACAGTGAATTTCAACGGCCTCAAACCTCAAGGAGAAAATCAAGTGGAAGGAAGGATTGTTTTGATGCAAAGAGAAACTGGCCGAACAGAATTTTCCCAAGCTAGTATTGAAATTGTTTTTCAGGACAACGCAACTTGGGCTTGGGATCAGGCTGAATCGGGCAAAGTCTATGATTTGAAAGTTGATCTCTTTCTCGGTGACCAACATATCAAATCTTCCAACACCATCACGGTGACTGCTCCAGCGACAAACCAAGTTCTAACCTTGCAGGTGACCTTGGAAGATGTGCCTCAAGAGATTCTCGATCAAGCAATCTTCTCTGTTTCTGGTCAACTAGACATTAATGGATTTGTACCAAATGGAAGCATCGTGGTAGTTTTTCAAAAAGAAAAAGGCACGGACGATGAAGCCTATGACCCAGCTACTGAAGAAATTCCAGCAGTCGATGGTGTAGCTTGGAGTTGGAACGAAGCTAAGCCCGGAAAAGAATATGATTTCAAAGCTGTTATGTCTTTCGAAGATAAGATCATTGGAGAGTCTGATCCAGCTAGCGCAGTGGCCCCTGCCGAAAATGAAGTTTTGCGCATTCAATCCATTGCTAAAGATCCAACCAAGGAAGAAAAGGCTTCAATTTCTGGAATAGTCAGAATTTCCGGACCAATTGCCGATGGCAGTGAAGTAGCGCTCTATCAAAAAAAATACGGAACCTCTTACACAGAGTTTAGCGAGTTCCAAAGAATTCCAGCTGTCGATAATAGCAATTGGAAGTGGACTAAAGCTATCAAAGGAGAAAAATATGAGGTTCAGGCAGTTTTGCAAGTAGCAGGAGTCGACAGTTCTCATAGCAATCAAGTCTTAGCGACTGCTCCAGCCAAAGATGAAGTGTTGGCAATCGATACTAATTTATCGCTTAAAGCTCCAACGGGTAAACCTTCAGTAAAATGTGGCAGCATTGATGATACTGGCCATTATAATGCTACGGTGACCTACAAGCGCATTGATAAAGCCGCTCTTTATACCCTTGAAGTTGGTTCTAAACCCAACGAACGAGATGTAGCTCATGAAATCAAAGAGCAGACTACTAAAAGTGATCCAGCCATGGAAGCTTATGTAAAAGATGGCAAGAAATATTATGCTCGCTATTCCTATTCTGGCTGCAGTGAGTGTGATTTGGAAGACAAGAAAAACTGGTCAGGCTACTCACCCACCTTAGGTTTTGTCTGTGCTGCTGAAGGAGAGCAGTCTTAACTGAATATCTTATATATAATGATTTGCTATTTGTTTTGACAGATGGGATAATACAGAGAATAATTAAAAACAAAAATATGGAGGAAAAACAAAATGCTTCAGCTGAAAAACAAGCTGAAAAACAAAAAGAGGCTGTGTCAAAAGATGCCAAGTGTAATTGTAGCGGTCCTGCGATGATTATTCTGGTCATCATAGCTACTGCTTTGGTGGTTGGTGGCGCAGTCTATTTCTGGCAACAGTTTGTGATGAAAAGTCAAAAGCAAGTTGCCCTGCAGGAAAACCAAGTTGTAGCTAAGCAACTAGCCGACATGAAAAAAGACATGGCCCAAATGAAAAAAGCAGAGAATGGAGTAGCTGCCCCTGCTACCCAGGAGGCTGAGACTGAAGAAGTGGAAACAGTGAATATCCACACTTCATTTCAAAAAGCAGTTAACTCCAAAGACGAAGCTGCTATGGCCAATCTTATGACCGCCAGTGTAAAAGTGATCATTGAAGCTACTGAATGCTGCGGTCAAATGACCAATCAAAAAGCCACTGATCAAATTGCCGGCTACACCAAGAATGCTGTGCCTTATAATTTTGATCAAAATCAACAAGTGGTTAGACAGATGAAAGTTAACATGGAAGACTATTTCGGAAAATACACCATTGGCATTGCTGCCAACCAAGGAGTCTTCGCCTATCATGTAAACGACGTTGGAAAGGTTGACGATGTCTACATGTCAGTTACGCACGGACTGTTGGATTTGGAATAAATTTCTTTGCGATAGAAACAAAAAGCGCCTTTCAAGGGCGCTTTTTGTTTATGAAGATAACTACTTTTTCTAATCAATGGCATAATCTCCGCTACAGACATGATCAAAGCCTGCTTTTTTGTGCTTGTCCATGATGGAAATGTCAAGTAAAACTTGTCGGGAAGCCGGATCAAGATAATCAAGCGGACAAATTCTGTCAGGATATTTCTTTCCTTTTTGAGCGGCACCAAATTCCCAATGAGTGTTAAAGCCCTCACCGACATAATTTCCCTTTCTGATCGACTGGCCCACTTCTAAGTCAGGATTAACCGGTTTGAGATGACCATAAAAAGTCTTGGACTTGCCATCATCGTGCTCAATTATCACCGCCCAGCCCTCTCGACCTCTCTCGTCATAGATGTGAGTCACTTTTCCATCAGCACAAGCAATGATTCGACCAGTTGTCGGGCCACTTTCGTCATAGAATAAAAAATCAATCCCTGCATGACCATGAGGATTTTCACTCAATGGATGCTCCAATGTCTCACCCATGGGAATGAGTTGTCCTGGTGGATTGTCTAATGAAAACGGCAAAGATATTGTTACATCTGAGAGCTTTTCCTCAGAGCTCTGGAAAAATATTCTCAAAAAAAAGAAAGTGACTCCCAGGGTAACTATAACAATCGCACTTATCAATAAGAGCTTTTTCATTTTTCGTGATTTAACTCTTTTTTATTCTACCACAAGACCACTCTCGGGCTATTTTTCTATTTTCTCCCAAGGCAAGCCTTCTTCTCCAAAATGTCCATAGGTAGCCGTTTGAAGGAAAATTGGCTTTCGCAAGTCAAGCTTCTCAATAATCGCCAAAGGGGTGAAGTCATAATTCTCTCTGACATACTTAGACAGATCCTCTGCTCTTTCATTAATCGCTCTGATCATAACCGGTTGAGCTTTTCCAATAGAATAAGCCACAGCTACCAAGCACTCTTTGGCCATTCCTTTGGCTACAATGTTTTTGGCCACAAATCTAGCCATATAGGCCGCTGAGCGGTCCACTTTGGTGGCATCTTTTCCTGAAAAACATCCTCCTCCGTGAGGAACTAGTCCGCCATAGGTGTCAACCATAATTTTTCTGCCAGTCAGTCCCGTGTCCGCTTCAAAACCTCCCAGAACAAAATTTCCTGTTTTGTTGATAATCACTTCAACACCGGAGACATCTCCAATGATTGGCTTGATCAGTTTTTCCATCAGTTCTTTTTTAATTTCTTCCTGAGAAACATCTTCATCATGTTGAGTGCTGACCACAACAGTTTTCACATTACCATTGCACATAGTCACTTGGGATTTCCCATCTGGCATAAGCCAGGGAAGCGTTCCGTCGGTCCGCAATTTTTCCAAACCTTGAGTCAGTTTGTGCGCCAGCACTACTCCCTTAGGAAGATATTCTTTGGTCTCATCAGTAGCGTAACCATACATAATTCCTTGATCCCCTGCTCCACCAGTGTCTACTCCTTGAGAAATGTCGGGTGATTGCTGAACAATATTAGTTTCAATTTTTAGTTCTCCGTTGTGACCGATTTTGTCATAAATTTCTTGAGCAATTTTTTTCGCATCGATTTTAGCATTGGTGGTAAGTTCTCCTCCAATGACTAAAAGTCCATGGGCTCCCAAAACTTCCATGGCCACTCGACTTTTTGGATCTTGGCGCAAACATTCATCCAAAATGGCATCGGAAATTTGATCACAAATTTTGTCAGGGTGTCCTGACGTGACACTTTCGGCAGTGTACTCTCGACAATCATAATGCATTTTTTCTTTTTTAATAAATTAAAAACTTTCCCAAAAGGAAAGCTTCATTCAGCATCTTTCCTCGAAAGGCTAGAGTTGGCACCTACTGAGATCAAACTCAGGGTTGCCGGCAGGTCATTGGGCTAGATCCCTATCTGCACTCTTGATGATATTTGGTTGTGTGAAAATTATAACACCGTTCTCATTTCTGCGCAATAGATATTTATTATCCTCCTCTGTGATTAATCCCTTTTTTTCATTTCGGTCAGTTTCTCATTTAGAATTAAGCGACTTTTTCGCCTGTATATTTACACTTTTAGCTTAGAACATTATTTTTTGAAAGTCTGGTAATTACAAAATCTGAGTCATTCTTGATTTTGCCTAATTAAAATGGTATAAATTATACCTTGTCGAGAAATATTGTCTATTCAAATCAAACGCGCCTTAACGTTCAACTCAAAAGGAGGTTACACGATGTCAGATTATGAAATCATAGTCGAAATTTTGGGAATGACGACCCATTTTGTTAACCGACATCCTAAAAAAGTGGTTAAGTTAGCATCAAAAATCTGCGCTGCTATTGCATCGGATCGAGAACTCGAAATCGAGCCAGAGAGTGTATTCTGTTTCGTCTTTCCAGTTATTGTCGGTGGTTTCGTCAACGACAATAAAACGGTTTTTGTCAGGTATTCAGCTACTTCTTCTGCTAACCTTGACATGGACTGGAGAAGCGGCGCTCACATTAAAGTCGGGCGAGTATTTTCTGAAATCTTCGGAGATGCTCTTGTTCCTAAACGAATTTTATAATAGCCACCATGGGTACTCTAAGAACCGCTGGTCCACGACTGGCGGTTAAATTTTTTGGGTACCTCAAGAGGTACTTTTCGTACTTGCTAATTTTCATATTCTCAATTACTATTTATCATCACGATAAATAAGAGTTTTCATTTGGCAAAGTTTCAATTGTGAAGTTCATCAATAACACAAGACTTACGGGAGGGAAAAAATGACAATCTTAACTATTGATCTGGTTGAACATGCAATTCGCTTGGCAGAACCTACAGCCCTTGCCATTCTCGATGACGATCGTGCAGTCTGGGGACCCAAATGGGTCGATGGTTTTGTTGATGGACCAGGACTGCAACAGATAGTTCCTTTCACGTTCGGTAATAAACTACCTGCCGGTACATGGAATACTACGTGGGGACCAGAAAAAGACTTCGTTAAAGTCGCCGGCAAAAAGTATGACCTGGTAAGCAGAGAAAAGATGTCAAGCAGCCTGATCATTGCTATTATGCCGTGGCTGTTGCAAAAAGACGAATTTCTCTATGCTGGCGGCGCCTATCGTCATGGCATAATTGCAGTGGCATCTGGAGCGAAAGGGTGGGCGGACGAAGCAATCGGTAATGTAATCATCGACATGACCATTATGCTTTCTTACCTAAAAACAGATGCTCTTATTGCAGAAAAAAAGATGCAAATCGAATAATACGAGTCACTACCTCGAAATAACAGAAAAAGAGCCTACGATGTTAACGTAATAATATCGTTAATGTGTAGGCTCTTTATTATTTGGTAAGTAATATCACTTCCAGTCTTCGATCATAATCTTTTGGCCTTTTCGGGTGATGACAACCTTTTGACCTTCTTTGATTTTCAAGGCCTTGATGATTTCCATTGGAATTGTCACTCCATAGCTTCCTGCTTTTCGATAGACCTTGCGAATGCTTTTTTCTTTTAGTTTTCTTCTCATAATTATGCTTGGGTACCTTTTAAGGTATCTTAAAAGGTACCTTTTTATTACCTTCATTCTATCATATCTACTTAAAAACTTGCATCATTAATTTAATAATATATCATATTACTCAAAAAGAAGCCTAATCTACTAATTGTTATGGCATATCAAGTTGCCGAGTATTACAAACAGTATTTCCCATTCATTCAAGAGTGGGGAAGAAAAAAAGATATTAGTCACCATCTTCAGTATTTAGATTATCTTTACGATATAAAAAGGAGTAACAATCCTGATCGCACTTATTTATCGCTAACAAACAAGACGATCATTGTCGAATTCTTTGCTATATCCGAAGCTATAATTGATGCTCTTTTATGCGAAAAAATAGTTGATATTGGTGACGGAAAATTAGCACAGCTGTATGTGAAAGAATATACAAATGCTTCTACGTTATTAAAAATGGCTGAATATTATGAAATAATAGACAAAAATATTTACGGTCAATTACTAAGCCTTTCAAAAACAAGAAACTTTATCCATATAAAAAGACCGAAAAGTGGCAAGCTAGAATGTAACCATTATACAGACGCTGTGCTTAAAAGGTATGAGAATTATTTTGAAAATTTTCTATCCTTTCTCTTCAATAAATACAAAGTTTATGAGACTTATGGACTTGGTATTTTCGCTTGGCCATGGAAATAATCTTAATCCATAATTTTTTTTAGTAAGAGGATAAAACGAAAATCCCCCTTAGTCCCCCTTTTTCTAAGGGGGAAATATTAATTGCCACTTAGCTTTATTTTCGCTAAAATATCAACTTTCCAAATAAAAAAGCCGTTGGCCTGCGCTTAGAGCAAGTCTCCGGCTTTTTAAATTTCGCTGATTTCTTTTCAAAATGAGGGATTTACTCGAAATCTAGCCTGAATCTTGCCCAAAAATCATCAGTGAGATACAGACCTGACTTTTCTCCAAAACTACCATGCTGGCCAATCAGTTGTTCGATACAGAAGAAAGCAGGATTGTCTGACCAGGCAACAATGTAGTGGTCCGTTTCGACAGATGACTGCATGGTCATATAAATTCTGCAAACCCGTATCAGATCGATTATAACCGGGCATTCTGGATCATCCCAAGGAACTATTACAGCTTTTTTAAAAATGCCGCGATAGGGATTTTTGAAAATCGGTAAACCAAGATTACACCATAAACCGTGTCGGTTATTGAAATATCAATGTTGTGCCAAAGTAAAGGGTGCATCCGAAGAGAACTTATCTAACCGAGAAAGATGCACTCGAACTTCAAAGGCTTTCTTAAGAAGTTGAAAGTCAATATTGCACTTAATCTCCCAAGGGTAGTCTGGAAAATTTTCTTCATCATTTCCAATAATTGACTTACTTGTGATGAGATTCTTGTCGGCTCGCACCTGTTCAGAGTCGACGTCTCGAAGCCATCCATGCTGGGGAATTCCCGGAAAGTTGTCCGGTGTGCGACCAAAATTCGGGAAACATAGATGGGTTTTTCGCGGTTTAATAACTTCATCGTCACGAACGATTTCCTCAACCGGATTTCCATCCCTGTAAATGATATCTCGGCCAGGGAAAAGGATGTGAGCTCCATATCGCTGAAATCTTGTTATATTATTGCTTACAACATCAACGCTCATATCATGGCCTTGGATCAACATAAGACACCTCTCCTTCGCCGAAAATTTGTTATAACACAGCCGTTGTTTTTCGTGGTCCGATAATAACTTTACACAGATACGAATCTGACCAATTCATCGAAGCTCTATCAAAATATGCTCGCGCTTCATCCTTGTCATTAAACGGAACAAATTTTCTTTCTTCGCCATCACCAAATATAATTACAAAATATTTGGTTACGAGATCTGGTTCTTTTTTCTCTAGTTCCAATCCTCTTGCAATAGCATGAAAAGCATCGGCAATGGCTCTAGGCAGACCAGGAAATGCCGTAGCTGCACCACCCGAGGTGCAAATTCTGACACCTCTTCCAGCAACGCCCCGACCTTCTGGTACTGTAGCAACGTACCAATCGCCGTTACCTCCTATAGTAATCACTAGTTCATTTCTCCTTTTCGAATCTTTATCATCAGTGAGAAACCTGACTTCCTTGATTTCACTCATTTTTTTCCTCCTTTTGTAAATAACTTTGATTGTTTATTATCAAGGTTACATTAATAGCATTTATTTTCCGAAAATTCAAGCTGCAAAAAAATACCCATTAAAATGGCCATTTAAATGGGTATTTTTTCATCCCATCTTAATCTTCCCCTTATTAATGGGAGGAACATCATCAACCACCCCCATCCTTCGCTAAAGCTTCAGAGGGCAGGCCTACGCCCCTCCCTGCCTACTGGCAGGCAGGCTTTCTAAGGAGGGGAAAGATGCAAATCCCCCTGAAAAATGTGATCCATTTCGTTCATCTATGTTTTTCTTCTCCCTCTTTCAAAAGGGGAACAAGAACAACAGGTTGCGTTTGAATGGTTATGTCTTTATGATGAATTTGAAAATATGAAAAAGCGTTTAGATCAAAAATTTTATGCTCAAGACACTCAACAAGTGGCTCAAGGCCTTTTGGGTAAAATTTTAGTTCGGAAAATTGGCCATCAAACGATCGAAGGCACAATTATTGAAACTGAAGCCTACTTGGGACAATACGACAAGGCCTGCCATACTTCGCGAGGGAAGACAGCTCGAAATGAAATTATGTTCGGTCCGGCAGGTTTTTGGTATGTCTATATGATTTATGGCATGTACCATTGCCTCAATATCGTCACCGAAAAGGAAGATCAAGGATCTGCCGTTTTGATTCGAGCAGTTGAACCAGTTTCTAGACTAGCTTCTAACATCAAAACTGATGGACCAGGAAAATTGTGTCGAGAATTTCAAATTGATAGGAAATTAAATGATTCAAGTGCGTTCGATAATGATTCAGAATTATATATAGTGGATAACTTCATTAAACCTAAAATAAATAAAACAAAAAGAGTCGGCGTTGATTATGCGGGAAAATTTTGGAAAAATAGATTATTGAGGTATCATATAGAAAAGTAAACTTATAATTAAGAATTAAACTAAAAACATGCTGGAAAAAATTGAGGGGAAAATGGGCACTCCTCCGGATCTTTCAGAGCTTTCAGACAAAGAATTGGAAAAGCGAGGAATTGATCCAGAACAATTCAGAGCCGGAGAAAAGAAACTGGAAGAAATGCAACGTTTATCAAGAACAAATTTAGAGGATGTTGATAGTCCAAAAAAGAAGATTGATTCTCAATTGAACAAGGCTAGAAGCAGGTTCTCAAAAATATTCGAGGGGTGGGGAAAAAGAGGCAAAACAATATCAGCAATAACAATGGCCGCAGCTACTAGCTTCGCGGCAGCGTCTCCGGCTTTCGCAGATACTTGGGGCGACAGAAGGAGTGGGCAAAGAGGAGGTTCTAGCGGTTCTACTGGTTCTACTAAAGAACGGGCTGGTAATGTTCTAAATGAAATAGAAGCATGGTCAGATATAATCGATAGAACTTTAGAAATATACAATAAAGAAAAAAAACGCTTCCCTAAAAAGAAACCCGATAGCCCTCAGCCCAGGACTTCATCTGAAGAATCACCGTCTGATGAAGGACATTAAAAGTAATTAATAAAAAATGAACAATAAAGAAAAACTTAAGAAACATATCGAGAATTCAAATCTAGAGCTGGAAGAAAAAGCTCTTTGGTATCGTTATCTCGAAATTGGAAAAGATCCTGATATCGATGCAATTCTAGGAGCTGTTGAAAAGAATCCCGAAGATCTGAAATTTTTAACCAAGAACTTCAAGAACAAAATAGAGGCTTTTGAATCTGGGAGCGAAGAGGATTGGAAAAGAATTGCCCAAAATGATATGAAATATGTTAGTGAGGAATAAGAATGAACTAAAAAACAAGAGCCGTCTGAGGACGGTTTTTGTTCCTTTATTGATGTTAAATAAACAAAACGTAAAACATTTTTCTCTCTTCTTAGTGTAAGGGGAGATTAAGAGGGGTTAGTTTTGATTGCAGAAGAGACCGGCCAATTCACTTAACTCCCCCTGAATTCATTACTAATGAATTCAGCCCCCTCTTACCCTAAGAGGGGGAACAAATAAGATCTACGGCTCATAGGTATCCAAATTAATTTCATGAAACTAAGTGAATAGCTGTACACATGGATGATATCCACAATAACAAAAAGGATGTGAAAAAAATGAATCAGCCTAGCAAAAAGCCCGGAAACAAAAAAGCTTTCCTTTGGGTGGTGGTAGCAGTGGGAATTTTTATGCTGCTGCTTTTGCTTTCTGGAGGAGTGTCATTTTGGTTCTGGTTGGGACTGGCTTTGTGGATCGGATATATCCTATTCGTGAAAATCAAATATGTTGGAGGGGATTACGCTTTCAGCAAAGTTTTGGGAATGGGAATTGGCGTGTTCTTTCTGAGTTTTATTTTTTTAGCCTTTACACCTTCTGAGCAGAATGGCACACCTTCAAATAACGTGAATAGTTTTAGCAATGAAGAAGAGTCCGAAGATGATTTTCAAGAAATTGAACTAGCCATTGAGCCAACTAAAGTAGAAATTTTTCTGATGAAATTAAAAAATGACACGAATCTGCAATTTTCCGAAATTGAAGATGCTAGTTTGCTCTGGAAAGGCTCTAATGTGAATATGATATTGCAAGAAGTTGAGAGTTTTCAATTGAAAGACGCTGGTGAAGAAGACGTGAAAAAGATTAATACTTTTTTCACCGATTTGGGATGGGATCACGGAACTGTTGGCTTCACTTACACTCCTATTGAAGATGACAAGGAAACCGGTTATGCTTCAACCTCGATGGAACCTGCGTTCAAAGGAATCATGTGTGTGATTGATCAAAATGATCCAAAAGCTGTGGTGATTAAGTGCGGGCTTAGTCCAGAAGAAAATGAATGAACTATAAATTATAGTGAAATATGTCATCTCGAGTTCCACTTTGGTGGAATTCAGTCAAATATCCCTTACATGATTGGAGGAACTAAAAAATGAGTGCTGCACCAG
Organism: uncultured Bdellovibrionales bacterium; assembly: GCA_964556685.1. Lineage (GTDB taxonomy): Bacteria > Patescibacteriota > Minisyncoccia > Moranbacterales > DUUL01 > CAZKWX01. The sequence goes on from CAZKWX010000003.1 coordinate 24,372, forward strand.
CAAGAAATATTATAAACGCCTTTGGTCCCGATAAAAATTCGGAGCTTTTTGAAGGAGGGCAAGGAGAAGCCTATCGAGCAGGTGACATTGTTCTCAAGTCAGTACTTGATAAAAAGGAAACTATTTGGTGCATAGAAATACTAAATAATTTTCAAAGCGAGAAAGTAAGAGTTACTAAACCTATTAAAGCGAAAAATGGCGACTGGATCTTTAATGGTTGGATGGCTTATGAGTATTTGGAGGGAAAAAGTGTTCCTGATGATCTTGAGAATATCTACCAAGTATCAAAAGATTTTCATAAAGTTCTGAAAAATATTCCGCGTCCAGATTTTTTTGATGATAGAATGGATCCCTGGGCAATCGCCGATAGAATGGCTTGGAACGAATTACCTTTGCCGCTAGAGTTCGATCAAGCAAGAGAAGCTTTGGAAAGACTAGATCAAGCAAAGGAAAAAATAGACTTAGATAATCAGATAATCCATGGGGACATCGGCGGTAATGTTCTTTTCCACAAAACATTACCTCCAGCTGTCATTGATTTTAGCCCTTATTGGAGACCAACAAACTTTGCTTTTGCGATAGCAATTGTTGATGCTCTGACCTGGCAAGGAGCAAGAGAAAAAATAATTAAAATATTCAAGGATATTGAAGAATTGGACCAATTGATTATTAGGGCATTCATACGCCGAATATGTGAGACTATTAATTTGTCTGAGTTGCAGAAAAGAGATTGCGCTGAAGATATGAAAAAGCATCTTCAAGCGGCAGATAAAATCTTGGGAAGATTACAAATTAAGTAGGGTTTTGAAAAAAGCTAAGTTTCGTGCATCCTGCATGATTGGGAGGGCTAAGCAGTGATTTTTCCTCATGAGATTCCTCATGAGGAAATAAGGAAATGTAATTTGCTTTAAACGGCTTTTCTGATTATTATTTTGATAAATATAAAGCACGGTAACGTATAAGTATTTTTTATGAAACATTCACTACGCACAGGAATTTGTTTCGGATTGACTTCTGCTACCATTACCACTTTGGGATTGATGGTGGGACTTTATTCTGGAACTAGTTCTGAAGCAGTGGTGATCGGAGGAATTATCATCATTGCTATTGCCGATGCTCTTTCTGATTCACTGGGGATTCACATTTCAGAGGAGTCAAAGAGCAACCACCGAAAAGATATCTGGGAGGCTACTATTTCTGCTTTTCTTTCTAAGCTTATTTTTGCCCTCACTTTTCTGCCTGCCCTTTTTCTGCTATCTCTAAAAGTTGCTATTCTGGTAAATGTTTTTTGGGGTTTGTTGGTCTTGGCAATTTTGAGCTACTTTATTGCCAAAGACCAAAAAGAGTCTGCTTGGAAAGTAATTGGGGAGCATCTTCTAATAGCCGTTATTGTGATTTTAGTTACTTACTCACTGGGCACATGGATTTCACAATATTTTTCATAATTCTTTTTTCAAAAATCCGATCTTCTCAGATCGGATTTTTATATTTGAAACTTTCCAATACCCATCTATCATTACTTTATTTCTTTTTCGCATCCTGCCAAAGACCAATCACATTTCCTTCTGGATCTTTGAAACGGGCATACCAACCCATGTCACTCACCTGCCAAGGAGCCATCACAGTTTCCCCTCCAGCTTTCTCCACTTCCTTGAGATGATCTTTCAAATGAGGAACATCAATGACAATCACCGGAGTATCATCGTCTTTCTCTTTTTTCATAATACCACCGTTGATTGCACCAGCTTCTTTGGGCATTTTATTTTCGTCAACTTCTACAGTGTGAACCATGGTATACTTTCCTTCCGCCATTTCCACATCCTCAGTTTTCCAACCAAAAACTTTTGAATAAAAGCCCTTAGCTCGTTCAACATTATCAGCGGGTATTTCAAAATGCACTACTTTGTTCATTTTTTTGTGTTAATTATTAGAGAAAATAATTTTTCTTCTACTAATTAATACAAGAAATAAGGGCTAGTTATTTGGAAACAAAAACCTCCTAAGTGGAGGTTTAGCACATACACATCACGTACACAGAAAAATATTTGATTAGAGCTTCCCCCTCAATATCTCTCCCTCTCTCTTCTTCTGCTCTTGGATCGCTCTCTTTTGCAATTTCATGATAACTGATCGAATAAAAACTGGGTTGGGCACCTGTTTGAAGACAAATCTTTCTTTAGTTCCAGCCGTTTGAATGTAGACGTTGCCATATTTAAATAATGTGGGAATAAATCCTTTAATTTTAGTGGTCACGTCTTGGACTTTGCTGTGACCGAGCTCGCTAACTTCTCGACGAAACAAACCAAATTGTTCGATGTTAATCACTCTTTGATTGGTCACAATCCAAACGTCTAAGTAGTAGTCTACCCAAATAACAAAGGCTGTTAGCCAAAAAAACATCCACAAGAAAGTGATTGCCAGATAAAAGACGTTCATGGCGACGGGAACATCAGCTGCTTTGATCCAGCTGGGACCAAAAGCTTGGACTAAAATAATAAAAAGAAGAAAAAAGAAAACTGGGATATAATTAAAAACAAAAATCAACCAGTGGTGGCGAAGAAGAAGGACTATTTCCTCATCAGGTCTTTTACCCTTAAAGGTGTAGTCACGATATCGATGTTGATAATCAGCGTCAGGAACAAGATTCATTGTACAATTGTTACGTTTCTTAAAAAATAATCTCTACGGCAGACCAATTGATCGTCAAAGCAATGATGGCATTAATTAAAAATAAAATTCCTGCACCAGTCAGGAAAGTTAATGTGACTAAAACAGAGAATTTTTGATTCATCCTATAAACTAGCAAGTGAAAAACCACGGCAAAAACACCGAACAAGAAGAAAAGGATTAAGATGAAATATAATATCAAAAATGGGTTAAACATGTCTCTGGTTACTAGTTTGCAGTTTGCAGATTCGGATTCTACTTAAATTAGCTTGCTTTGCTCCTCCGGGTACTCGATATCCAAGTGTTTATAGGCTGACTTAGTGGCTTTCCGTCCTCGAGGAGTTCGTTCCAGAAATCCAATTTGCAAAAGATAAGGCTCATAGACTTCTTCGATGGTTTGAGGTTCTTCAGAGAAAGCCGCTGCCACGGTCTGCACACCTACCGGCCCACCATCAAATTTTTCAATCATCACTCGGAGCAACTCTCTGTCAGCTGGTTCCAGCCCTATTCCATCAACATCTAGCATATTGAAGGCTCTTTTAACCGTGCTTTCAGTTATCATATCATGATCATTAATCTGCGCATAGTCACGAACTCTTTTTAGCAAACGATTGGCTACCCGAGGAGTTTTGCGAGAGCAACGAGCAATCTCGTTGCACCCGGAACCATCCACTCCTACGTTGAGAATTTTTCCCGAGCGACGCACGATGTCACTGATTTCATCGTCGTCATAGAAATTCAGTTTATAGGTCACTCCAAATCTGTTGCGCAAGGGTGAAGAAAGCATGCCTAATCTAGTTGTCGCGCCTACCAAGGTGAAGCGAGGCAGATCAAGTTTGATCGTTCGAGCTGAAGGTCCCTTACCTACAATGATATCCAATGATCCATCTTCCATCGCTGGATAGAGCACCTCTTCGACTAATTTACTCAATCGGTGGATTTCATCAATAAATAAGACGTCCCCGTCATTAAGATTGGTCAGAATCGACCCCAAATCGCCCACTCTTTCTATGGCTGGACCAGAGGTGGTTTTGATTCCAGTGCCCATTTCTTTGGCAATGATGTGGGCTAGAGTCGTTTTTCCCAATCCTGGTGGACCAAAAAGCAGCACATGCTCAATGGGTTCTTTTCTCTTTTGGGCGGCACCCAAAAGAACACTTAAGTTTTTCTTAATTTTCTTTTGACCAACATACTCGGAAAAGTTTTGTGGCCGAAGAGTGATCTCCAACTGTTCTTCTTCGACTGTTCGATTTTTGTTCGAAGTAATCATTAAAATTTTTGAAATAATCCACGTCGTGTTTAGTAGTATATACAAGATGCTTGGGCTTGCAAGAGGGTCTTGACAATGTTTTCCGTGTATGCTAATCTGTTATGACACATTCAAAAGACATTTTTGCTAGTAACCTGTAGGCAAAGGGGTGCTCTGACTCCTTGGATCTCTTCTTATGTAAAAGACTTGCGTGGTTTCGACTGCGTTAGCTCTCGGATCTGATCCAGCCTTACGCTCTTTGCGTAAGATTTTTGTCTACAGATTACTAGCAAAATACAAATGGCTACCTCTCTGAGAGGTGGTTTTTTGTTTTAAATAAGCCAGATTCAATGTTATTTTGAATTATTTTTCCCTTCTTCCAGTCGTTCTTTTTTTTCTTCTGAGTCAATTTCTTTGACTATTCTGGCCACTTCATCATAAGAAGTCTCGCCTAACAAAACTCTCAAGATGCCATCTTGAGCCATGGTCATCATTCCCTCTTCGATGGCCTCTTTTCTAATTTCGCTAGTAGTGGGATTCTTAGCCAAAAATGTTTCCATCTCCGGATTAATTTCAAGCATCTCAGCAATAGGAATTCTTCCTTGATAGCCAATGTCGCTGCACTTTTCACAGCCCACTGGATCATATATCTTTTTAATTGGGGGTGTTTTTATTCCTGTTTTGGGAGAAAGCTCTTCGAGTGCTTCGTTGATCTCTTCTTTTTCTGAATCAGTTGGCCTTCTTCCTTTTCGACAATCAGGACAAAGTTTTCGCACCAACCTTTGAGCGATGAAGCAATTGGTTCCAGCAATCATATCAGAAAGACTCAGTCCCATATTAACTAGGCGCTGAATTGATCCAGCCGCACTGTTGGTGTGCAAGGTGCTCAAAACCAAATGGCCAGTTAGAGCCGCTTGATAGGCCGCTTCGGCTGTGTCACCATCCCGAATTTCACCCACCATCATAATGTCAGGATTTTGTCGGAGCAAGGCCCTGATAGCTGTTGCAAAAGTGTAGTCTTCTTTTTCTTTAATTTGAGTTTGAATAATCCCATCCAGTTGATATTCGATTGGATCTTCAACGGTAATTATTTTTGATTCAGGACTATTAAGATAGGTCAAAGCACTATAGAGAGTAGTTGTTTTTCCGCTGCCGGTTGGCCCAGTGTTGATGATGATTCCATTGGGCTTCTTGATGTTGCGTTTGAGTTTTTCCAAGTTGAGTGGATGCAAGTTTAATTTTTCAAGTTCAGTCGCCTGAGCTGCTTGGTTGAGCAAGCGCATCACGATAATGTCTCCGAAGCCACCCAAAATGATCGAGACTCTCACGTCAATTCTTTTATCTTTGATTTCTTTCATGTCATCGGGAACACTAATTCTGAACCTTCCATCAATCACCCCTTGTCTGATTTGAGTTTTGAATCCAGAAAGGTTTTTGATTTCATTCAAAACATTTAAAAATTCGGTCATCGGCAATCTCACAATATCATGTAAAATTCCGTCGATTCTGAATCGAACTTTAAAGTCATTTTCCCCTGGTTCAATGTGAATATCACCCGCTCTCATGAACAGCGCTGCCGAAAGAACATACTTAATGATCTCACTCAGAGAAGCCTTCTGAAGTTTTGTTTCCAATTTTTCATAATCTTTGGATAGTTTTTTAGTTTTATCCATAATTTCTTTTTCAATCATGACTCCTCTTGAAAGAGATTGAATGACAATCTTTTCATAGATTTTCATGAGATATTCTCCTGTTCCAACCACTCGTTGCAATTCTTCCAGTGATGTTGTTCCTTGGATAGATTTTAGAATTCCATCTTGTTCATAGGTGATCATGCCATTCTCCAACGAAGCAATTCTTAAATCATCTTCAGTGGCAATTTTTTCAATCAGGTTTCTAATGTCATCATTGATAGTCATAACTTCAAAAATTCCTGTTCTCCCTCGATAGCCCAGCCCTTGACACTTGTGACATCCTTTTGGCCGCCAAAGATATTCTACCTTTTTAGGGATTTCCACCTTTGATTTGGGAGAAATTAACGAGAGCATCTTTTTGAGAGTGGTGATTGTTTCTTCGGCCGGCACATATTTTTCTTTACAATGAAAACAAAGTTTTCGCACCAATCTCTGGGCAATAAGACAATTTACGGCCGAAGCAATCAGGGCGGGTTTGACTCCCAAGTCAATCATGCGGCCAACTACTCCCGCTGAGCTGTTTGAGTGGATAGTGGTTAACACTAAATGACCGGTCAAGGCTGCATGGATTGCAATTTCGGCTGTAGCTTCATCCCGAATTTCACCCACTAAAATAATATCTGGGTCTTGACGAACAATTGAGCGAAGGCCTTTTTCAAAAGTATAACCCTTTTCATCCTCTACTTGAGTTTGACTAACTCCTGAAACTTGATATTCCACTGGATCTTCAATGCTAATAACTTTTTTGTCGGGAGAATTTATTCGATTGATGATTGAATAGAGAGTAGTAGTTTTACCGCTGCCGGTTGGTCCAGAGTTGATGATCATGCCTTGCTTTCTCTCTGATTCAGCTACTAGCCAATCATAACTCAACCCAGTCAATCCTGCTTTTTTGAGATCAAGTTCTTCGATGTCTTGACCCAACAGTCGAATCACAATATTTTCTCCGTGATTGCCAGGAAGCACTGAAACTCGAACATCAATTTCATCTCCCTTTTCTTCGTCAAGTTTGATGGAAAACCTTCCATCTTGAGCAACTTCTCTCACATTGACCATCATTTTGCTCAATATTTTTATTCGAGACAAAATTGTGGGATAGATGTTGATGGAAAATTCCGCTACCGTCTGAAGCACCCCATCAATTCGGTAACGCAACCTGACTTTCTCGTCTTTTTCTGGTTCAAAGTGAATATCCGATGCTCTGAGTTTCATCGCTCCAGCAAAAATCATATTCAGAACCTCAGTCACTGGGAGTTCGTTAATTCTTTTTTCCAAATCAATAACTCCTTCGAGATCTTTTTCGAACTCTTCCAGATCTCTCCCCTTCAGATTCATCCTCATATAGTCAAAGACCTCAGTTAGTCTAGTCTTTTTGTATTCGCCTAGCGCTGCTTCGAAAGAAGTTTTTGAAACTACAAATACTTCAACTTTATAGCCCTCTTTTTTCTCCAAATTTTCCAGATAGGTTTTAACTTCCTTAGGCTGCGGATTAACAGCAGCGACCTTGATGTCTTTTTCCTTCCGGTAGATGGCCATCAGATTTAACTTTTTGGCCTCTGTCTCAGGAACAACCCAAATGCTTTCCTGATCAATGGGAAAGATATTCAAATCTAAGTAGGGGTAGTTCAAGGACTTGGCAAATCGAGCCGCTTCTTCCTCCTCTGACTTCTGGCGAAGCGTTTTCAGCACTTTGCGAACTTTTGTGGGATCGGCCATTCCTGGATTATGGATTTTTTTTGTTTTTTTATTTTCTTTTTTTGGCATTTTAGTAATATTTGAAGTAATTCACTTATGATGAATCACTTTAATTATATCAATTTAAAAGGGGCTTGGAAACCCCTGTTTTTAGTCTATCTTTTAGTCTTCCGTTCTCTCTTTCAGCTCCTGCCATTTTTTGATCGAAAGATCTTCTGCTCTGACTTTTTCATCTAATTCAATGTCATTGAGTATTTTTTTAATTTCATTTTTTGGCTGGTATAGTCCGGCTGAAAGATTGTTCACTAGAGTTTTCCTCGGTGAAGCAAAACCAATTTTGACTAAATGGAAAAAGTCTTTATTTTGTTGAGGTTTCTTTTTAAATGGAATGATCTTCAAAATTGCACTATCCACTTTTGGCACTGGTTCAAAGCTCTCTTTGGGAACACAATCAATAATTTCTGGCTTTCCAAAATATTGTACCGACACAGCCAAGATGCTCATATCTCCTGGCTGGGCGCAAATTCGTTCAGCCACTTCTTTTTGAATTAATAATACAATTAATTTTGGCATATACTCTGTCTCAAAAAGCAAACGAATTATTTTTCCCGTTATATAGTACGGAATATTGGCTACTACTTTGTAGTCTTGGAAATTGTTTTTTTCTATTAACTCGGGAAGGGTCACCTCTAAGATATCTCCTATTACAACTTGCGAAATTTTATTATTGAAATTATTGATATTATTAATTTGGTTTTTAGGCTTTGGACTTGATTGATAATTGATAATTGATAATTGATAATTGTGCGCAAGACTCCTTGCCAACTCTTCATCTTTCTCAATAGCTATCACTCTTCCTGCATATGCAACTAATTCCTTTGTCAGCGCTCCCTTCCCTGGTCCAATCTCAAGAACATTGTCCTTCTTTGACAATTCTGCCGCTTTCACTATTTTTCCTAAGGCTTTTTGATCAACCAACCAATTCTGCCCAAGATATTTTTTCGGTTTCATTTTTATACATAATACTTAATACGTGATACATAATACTATTCTAAAATCTCTTCCACTTTCACTTCAATCACCCCTTTCCCCAATGGAGCCAGTTTTTCGAAAGCCACTTTGTCTAAATCTATCATCTTTCCTGTTCCGCGCATAGGTCCAAAGTCATTAACTTGCACAAAAACTCGTTTGCCATTTTCTCGATTGGTCACTCGCAGCCAAGTTCCTCGCGGGAACATTCGGGAAGCGCAAGCCATGGTGCCGGCGTGGGTATACCAACTGGCCACTCCCACCTTGGTCTTGCCCACTTCCACTTTGGTGCCGATTCGCACAATTTCTTTCACTGGCTTTTTGAGCACTTTGGAAGAGAGTTCTTCTTTGGAAATTTTTTTGCCATTTTTATAGGTAACTCGATAAGTTACTTCCTCTAAGCCTTTTTCACCTTCTTGTTTAACCTTTTTTCTTCTCCAGCGCAAATCATCATCTTCTTTCTCCACTGTTTTAAAATCGATCTTTTCTTCCGCCGTCACTTCTTCAATGTTAATTCGGGTTACCACAATCTCCATATCTTTTTGCAAAACCGTGTCTTTCCCTGGTTCCACTTTGTCCAGATGACTCATCGTCACCCCGGTTCCAGCTAGCGCCCCGGAAACACTGGTGGCAAAAACATTTTTCTCAATTACTCTACGGTCCACTTCGATCACGACCGGCATGGCTCGTTCAATTTCCACTGTCAATCCCGGTGTCACTCGAGCTGCCAATCCTGGATAGACTCGATCATCAGCTCCCAAGCTGATTCCCTGGCTTTCAATCAAGCTTTTTACGTTTTCAACACTTGAATTTATGTTGTAACGAAAGCCATTATCTACTAAAATAACATTTTTTTCTCCCGAAAAATTCACCTGTCTCTTCCCAAACCAAAAAGCTCCCGCTCTGGCTCCCAGCAGAATCAAAACTAAAAGAAAAGTTATGAAAATCGCCCTTTTCATCGACGATGATTATAGCATAAGTATTTTATCTGGGTAGGGCCAAAAAATAGTATATACTATGGTATATACTATTTTTTGGCCGATAAAACTTGAGTGCTTCTTCATCGCAAATTTTCTCTTTTGATACTATTTAATTATCTACAAGCTAATGATAGACAATGAGGTATTAAAAAACAAGGTGAACACCTTGTTTTTATCTGAGCCGAGACCAGGAATTGAACTCGCCCCGCACCAATACTTTCTTATCGCTTAAAAATCAATAGAATGGAGCCGAAGACCGGGCTTGAACCGATAACCTACCGCTTACAAGGCGGTTGCCCCGCCTGCCTATGCCTGAGCCCACGGTCGGGCTTGAACCGACAACCTACCGCTTACAAGGCGGTTGCTCTACCAATTGAGCTACGTGGGCTTAGGCGAAGGCGGGCAGGTCTACCATTGAGTCCCGATGTACCGCAAGGCGGTAATCGGGACCCCGACTTCACGTCAGGGCTATCTCGGCAAGAAGAATCAGCGTCTGCACTTCGTAAACCCCGCTCTTTAACATAAACATAAAGGACGGGACGAGATAGTGGGCCACCTCGAGACGAAACTCGAAGGATGGGAAAATTGCCAAAACGGCGAAGTAAGAACCAACTGAGAAAAAAGCGAAAGTAGATGATCAGAAAAATAATTCTTGGATAGAGTAACAGTAATTAATTCAATCCATCAATCTGTATTTGATCATATGAAATAAAAACTGTAAAGCTGCAATAAATATTGAATTTATTTTATAAAATAAGAATGTCGATATTATATTCCTAATCGCGTCCAGACACAACAATTACATATCCAGCTGGGTCTCTAAAAGAAAATTCGTATGACCCATAATCAGTTTCAATCGGACCGGTTTCAACAGAACATTCCTTTTCACGCAGCTTTTCTAAAAGAGCCTTTGCGTAAGTTACCGGTTTAATCCGCATGACCAAAGCAAAATTTGGCTTGCCAGTCTCATTCGACACTCCGGAAAGCTCTTTGCTTAGATAGTCCAACCGTTCAAACATGAGCCGCGATGTTCCAGAAGAAATCTCGGCCCAAAACGGAATACCGCGCTCATCCTTCTCAATTTCTAATAGCTTGCATCCAAGAATATCAACATAAAAGTCTAAGACACTTTGGATGTCTCCAACACCTAATTCAAGAACGAATTGTGTACTTTTTTTCATTATTCGGCCTCCTTCTTAGTTACTAGGACACAAATTGAAAAAGCCAGACCTCAAGGATGGGAAGATTGCTAAAACGGCGATATGGTGGGCCGGGAGAGATTCGAACTCCCGTAGGCTTGCGCCGCCAGATTTACAGTCTGGTGCATTTGACCGCTCTGCCACCGACCCATGATTTGTCGCTTTTAAATTAATTTATAACGATTTGGTAGTGCCTGCACTTCGTAGCCTTGGTGTTTATAGCACAGATCTTTGAATTCTCAATTATCTGCCCTACTTCGCTACCTACTTCGCTAAAGCTACGAAGGTCAAGAAAGCTTCGAAGGGCACTACTTCACCAAGGCGAAGTAGTGAGCCGTTGCGCGGGGTTGAACCGCGGACCTCATCCTTCATTTACACCTCTATTTTAATTAGCACGATATTAGAGGATTAGACTGTATCTTAGACTTATCCTGAAAACACTTAGGACTTAGTCTCTCTTGTCAGTCGTTCGGGCCCTACTACGATAGTGCCACGGTCTTGACCTCGTACCAGGCTTTTAACCGTTATTCGAGATTCACATTACTGTTTCCAATTATGTGGGCATGGACTCTTCGTCCCACCATGGATGCGCTCTACCAACTGAGCTACAACGGCATTGAAGCAAAACATCTCTTATGAACTTGAGTTGCTGCTGATAAACAAAAAATTTTAGGGCGGTTCTGAAGTATATAATTCCAAATTCTAACACTTTGTAGTGGTTCCTGAAATTTTTTTGTGAAGCAGTAGCAATTCAAGTGAATATTAATTTTGTATTTATTTCAGTCTCTTGAGAAGCTTGATTTTTTCCAATTTTCTTCTCGCATCAGCGTCTCGAGCGGCAATTTGCAAAATAAATTTATATGACTCTTCAGCATCTTCATAGTTCCCCATTCTGATATACAGCTCTCCCAATTCTCGATAATTTTCAGTGTTCCGAGGATTTTTCTCGACTTTTTGAAGAATCTTTTTTTCCAGAATCTCCTTATCAACACCCAGTTCATCATCACTCAGCCCTTCTGTTTTTTGAATTGTCACCACATCGTTAAGAATATTTTCGTTGTCTTCCTCGCCATGTTTCTCCACTTTTACCACTCCATCAGAAAAACTTTCTTCGGTCATTGGGACGGTCGCATCACCAGCCACATAATCGACTCCTTTGATCTCTTCTTTTTTCTTTTTCCCAAACAGCCGACCAAAAAATCCTTTTTTTGCTCCCGGCTCTCCAATCTCAACCCTTTCTTCTGTTTCATCGGCAATCACTTCTAGATTATTCCCTTCTGCGACTGCTTCCTGTTGAGCAGTCTCACTGATCATTGGTTTTGGCTGGGGAGATTCAGCTATCTCTGGAGTAGTATCAACTGCTTCGGTTGATTTTTGAGCCAGTCTCATCTTTTCAGCAATAAATTCTTCTTGAGCTGTGAATTGTTTCTTTGCTGCCTCTTCTTCAACATTGGCTAGGTCTTCATTGATAACTGTGTCAAGATTCTTTTCTTCTTCTATCAGCAATTCCTCCTTGGCCTCAATTTCATCTTGAACTCCATTGCCATTCTTGCCTTTTTTTGTCTTAATCAGCCAAAAATGAATCAGGTGGAGAAGTTTTTTGATCTTTTTCACAAACCATTCAGCGATGACAATGAAAAACTGTTTGATCTTGCTAAATATTAGAACGAAAAAACCAGCAATGGGATTTCTTTTCCTTTCTTCTCCGCCACTTTCCCTCGCTTCTTTTTCAATAGCTTTTAAATTGATTTTCTTTGCGTTCTTACCAAAAATGATGATGATAACAATCAAGCTAATAAAGATAAGGCCTATAAAAATGAGACTGATCAAATTCATTTTTGTAGAGTCGTTTAGTTAGATTAAATTTAGATTGTTTTAGCTTTTTCTTTCTCCACAGTTATTTCCGTTCCGTCTTCTAATCTCACTTTTACTTTTTGAGACATGGCTTGAAGATCAATCACCTCACCAATTTTCCCATCAACCTTCACCTTTGTTCCCTTGGGAGGCAATTTGCCCAGAGATTCTTCATATTGGTCAGCTTCATAGGCCAAACAACACATTAATCTTCCACACAGACCAGAGATTCGATCACTTCCTCGATGAGAAATGAGTTGGCAACGAGCCATTTCTGTGGAAATACTTTTTAATCCACCAGTTGAATTCATGCAACACAGTTCTTTGCCACAAATTCCATATCCGCCGCATCTTCTTGCTTCGTCTCGAGAACCAATTTGTTGGAGACGAACTGATTTTCCAAATTTTGTTGAAAGATTTTTTACCATTGAGCGAAAATCAACTCGTCCATCAGCCACAAAAGCAATCACCACACAGCTGCCGTCAATGCTTATCCGGGCATCAATAATTTTCATGGGCAATTCCAGAGCTCTGGCTTGATTTTTTGCTTCTCTGAGAATTTCTTTCTCCTTTTTCTGGTTATCTTTAATTTCCCTGACGTCCCCTGGAGAAGCTTTCCTTTTAACTCTTCCAACTGTTTCATCGCCTTCAATATTTTTGTCGGCTATCAGAATTTCTGCCAAAAATGTGCCCCATTCGTGATCCACGATCACCTCACCTTTCTTTATTGAAAGATCGCAAGAGACATTTCTTGGTTGATCCCAATCGAAAAATCTAACAATCATTTTTTTTGAATTATGAATTTCGAATTTGGTATTTTGAATAAGAACAGAGCAATCAGCCAGCAATGTTAAACTCTCGATTCAACATTCTCATTCTAAATTCTAAATACCTAATTCTAAATTCTGTCTAAAGTTCTAGGCGAACAAAATTTTCAATGATGATGTTCTCTCCAATAGTAGCGATCTTTTCCTTGAGAACTTCTTCCACTGTTCTGTCTTGATCTTTGATAAAAGCCTGAGAAAGCAATGCATTTTCTGCTCGAAATTTCTTTTCTTTTCCTTCCATGATTTTTTCAGCCACCTCAGCCGGCTTTCCTTCTTTTTCAACTTCTTCTTTCCAAAATTTCTTCTGATTTTCAATCATGTCCTCTGGCACATCTTCTGGAGCAACTGCTTTTGGATTCATGGCAGTGACTTGCATGGCCACATCCTTGGCAAATTCTTGAAATTCATCGTTGCGAGCAACAAAATCGGTTTCACACAGAATTTTTACTAAAGCTGCCACTTTACCATTGCTGTGAACATAAGATGTGACAACACCTTCTCTTGCTTCACGGTCACCTTTCCTGGCCGCCTTTTCCAAGCCTCTCTTGTGAAGAATTTCCAAAGCTTTTTTTTCATCACCGTCAGCTTCATCTAAGGCCTTCTTAACATCAATCACTCCAGCGCCAGTTTGCTGCCTAATTTTTTTTACAAGATCTAGCATTTTTTTTCTAATCTATAATTTTCAATAAGATCATAACATTCGATTGGAGATTGAAAATTGTCCTATTGGAAATTAAATAAAAATTAAAAATTTTAAATTGAAAATTAGTTTCTACATTATTCCTTTGCATTCGGATCAACACTTTTTTCTTTGGCTTCCAGAACGGTCTTCATGAAAAGACCCAGGATATATTTGAGTGAGGAAAGCGCGTCATCGTTGGCTGGGATGGGATAGTTGATGTTGTCCAAATTGCTGTTGCTGTCTAGCAAACCAATCACTTTGATGCCAGCAGTGTGAGCTTCTCGAACTGCTGTTTCGTCTTTGCAGACATCCAGCACAAACACAGCATCAGGCAAGCGTTTCATGTTTTTCAGTCCGCCCATTTTTTGCTCAATTTTGGTCAATTTCTTGTCCAATTTGTTTCTTTCCAACTTAGTCATATTACCCAGCTTTCCTTTGTCCAATGCCTCTTTATTCTCAACCAAATATTTCACCCGTTTTTTGAGCACATCAAAATTAGTAAAAGTTCCACCCAACCATCGCTCGTTGACATAGGGCATATCCAATTTTTCTCCTACTGTTTGAACCAAATCTTTGGCTTGCTTTTTAGTGCCGACAACAAGGATGATTCCATTTTTCTTGACCACTTCCTCAACAAACTTGAGCGCTTCTTCAAGCAGGCTCTTGGTTTTTTCCAAATCAATAACGTGCACCCCGTTGCGCACTCCAAAAATATATCGATTCATTCTTGGATTCCAACGGGATTTTTTGTGACCAAAATGAACTCCAGCTTTCAGCATCGCTTCCAGAGTGAGTTCATACTTATCTTTGGCCCCTACATCAAAAGACACCTCGCTTGGAGCTGAGGCCTCTTTGGTGTTCTCCGAATCATTAGACATGATTTTTCCTTAATAATTTAGCCTCTACCTGATTTTAAATCTAGCTTTTGATCCCGCCTGGGCGGGACTAGGCAAGCCAGCCATCAGATATGTGTGATAAGTTATTGAAATTCTACTCCCAATAACTTAGAACAATCTAGCACAAGAAGAGTAAAATGTAAAGACGATAAAATGTAAAATAACAAAGAACCCTTAGCGCTTGTGAAAATAATCTTTCACAGCGCTAGGGCCCTTCAGGGAAAATTATTATTCCCAGATTTTTACAGTTTCAACGAAACATCCGCCGCCACCGCTACCAGTGACTGTTTGTCTTGATGCCGATGTTGGTTCTAATCTGGTCGATCCTGCTTGCGGACGACTACGATTAAGAGGATCCAATTCCTTGATCTTTGCTGAGATTTTTCTTGCATAACACTTCTGACATTCAGGATCTTCCGGATGAATGCCATCGGGTGCACACTTCATCCAGTCTTCCCAGCTATCTCCAGCACAAGACCTCACCTCAACAAATCTCTTTCCAACGATTTCACGGAGTGTTTTGTTATACTCTTTCACAATAGAGTCTTCGCGAGGATTGCGTCCGCCACTCATTCCAACCATAATGATCTTGTCTGACATTCCAATCAGTTTTCGCCAATTGAATTTAGTGGTCTGAAAACTAATTGCATAATATAGATCATTATATCCCCACCCACACGTCATTAAGTGAGGAGAATATTTTCGTAGAGCTTCAGCAGCCAACTTCAAACCGTCGACTGTTGTTGATCCTGAAACTCCTAGTTTAACAACGTTATACAAATCAGCTAACATGTCTTCCAACCAATACTTGTATCGATGAGTGATGGAGTTGCCGTGAGCAACAACAACTAAGTTGTCGTTTAGCAATCTTCTCATTCCCTCATCGTCTTGCACGAAAGGGTGAGTAATACCTCTCTGCACAGAAGTCTTCCCTTGGTTCCAGGTAGTTTTCGAATAGGGTCCTACAAAAACTTCAGATAGCTCTCTATCCTTTTTATCCGGAGCTTGATCTTCGTTAAGGTGAATAACAATTCCATCGGGATTCTGCTTGACCCAATAATAAACACCTTCTTCCTCATTAAATTCCTTCCAATAGATTGATCCACTTTCGTCTATTCGAGGAGTAATGTGAGGAATCAATGGATTATCAGTCACCTCTTTGAGTTTTGTCCAACTATCATCCTCCCAGATCATTTTGTAGATTGAGTCTTCACCTGAACCGCTATTCGCTGAAAAAACTAGAGTTGGAGTTCCACTCACTACAGCTAACCAAGAGGCACCATTCGATTCAAAATTGGTTTCAACTTTTTCTGGCACGCTCCAGCTTCCATTCAAATAATAAGAATAATAGAGATATATCTGTCCAATAACCTCTTCTTCCTCCCAAACAAGCAAGCTCCTATTTTCTCCAAAACCAATTCCGACAGGATGTCGACTGTTAGTCAGATAGCTGAAAAGGGAAGAGCCGTTTATATATAATTGGGAATGACCATTTTCAAAATAAATAGTTTCGACATTAAACGTCATACCTATTGCAGTTTCAGTGTTACTAATAACGAAAAAGCCAGCGATAATTAGACCCACCAATATTTTCTTCATTTTGAAGAACCTCCTTTTCGATTATTTCAGATTCTAAAACAGTTATTATCAATATATTTGCAATTCTTTACAAACTGAATATAAAGTTGTTAAAAAACTCTCCATTTTCGCCAAAATATACTATCAAAATGACTATTTGTCAATTTTAATATTCACAGCTTTTTTGCTATATTTGCTACTTGTTCATATGCTTGAAACCTTTTCTTATTTTAGAAGCTTCTGCAGAGTACTCTAAAGATGATTCTATGCTTGAATTGACGATTTACCTTTTTTATGCTATCTTTTCTCTAGTTATTAATAAATTTAACTTTCTGATTTTCAGGCAAATTGATAGGAAACAGGCTTTGTCATTTCGACCGTATCACATCGTTTTTAACGATGTGAGAAGTGGAGAAATCTCATGATTAACTACGTCTTATAATTCGTGAGATCCCTCGACTTCTCCCGCCAAGGCGGGATTCGCTCGGGATGACTTTCAGTCGGTTTTTACCTTCATTTGTCCCGAATTTCGGAACAAAAAAATGGAATCAAAAAAATTTTCCGTCGAAGTAGGCGGGAGAACGCTTGAAGCTGAAAGCGGAATGCTAGCCGGCCAAGCTGGTGGAGCTGTCACCGTGCGCTATGGCGACACGGTTGTTTTAGCAACGGCTACCATGAGATCTCAGCGGGCTGAAGGAATGGACTATTTCCCGCTTTTTGTTGACTATGAAGAGCGTTACTATGCGGGAGGAAAAATCAAAGGCTCACGTTTCATCAAGCGAGAGGGCCGACCTTCTGATCAGGCCATTCTGAATGACCGAGTGATTGATCGAACCATTCGACCGCTCTTTGATGAACGAATGAGGAATGAAGTGCAAGTGATTGTCACTGTGCTTTCTATCGACAATGAAAATGATCCTGTAATTGTTTCAGTTATTGCCGCATCTTTGGCTTTGGGAATTTCCGACGTGCCTTGGAATGGACCAATTGCCGCTGTGCGAGTGGGCGAAATAGATGGAAAGTTGACCATTAATCCAGTCAATGGACAGCTTGAAGAGTCTCCCGTTGATCTGCTGGTTGCCGGAACTAAAGATAAAATAAACATGATTGAATGCGGTGCCAAGGAATATAGCAATGAAGCCACTGCTAAGGCTATCACTCTCGGATTCAATGAAGTCAAGAAGATTGCTGAGTTTCAAGAAAGCATCATCAAAAAAATTGGCAAGAAAAAGCAGGACGTGGAATTGACCACTCCTTCAGCTGAGTTTAAAAAAGAAATACGAGCAATTTTGGAAGAAAAGAATCTAGCTGAAGCTTTCTACACCAAGGACAAGGAAGAACAGAGCGAAAAAATGGACGGAATTAAAGAGCACATCAAAGAGACGTTGGAAGAAAAGTATAGCGATGAAGAAGAGCTGACCAAAAGAAAGGCTGAAGCTGATCTAATCTTTGAAAATTATCTCAATGAGGTCTTGCATGAGCGAATTCTGAAAGAAGACAAGCGCCCAGATGGAAGAAAAATGGACGAAGTCAGACTCATTTCTTGTCAGACAGGAATTCTTCCTCGCACTCATGGGTCAGGTCTTTTTCAAAGAGGAGAAACTCAAGCTTTGACTGTGACCACTTTGGGAGCTCCTGGTGATGAACAGATTATTGACACCATGGAGACCGATGAAAAAAAGCGCTACATTCATCATTACAATTTCCCGCCCTATTGCGTGGGCGAAGTGGGATTCATGCGCGGACCCGGTCGAAGAGAGATTGGTCATGGCGCTTTGGCTGAGAAAGCCTTGCTGCCAGTGTTGCCATCTCAAAAAGAATTTCCCTACACCATGCTTTTGGTCAGTGAGATTATGTCCTCCAATGGATCATCTTCGATGGCTTCCACTTGCGGATCAACCCTAGCTTTGATGGACGCAGGAGTGCCCATCAAAAAGCCGGTTAGCGGAATTGCCATGGGAATTGTGACGGGAGAAAAAAGTGAATACAAGATTCTCTCTGACATTCAGGGACCGGAAGATCACTGGGGAGACATGGACTTTAAGGTTGCTGGAACCAAGGATGGCATCACTGCCATGCAGATGGATGTGAAAATCGACGGCATCACTCCTGAGATCGTGGAAGAGGTTTTGGATCGAGCTTTCAAGAGTCGAATGGAAATCATGGATGTTATGCTCAAAACTATTGCTGAACCTCGCGAAGAACTTTCTGAATATGCTCCTCGCATCATCACCATACAAATTGATCCTGAAAAAATTCGCACCGTGATTGGTCCAGGTGGAAAAGTGATTAATGAGATTATTGATGAAACTGGAGTTCAAATTGACATCGAAGATGATGGCAGCGTGTTTATCACTGCTGAAAATGGTGAAGGAGGAGAGCAAGCCAAGAAATGGATTGAAAATTTGACTCATGAAGTGAAGCCCGGTGAAGTTTTCAAAGGAAAGGTTGTCAAAATTATGGATTTTGGTGCTTTTGTTGAAATTCTTCCCGGACAAGACGGCATGATACACATTTCCCAATTGTCAGAAAAACGAGTGGAAAAAGTTGAAGATGTGGTGAAAGTTGGCCAAATTGTAACGGTGCGAGTGGCCGAAATTGATAAAATGGGACGGATTAATCTAACCATGAAGGGACTTAATCATGATGCTCCAGAAAAAAAGTAATTGATAGCAATTCATCATAAACAAAAGACACCTCCCTCGATGGTGTTTTTTGTTTCTCATATTTTTCCATATGTGGTATAATTTTCCTGAAAAATTAACTTTTCAAAAAAACAAAATGTTTGGCTCAAAAAATAAAAAAAATAAGGGGGAAGAAAAGAAAGAATCTGTGAAGTTTGATTTAGAGACAATGGAGAGCGACATGAAAGATCCTTTCAAAAAAAAGGATGTGGAGATCACTTCCAATATTCCTATAAAAAATAATGAAAAGCCTCAGAAAGCCTCAGCTAAGAATATGCCTCCAAGAAACACGCCGGAAACCCCTTCAAAAAGTCCTTTTTTGACTGATGAAATTGCTTCAGTTACGCCTTCTGATTTTGGCCAGGAGATTCAGAAAAACAAAGAAAGAGATCATGGGCAAGCTCCCACTCCTAAGGAACAATTTCCAAAAGAGAAAATACCAGCTGTTAAGCCGGAGGTCCCCCAAAACCTGCCCACTGCAGAAAAAGCTGAAATGCCGAAAACAGACAAGCCTGTTTTTCCTGGAGTTCCAGAGCAAAAAGCTAAGAAAGAAGCCAGTAATGAAGAAATTGAAAAATATCTTAAACAATCTGTGTCGCGCAAGAAAAAATCAGTTAACATGCCGCTTCTAATCATTGCGGTCGTGGTGCTTGTCGCTACTATTGCGGCTGGAGCCTATTATTATTTCTTTGTTCTGAATCAGTCATCTGAGACTGTTGAGATTCCTTCGCAAGTCAATGAGGGTGTTAGCACAGACCAGCAAGACACGACTGACCAAACTGATGTTTCAACAGAGACAACGAATCCCACTGATACGCTTTCCGACACTGGCGTTTTAAATAGTGCTGAAGTTCTTATCATTGAAAACAACGACCCCAATGCCAGCTTGATTAATTACATTGCTTTGGCGAAAGAGGACATGGAAAAATCTGCTATGCTGGCTGAAGGCTTCTTCGTGCGAGTGCAAGATGAAAATGGAATAGTTTCATCGGTTGATCTTTTAGATTATTTCACAATCAACATCCCTAATCTAGATCTATATATCGAGAAGGATGCGTACCTTTTTCTTGCATCGTTAAAAGATACCGACACAGTAAAGGTAGCTTTAGTACTTTCTATTGAATCGAATACCAGCGCCGCTATTGTTAAAGAGCATATGAAAGTAGAGGAAAAAGTTATGCCCAGTCAGATCAAAGTTTTGATGATTGATGAGACAGCTCCTGAAGTGCCAGATCAAGTAGATTTTTCTCCCAGCCTAGTCAACATAGACTTTCGCTTTTTCAATTATATCGCCGAGAATACCGATCAATCCACTGATTGGGGTGTCATGAAATACAAGGAAGCTAATTATATTGTGTTTACCACTTCGAAAGACTCAACTGAGAAAATAACTAAAGCTTTGGACCCCTCGCAATAGCGGATCTAGTGAATGTGGACAAGTTGTTGACAACTATGGAATCGTTGCAGCTCTGAAAATTTTGTTAAAAGATTGTTTAAAACGAAAAAAATTTAAATTTTTTCGTTTAGATAAAGCAATAATCGCTTGATTCGTTGACCATTGGGTCAAAAAATGCTATAATAGTTATAGATGTAAGTTCCTTCCAATCTTCCGCTTACGCGGCAGAAGAGTTCCAATCGCGATTTCCCCCTATTCGCGATTGGAGTTCTTCTGCTGCAACTTCCAGGAAACCAGTAAGACTGGATCTAGTAATTCCTGGGTTTTCAAAAACAAAAACAAAATGTTTCTAAAAACAAAAACTAAAAAAATGGGCCTAGCCCTACAGCGGAAGAAACAAACCTAGTTACTAGAACTAGATCCCGACGAGATTCTAAATAATAACCGAATTGCCGTCTCACCCCCGGCGAGTAGGTTTCAAGAAATTCGTCGGTATACCCGTGGCACCATGCCACAAAATCTTTTAGAGGGCATTGGTGCCCGGGTTACCCCCCAAGACATTCACGGGTAGAACAAAGCGGGTGTTCACATAGTTAGGTTTTTTGAGGAAGCGCCAATAGGGCGGTTTTTTGTTTCCTGAAATATTTTTTGGAAATAAAAAGTGGAAAGCGACAGTGTTCCTGCTACTTCCCACAAAATTATTTCTGTTGGGTTTATGATTTTAATTGAGGCTATGTTTTAATAGTCACATTCATAAATCCCTAATTCTTTTACAGCTTTGCACCAGGGCCTGTGTTCAACATGGCCATCGCCACGCAATGGCATGTCGCAACTTCACGTACTTCCAACTTTTTCACAGCCACTTCTGTTTCTGGCTCTTTCAAGTTCGGCTTTTATATTTATCACTTTATTAGGCTTTCCCATTTGCCCCTTCTCCTTTTAGTATTCCACACGTTAGAGCCTCATGGATTATGTTTTGATCATCGACTGTTAATCGTTCCAGCTTTTCTCCTATTGGAACTGAAAGGATTATAATAACCACATCTAAAAAGAATTGTATTACCCTTTTCATTCTCCCCCTCCTTGTTTTTTAAGCCATACTGTTAATTGAATGTTATCAATTTTAATATCTTTATTAAAAATGTCTTCACTTGGCTTTTTTAAATAAATCTTTTCCGCCAGAACTTCCCTGGCAATTTCCTTTTCAAACTTCTGAAAAATATCCGACCCACCTTGATACCATAGTTCAATCCGATCGTCAACTTCAAATCCAGCTTCTTTGCGAGCACTCTGAATGTGCCGCACCAACTCTCTCATCTGACCTTCCAGTTGCAACTCTTCATCGATGTTGATATCTAGACCAACTTTCAGCTCCTTTTTATCCTTTTCTTTAGCACCATTAGCACTATATGCTTTCCACTTTAGATTTTTATCTTCCTTTTTAGTCAATTCAACACTTTTCACATTGACTTCATCTTCTATTAATCCAAGAAGCTCTTTTGTCAATTGACAATTGACAATTGACAATTTATCTAATGGTTGTCTCACTTTGATTCCGTTATCAGCTCTAAGCGACAGTCCCAATTCAATAATTTTTCTGGTCATTTCCATGTTCTGGCTTAATTCTTCATCGATTAACTCGTCATTACTCTCTGAAAAATCAACCAGGTGAACTGATTCATCCCCTGTCAAATTTCGATATATCTCATCAGCCACAAAAGGACAGAAGGGCGCTAACACTTTTGAAAACTCAGCCAGCACTGTCCAAAGTGTTTGATAGGCATCTTCTTTGTCGCTATCATTTTCGCTCTTCCAAAATCTTCGACGTGATCGACGAATATACCAGTTGGAAAGATTGTTGATGAATCTATCGATTGGTTTAGTGGCAGTAACAATATCATATTTTTGCATATTTTCATCAACTGACTTGATCAGCTTGTGAAGTTCAGATAAAATCCACCGATCAAGTAAGTTTTCTCGATAGTGCACTTCATGAACATCCAGTTTTTCAGCTGACCACTTGTCCACTGATGCATAGAGAGTGAAAAATGAGTAGCTGTTCCAAAGAGTTCCCAGCACTCTTCTTTGAATGTCTTTGATGGTTGCTTCAGAAAAGCTCACATCTTGTCCATTGAGCAAGGGAGAAGAAAGCATATAGAATCTCAGCGCATCGGCCGAGTAGTTTTCCAGGATTTCATCTGGATCAGTGAAATTACCAAATGATTTTGACATTTTTCTTCCGTCTTCCCCGGCAATATTTCCTGTAACAATAACGTTTTTGAAGCTTTCTTTGTCAAAGACTCCCGTGGCCATCACATGAAGCACATAAAACCAAGCTCGCACTTGACCAACATATTCAGCAATGAAATCGGTGGGGAAGCTTTTTTCAAATTTTTCTTTATTTTCAAAAGGATAATGAAATTGAGCATAGGGCATGGAACCAGATTCCACCCAGCAATCTAAAACCTGAGGAATTCGCTTCATTGTTCCACCACATTTTTCGCAAGGAAAAGTCACTTCGTCAATATAGGGTCGATGGTAGTCATCTAGTTCAGCACCTGATAGTTTTTTCAACTCCTCATACGAGCCCACAACTTTTATATTCCCGCAACCATCACTATTGCTTGCACCATTTTTACCAGATTCCGGTTTCTGATTTACGGATTCCGAATGACACTTCCAAACAGGCATAGCTGTTCCCCAATAACGATCTCGCGAAATGTTCCAATCAGGCGCCCCTTCAATTCCTTTTTTGAAACGACCTTCTTTAAAATGAGTTGGATGCCAGAATATTTTTTCGTTGTTTTTGATAAGTTTTTTTCTGATCTTGTCTATTGCCAAAAACCAAGCCGGTTGAGCTTTGTAGATCAGTTTGGCATGGCAGCGATGACAGTGGGGATATTTGTGAGTAAATTTTTCTTTTTTAAAAAGTATTCCTTCTTTCTCTAGCCACTCAACAATTTTGTCATTAGCTTCCCAGACTTTTTCTCCCTGCCACTTCCCTTCAGTCAATCTGCCTTCTTCATCAACAATTAGAGCTAGTGGTAAACCATTCTTTTTTCTAGCTTCAAAATCTTCTTCACCAAAGGCCGGCGCCGTGGAAACAATTCCTGTTCCATCTTCGCTGGTGACATAATCCTCACTAATCAGGACATAGGCTTTTTGTTCATCATCAGCAACTTCGCTTTGATGATAGACTGGTTTATAGTGAAGACCAATTAGATCAGTCCCCTTGAATTCCTGAATTATTTCATATTGATCTTCTTGCCCCAAAACATCTAAACGCTCTTTGGCTAAAACATATACTTCTTTTGATTCTAGGTGTTTGACCATTGTATAGGTCATTTTCTCGTTGATGGCCAAAGCAACATTGGCCAGGATCGTCCAGGGCACAGTTGTCCAAACAAGAAAGTAGGTTTTCTCGTCTTTGGCAAAACTGGCTTGAGATTCTTCGTCAGGGCTGGAGTCTAGTTCCATTTTAACAAAAACTGCTGTGTCAGTGTCCTCTTCATAACTATTGTCCATGGCAATTTCAAAATTGGCTAAAGGCGTGGAGCAGCGTGGACAATAGAGCGAAATACGCACATCTTCATAGATCAGATCTTTTTCATAGAGCTCTTTGAAAGCCCACCAAACTGATTCCATGTAGGTTTTGTCCATGGTTTTATAGGCTCCTTTGAATTCCACCCAGCGGCCAATCCTATCCACTATTTTCTCCCAGTCGGAAGCGATTTTTGAAGTCATGGCAAAGCAAGTTTGGTTGAATTTCTCGATACCCACCACTTTTTCAATTTCTTTTTTTGATTTGATTCCCAATTTTTTTTCCACCATGTTTTCAGCTGGCAGACCATGACAATCCCAACCCCAGCGTCTTTCCACCCGATAGCCTTTCATTGTCCAATAGCGCGGCATACAGTCTTTCACAATCGAAGAAAGCAAGGTGCCATGATGAGGCACGCCAGTAATAAACGGCGGTCCGTCATAGAAGCTATACATTTTGTCTTTGCTCCTTTGTTCGACAGATTTCTCAAAAGTTTGGTTTTCCTTCCAGAATTTAACCAAATCTTTTTCCATCTCGGAATATTTTCTTTTGGGATCTACTTTTTTGAACATTGTTTCGCGAGTATTAAGTATTTAGTATTATGTATTAAGTATATATTGTTTTACGTTTCTGTTCCATAATCTCTGTATAACAGTTTTTGTACATCTGTATATCTGTACTGATCTGTAATCAGTATAAAAAATCGCCCCAATATCTAAGGACGACTCATGGCCGTGGTACCACCTTGGTTTAGCTAGTAGTTAGTAGTTGGTAGTTTGTAGAAAAGGTATCCTAAAAACTATCAACTAAAAACTAAAAACTCTTGCTTACAGCTATTACGGGCTTACCCGACGAGTTCTATTCTCCCGAGTACTCGAGATTTCTTCTCGCAGCTCCGAAGTGATTGCTCCATCATTGCTTTTGTAATTGTACTTCTTAATAATTAAATATTTTTCGTGATTTGTAAAGTCTTCTTGGCGTTGCTAAGAGATAACATAAGTGTTAGAATCAGACTGTACTATTGTACTAAATAGTGAATCTTAACTCACCTGTCTTTCGGCTAGTTTAAAATTATTAATCAACGAAATGTTAGACCAACAAACACAAGATGAACTGAAACAAAAACTTCTAGCTGAGAAGAAGAATCTTGAAGAAGAGTTAGCCAAGATAGCTAGAAAAGAAGAAAATGGTGATTATGAAGCCAAGCACACTGATATTGGACGAGATGAAGAGTCCAATGCTGATGAAGTGGAAGAATACACTTCGAATTTGGGAATTACTGAAACTTTAGAAAATAAATTAAAAGAAGTTGATGATGCTCTCAATCGGATGGAAAAGGGTAATTATGGAAAATGCGAAAACTGCCCCGGAGAGGAAATCCCCGTGGAACGACTTCGAGCCTATCCAGCCGCTAAGACTTGCATCAAATGTAAAAGTGGAAATTGATCTAATCAGAAAACTTTGTTGTGAAAAAAATATTATTGTTTGTCTCTATTATATTTATTGATCAATTGACGAAGTACTTCGCAATTCAAAGCCTCCTGCCTGAGCTTGGAGGTTTTTTGAAACAGACGACTGTTTGCAATCAGTTTCTGGCTTGGGGAATCCCCTTGGGAAAAGTTTGGTTGGTCACTTTGTGGCTAGCCATCATGGGAATTTTCATTTGGCTAGCTGCCAAGACCAAATGGAACATTTTTTTAGTGATGGTTTTGGCTGGAGCTTTTTCTAATTTCATTGATCGAGCTCGCTTTAGCTGCGTGGTTGACTTTATTCAAGTCGGAAATTTTCCCACTTTCAATGTGGCCGATGTTTTTATCACAATCGGAATTGTCTTGTTTGTCGTTCAAGTCCTAAGAAAAAAAGAGGATAAAATTAAAACCTGAATTATTCTTAATTCGCAATTCATAATTCATAATCCTATTCCGTGGCTTCCAAAGTTTATTCTGCCTGTTTCTACGGCATGGATGGAAAAATTATCGAAGTTGAAGTTGACACTTCTCCTGGTCAACCAGTTTTTAATATTGTTGGGTTGCCCGACATGGCCGTCAAAGAAGCCAAGGATCGCGTTTCCAGTGCTATCAAGAATTCTGAATTGCGTCCTCCTCAGTTTTTTGGTCGCATTACTGTTAATTTGGCACCAGCTGATCTTAAAAAAGAGGGTCCTTCATTTGATTTGCCGATTGCTTTGGGAATCTTGCTGGTTTCAAACCAGATCGAAGAATTGCCTGAAAAATCCGTCTTTTTAGGTGAATTAGCTTTAGATGGGAGGCTTCGAAAAACCAAAGGGGCTCTGCCAGTAGCCATCACTCTCAAGGAAAAAGGCTTTGAAAAAGTTTTTGTGCCAAGCATAGTAGCCGATGAGGCTAATCTTGTTGAAGAAATTAAGGTCTATCCAGCTGATAACTTATCCGAGTTAGTCGATCATTTATCAGGAGAGGAAAAAATATCACCACTCGTGAAAAAGAACGATGTTTTTGATGATCTTAAAGCCCTTCAGTACTCTCATGATTTCTGTTTCATCAAAGGACAACATCACGTCAAACGAGCTTTGGAAATTGCCGTTGCTGGAGGTCATAATATTTTGCTTTCAGGACCTCCCGGATCGGGGAAGACTATGTTGGCCAAATCTCTACCTTCCATTATGCCACCGCTCACCATTGATGAAGCTTTTGAAGTGACAAAATTGTATTCGATTTCGGGTCTAACCAACTCTGAAAATCCATTCGTCAAAGAGCGACCTTTTCGTCATCCTCATCATAGCGCCTCAGCGGTTTCTTTGGTGGGAGGAGGAACTTTCCCCAAGCCAGGAGAGATCTCTTTGGCTGATCGAGGAGTGTTGTTTCTTGACGAATTCCCTGAATTCACCCGAGAAGTGATTGAAAATCTGCGCCAACCTTTGGAAGACGGCCAGGTTTCAATTTCCCGCGCTCAAGGCAGCGTCACTTTCCCTGCTAGATTTATCCTTGTGGCTGCCATGAACCCTTGCCCTTGCGGCAATTCCACTGATCCGCAAAAAGCTTGCACTTGCACTCCCAGTCAAGTGTCCCGCTACAAGCGAAAACTTTCCGGACCGATCATGGATCGAATCGATCTTCACATTGAAGTTCCCCGACTCAAGTTTGAAAAGCTTTCCTCTGAGGGACTGGGTGAGAAGAGTTTTGACATTCGGAAAAGAGTCGTGGGCACCAGAGATATTCAATCGAAAAGGTTTAAAAACATGAAGATTTTCACCAATTCTGAAATGGACAGCAAGCTACTTCGAAAACATTGTGCCATTGGTGAAACTGAAAAAGAGCTCTTGCGCAATGCCATCAAGCAAATGAATCTTTCCCCCCGAGGTTATTATCGACTTTTGAAAGTGGCCCGCACCATTGCTGATTTGAATGGTGAAGAAAACATAAAATCGTCCCATCTAGCCGAGGCGATCCAATACCGATTCAGGGAAGAGATGTAAAGATAAATTTTCAATACTTCAATAAAAAATTTACAAAGAAGCGCTTTCGCCTAAGCGAGAGCGCTCCATTCTAAAAGCCTAATCGGATTCTCCGTCGGGCTTTTGTATTTATTAAGGGAATTTTTACTCACTCTCCCTCATTAATGAAAAGGAGAAATTTCAAAAAATCTAGCTTCTGGATGTTTTTCCCAAAGCTCCTCCAGCGCTTGTTGCATGCCACCATCAGTGGGTTTTTTTTCGATTTTACTGCAACCACAACGAAGAGATTCTCTTCTTCTTCCAACGTTTGTATCTTCTATGACGAATGCTATCCAGGCAGAATCCATTTCATCAAAGTTTGCTCGAATAGAGCCAGCAAGATTAATAATACGTCTTTTGCCATATTTTTCCTCGAGCCACCTATTGAGAAGAATATGGACTTTTTTTTCGTCTGTCGGATCTTCAGCTAATAAAATTTCTTCGCCACTCGGGGTGCAAATTATTATCTCCTCTTTTTGATAGTTAAGGCTTGCAGTAATTGTCTCAGAATTAACTTTATATTCCCCCAGTTCGACTACCTTATTTTCAGTCATTGGAATTCTCCTTTTCTGTCCAACAATTTATATCCAAAATTACGCATTATATATTCTTTCAATGAACTATGGATAATAATCCTAGCTTATTTACAATATAATTTCAACCAGAAAAGAAGCGCTCCGGTTCTACCGGAGCGCTTTATTGAATATTGATAATTGAGTATTGGTTATTAATAAATATATCCCTTAATTACCCGGCTTTTAGCTGAAATGGTCCTGCTTGAAACCACTCCCCATCCATTATAGTTCATCTCTTTTATCGAAACATTATTACCTTTAACCCTAGTCACAATTCCTACGTGGCCATACCAGCTTTCTGAGGTCACAATAATCGCACCAGTCTTTGGTTTCTTTCCGGTCTTAGCTCCATAGGCCCGGGCATGGTAGAGCCAAGTACCCGCGTTTCCACCCCATGGTACATATTTTTTTGAAGATACATACCAAGTACAATATCCATAGGGAAACCGGTGTCCACCTTTGGGATTTCGGTCAATAATAGATGGTCCTCGAGTGGTAGAATCAGCAATGCCACTGCTGTAGTAGTCTCTCTGTTGCAAAACACTGCCTGGAGTTGTTGGTGTTGGTTGTTCGACTCTTCCATCTGGAATGATCAGCTCCTCACCTTCTTTCAAAGCTCCGTCAGCCGGAAGCTCATTGAAAGCAATGATCCGGTCCTTTTCCGCTTTATATTTCTTGGCAATTTTATCAATCGTGTCACCACTGCGCACGGCGTGCTTCACACCAGTTGTTGGCAAAACGAATATTTTATCGCCAGGCATGATCATGTCTGGATCATCAATATCATTGGCCCACAAAATTGTGTTGCTAGTGACACCAAAATCCTCTGCAATTGATCCAAGCGTGTCTCCATCTTCAACTTCATAGACAGCTACGTCAGCACCACCTTCCAATAATTCCTTCGCATCCGGCGTAGTAGCAGTTAGCACCTGATATTGCATTTCATTTTGGCTAAGCAGATCTTCATTGATCATCAAAGCGGCCATGTCTTCTTCTGGAGTAGTCTCTTCAGTGGACAACTCCAAAGATGCAGAAGCCAAATGTTGCTCTTGAGTTTCGGCTTCTACTCTTTTTTGAATTTTTTCTTCATTGCTTTCTGACTCCTTAAAAAAATCATATAAAAAACCGCTCTCATCATCTCCTGAATTAGCGTTCCCAGCAGTCACCAAAATAGTCACAAAAACTACCACTATGATTGCTGAGTGCTTTCTAAAAAAATCCAGAAAAACTCTCGTGCGGTTGTTCTTAATAAAATCAAGAGCCCGACGCTCCTGCTTTTTGAACCAGTGTAGGAAAGCTATTAACCCTCCTTCATTTCCATCATTGTTAGCACTGGTTATTTTTCCCCCAAAGACTTCTCGATGAAGTTTTGGAAAGTATTTTTTGTAGCGTTTAATCGCCTTTTTCCTTCTTTAAGATGAATATTTATAGGGAAGTTTTGCCTATAAATAAGCTAAATTCCCATCAATTTTCACCTTTTAAAAAGCAAACATCACTAGTTTACACAGGGCCTTTTTTTTGTCAATACACCCTTCAAAAATGGCTTATTCTAGTGTAATATGAAGGCAGGAATATCGAATGACAAAGCTCAAATGACAAACCAAATTCAAATGATAATTAACCTCTTTTAAGTATTTGATAATTTGGATTTGAATTGGTATTTGGATTTTGGTATTTGTAATTTTTTATACTTATGTCAAAAATTCAGAATCTCATTACTGACTATCTCGAATATCTTGAAGTTGATCTCGGCCGATCCGAGAAGACTTTGGAAAATTATCATCGCTATTTAAATAAATTTATTGAGTGGTCAAAGATCACCAGCTCTTCCCAAATCAATGAAAATTTGGTTCACAAATATCGGGTTCGTCTCAATCGAGTTCAAGACAAAAGTGGCAAGAGTCTTTCTCGTCGAACTCAGAATTATCACATCATCGCTCTGCGAGGTTTTTTGAAATATCTTTCCAAAAAAGATATCAAATCTCTAGCGGCCGAAAAATTGGACTTAGCTAAAACTGAAGAACGGCAAGTTGATTTTCTCACTTTCGATGAAGTGAAAAGTCTCATTGAAGCAGCTGAAGGGACTACTCAAATGAAGTTGCGTGATCAAGCTATTTTAAAGCTTTTTTTCTCTTCTGGTCTTCGAATTTCTGAATTAACAAGTCTCAATCGTGATCAAATCAATCTCAAAAGTGGTGAATTTTCTGTTCGTGGCAAAGGCTCAAAAGTGAGAATCGTCTTTGTTTCTGATGTGGCTCGCGATGCTATTCGCAAATATTTCGATAAGCGCACTGATGTGGACCAAGCCCTCTTTGTTCGAGTGATGAAAAATCCTGAAAAAGAATCTGACCTGCGCTTAAGTGCTCGGAGTGTCCAAAGAATGATCAAAAAATATGCTGCCAAGGCTGGCATCGTCAAAAAAGTCACTCCTCACGTTCTGCGCCACAGCTTCGCCACTGACCTGCTTCAGAACGGTGCCGACATTCGTTCCGTTCAAGCCCTCTTGGGCCACAGCTCAATCAACACCACTCAGATCTATACTCATGTGACCAACAAAGATCTCAAAGAAGTGCACCGAAAGTTTCATGGAAAGGAGAGGAGGTAATCTGGAAATGGGAAACTGGAATCTGTACAGAAAAGGCTTCACCACGAGTACTCACAGTGAAACTTCTATAAAATAGTATAGCAACTTAGAAAAATCCGATCGTAGTCTCCAATGCTTGCTATAATGATCATTTCAGATTAATATAATACAGTTACATTTCAGGCTCGTAGCTCCTACCTACGCTCTCGTTACTCGAGCTACGGTGGGCAGGCAGGTGGCAAACAATTTTGATAAATTAGGGACGATTAGCTCAGGTGGTTAGAGCGTTCGCTTGACATGCGAGAGGTCGGAGGTTCAAGTCCTCCATCGTCCACAAGGAAGTCAGAGATTTTAACAATTTGTCTCCGACGTTACGTTGGAGCAACAAATCGAAATCCGCTCTTGGCGGGCAAGTCCCCTCGAGCCCACAAGATAAAAGGCGTCTCTAGCGCTTTTTTAGTTTTTTCTGTTTTACTTTCCTCTTTTTTGATGTTACATTTGGAATACCTAAAGTAAAAAATATGCCTTTCGACAATCAAAATATTACTATAATTATAGTTGCCGTACCCACAATAATTCTTTTTGTTTGGATAATTTTGCTTCAAATTAGCCTTTCTAAGGTGAAAAAGAATCAAAAAGCTTTCTTCGAGGGAAAAGACGCTAAAAACTTGGAGCAAGTTTTGCTGGATAGCAAAAATAAAATCACTGCTATCGAGGGAGACGTGAAAGATCTTTATGAAATCACCGGAAAAATCAATGGATTGGCCAGCCGAGGTTTGCACAAAACTGGCATGGTTCGTTTCAACCCTTTCCGAGACATTGGTGGCGATCAAAGTTTTTCAGTAGCGCTGCTTGATGGTGAGGATAACGGAGTGGTGATCTCATCGCTCTATTCTCGAGACGGTGTGAGGGTTTATGCCAAGTCGCTACTGAAGGGTCAGTCTCATAAATATCCCCTGACTGAGGAAGAAAAACATGCCATTGGCATTGCCACTGCAGAGAAAGACAATGCTGGAGCAAAGAAGAAAGTATAAATCCAAATTACAAATTAAAAATGACAAATCAATGTCTAAATATCAAATACATTAAATGATTTGAATTGGCATTTGATATTTGACATTTGCCATTTCGAAGCTTATCTGATAGACTTAACTGTTTGACGAAAAGTATCTAAAACCTAACTATGACTGAGAAGAAAGACAAAATTAAGATTCCGTTTCAACTGACAGTCGGCGAATTGGCCGATCGTTTAAACTTACCTGCTTCTGATGTGATCAAACAATTGATGGAAAATGGCATCATGGCTAACATCAACGAGACAATAGACTATGAAACTGCTGTAATCATCGCTGAAGAAATGGGATTCGAAACTGAAGCTGACCAAAGCACTGGTGATGATGTCATCACGCTGGAAAAACTTGAGGAAATTTTGAAATTAGAACAAGAAGATGGAGGCGATTTGAAACCTCGTCCACCTGTGGTGACCATTTTGGGACACGTTGATCATGGAAAAACTACCCTTTTGGACACATTGCGCAAAACCCGCATTGCCGAGAAAGAATCGGGTGGAATTACGCAACACATCAGCACCTATCAAGTTAAGAAGAAGAATAAACTGATCACTTTTATTGACACTCCTGGTCATGAAGCTTTCCAAGCTATGAGAGAAAGAGGCGCTGGCACAGCTGACATTGCTGTTTTAGTAGTAGCGGCTGATGACGGAGTCAAACCTCAGACAAAAGAAGTGGCTCAATTTTTGCTTGATAAAAAAATTCCTACCGTAGTGGCGATTAATAAAATTGACAAGCCTGAAGCCAATGTGAATAAGGTCAAACAAGAATTGGCCGAGTTGGGAATTCTCCTGGAAGGATTTGGCGGTGATGTGCTTTTTAATGAAATCTCTGCCAAAAACGATGTAGGGCTGGATGAATTGCTTGACACTATTTTGCTGGTGACAGAGGTACATGAATTTAAAGCAGATCCAGAACGCAACGCCCTGGGCGTGGTGTTGGAAGCCCACAAAGATCCACAAAAAGGTCCTGTAGCCACCGTTTTGATCAAGTCCGGAACATTGAAAATGGGTCAAGATATGACTATTGGAAACATCCAAGGAAAAGTGCGAAAAATTGAGGACTATAGCGGCCGATCGGTGGACAGTGCTCCTCCTTCAATGCCTGTCACTTTGATTGGATTGGAAAATGTCCCTCAAAGCAATGACGTGCTGAGCATTCCCAAAGAGACATTAGATCGAAAAAAGAAAAAATTGCTAGAAAAGGTTACTGCTACTTCATCAGCTGGCGCCATCAGCTCCAAACAGATGATTGAAAACATTGATGAAGCTTTAATGAAAAAATATTCCATCATTCTCAAAGCTGATGTGCAAGGCTCTTTGGAAGCAATTCATCAAATTCTCGACACTATCAAATCAGATGAAGTTAACTTGGATGTTTTCTCTGAGGGAGTTGGCCCCATAACTGAAACTGATGTGCAATCTGCTCAAACAGCAAAAGCAACAGTCTATGGCTTCAACGTTTTCCCCACCGCTGTGGCCTCTCGTTTGGCCGAAGGAGCCGGTGTGCCAGTCAAGACCTTCAGCATCATTTATGAACTAGTTGAGGATGTAAAAAACGAAATGTCTGAACGATTAGATCCAGAAATCAAGCGTACTAATCTTGGTCGATTGAAAGTATTGGCCATTTTCAAGAACATGAAAAATAGTATGGTGGTAGGCGGGAAAGTCACCAATGGGAAGATAGTCAAGGGACAAAACATCGAAATTTTGCGTAATAAAGAACCTATTAATAGCGGAAAATTGGTTCAATTGCAGCAGAACAAAGAAGAAGCCACTGAAGTCAAAGAAGGACTCGAATGCGGCATCTCTTTCGAGGGAAAAGAAAAAATAGAAGTGGGAGATGTGTTGGTTTGTTATAAAGAAGAGAAGATAAAGAAAAAAATTAAATAACAAATTACAAATGTCAAATCAAGTTCAAAATCCAAATTCATTAAGGCATTCTGGCTTTGTTATTGATTTGTCATTTGATATTTGAAATTTGGGATTTATCAATATGTCTCAACGAATTCACAAAATAAACGATCTCATTCGAGATCATTTAGCCAATATTATCAGCAAGAATGTCTCGCTGCCGCGGGATGTTTTTGTCTCCATCACAAAGGTTGACACTTCGAAGGATTTGCGTTATTCTCGAGTGCTTGTCAGCGTCTTCCCAGAAGACAAAAGAGAGTCGGCCATGAAGATTTTGGAGAAAAATGTTTTTCAAGTTCAAGGCCAACTGAATAAACTGCTCTCATGCAAGCCGCTTCCTCGGATTGAGTTCATCTCCGACGACACAGAACAAAAAGCTGATGAATTAGAAGAAATCTTCGAGCAAATCCGGAAGGAAAGGAAATAGGGAACATGGGGTGTAGGCAGTAGGTTAAGTCATAGGAAAGAGGTTGTTGGTTGGTTATTTCTTAAGTCCTACAGCTTATAACCAATCTTACTGCCAATGCCATATTTCCCAACAACCAGTCAAAAAGATGGAAATTTTAGCTGAAAAATTTGAGCGACTAGAAAAAAGCCTCAGAAAATCAAGGACTCCCCTTTTGATCGTCCATCCAAAGCCCGACACTGATGCACTTGGATCAGTTTTTTCGCTCTATGAATATATAAAAGAGAGCCATCCTGAAAATCAGCCTAAGATTTTTAGCATCGACAAACCAAGACTAGAGTTGGAAGAGCTTTTCCCCACTCAAAAAATAGATTATAAGTATAAAATGTCTGATCACGATCTATTCATCTTTCTTGATCGGGTTGACCTTTATTATAAGCTTGAGATTGATAGTAAGATTGAGAAATTGAAAAAACCGGTTGATGTTTTGGGAATTGATCATCACGCCAATTCATACATCCCTGATTCTCTGGTGGTGCTCGACACCAAAGCTTCGGCCACCAGTGAAATTCTCTATCGATTTTTTGATCACGTTGAATTTTCCTACGACAAAAAAGTGGCCCAGTATCTGCTTAACGGCATCTATGATGACACCGGCGGCTTTCGTCATGACAACACCTCGCCACTTAGCCTGGAAATCAGTGGTAATCTGATGAGAAAAGGGGCATCAGTTACTAAAATTAACCGGATTCTGTATTCCAACAAATCAATCAGCACTTTGAAGCTTTGGGGTATTGCTCTTGATCGAGCTCAAGTCAATCCCAAGACTGGCATGGCCGTCAGCTTCATCACCAAAGCTGACATTGAACGCTGCGGTGCCACTCCCCATGACCTCGATGGGCTTTCCGAAATTCTCAACACTATTTCTGGCTCAAAATTTTCTTTGGTTTTGTCCGAAAGAGAACAAAATAAAATTCGAGCTTCGCTCAGATCAGAAAGATATAAGAAAATTGATGTTTCAAAAATTGCCCGAGAATTCAAAGGTGGCGGTCACACCTTGGCCAGCGGTTTTGAGATCAAGGGTCGTTTACGTCAGGTGGGAGATAGTTGGATTATTGAATAGGTCGTGTAACACATAACTTAGAACACATAACAAGTCCCGCTAAGCGGGATTTTTTACTCCACCTGAGATATCTCATGAGATAAACTACCATTTAAATGGTAGTTTTACCTCCTTCGTCCCAAGAGTTAAGGCTATAGAGGACAGGTGGTAGTTTTTCTTGGCACAATTTATATTTCCCTTATACTTAATACATACGGTACTGAAATGCGATTACCGGTACCGGTAATCGCATTTCAAAGAACTCAGTCTCTCCCCATCAATCACTAATTACAAGCTATGAAAATCGGCTGTCACGTTTCCATCGCCGGAGGATTAGAAAACGCTCCCAAGAACGCTCGGGACTTGGATTGCGAATGTTTTCAAATGTTTTCCCGATCACCTAGAGGCGGAAATTACACCCCCCTAGACGAAAAAGGGGCAAAAACATTTCTAGAAGCCTGCAAAAAATATAAATATGAAATTGGCAAGGATTACGTTATCCACTCTCCCTATTTTATCAATTTAGCCAGCAGCAATAATCGGATTTATTATGGCTCAATCAATATTTTGCGACAAGAATTAGACACGGCCAGCTTGATTGATTGTCCTTATGTGATCACACACATTGGTAGCGCTAAGGATATCTCTGGAAAGACGTCGGACGTCTCCAAAGACGTCGGACGTCTCATCCTAAGAGCTATCAAAAAAATCCACGAAAAATATTCTGGCAGTGCTCAGTTAGTTTTGGAAATCGCTGCCGGATCAGGCCAGATTATTGGCGATTCGCTTGAAGAAATCGGTTATTTTTTAAAACAGGCCAAAAAAGATGATATTGAATTGGGATTTTGTTTTGACACTTGCCACAGCTTTGCAGCTGGTTATGATTTGAGATCAGCAGAAAAAGTGCGAGAAGTTTTTGCCGAAATTGACAAAGTAATTGGCTTGGATCACCTTAAGTGTATTCACTTCAATGACTCAATGACCGAGTTTGATTCTCACAAGGATCGCCACGAGCATATTGGCAAGGGTCAAATTGGAAAAGAAAACCTCAAAGAAGTAGTCAAGGTAGCTCAAGAACTTGATCTGAACTTATATTTAGAAACCAAGCATGATAAGATAGAAGAAGACCTTAAAGTCACGAAAGGATTTCGTGACAATTCCAGATGACAAAATCCCAATGCCAAACCAAGCTCAAATTCCAAATTAATTCTTTCATGCTTTGTTATTGATTTGTCATTTGATATTTGATATTTATCATTTTAAGTTATGACTCTCAAAGAACTCGAAGAAAAAACTAGAACTTGCACCAAATGTGGCCTAGCTGATGGTCGCACTCAAGTGGTTCCTGGTGAAGGCAGCGCTAAAGCCGAGGTTATGTTTATTGGTGAAGGCCCGGGTAAAAACGAGGATGAACAAGGCCGTCCTTTTGTTGGTGCAGCTGGAAAGTTTCTGACTGAACTGATTGAATTGATAGGAATGAAACGAGAAGACGTTTACATTGCCAACGTGATCAAGTGTCGACCGCCCAACAATCGTGATCCGATGCCTCACGAAGTTGATGCTTGTTGGCCTTGGTTAGAGCAGCAAATTCAGTTGATTAAACCTAAAATAATTGTTCCTTTGGGACGTCACAGTCTAGCCCGATTTTTGCCAGTGGCTCGCATCAGCGGTGACCACGGAAGAGCTTTGCGGAAAAATCTTGAATTTTCAGATAAATCCTCTCGCCGGATTATTTTCTTTCCTTGTTATCATCCGGCAGCTGCTTTGTATAATGGTGGACTTCGCGAGGTGATTAAAAAAGACTTTCAAAAAATTCCTAAGATTTTAGAGATTGCTGATAAAGAAAAGAATGAGCCTGCTCCTGGTGCTGATTATACCCCTCCAGAAAAAGAAAAGACTGATGAACCTGTTCAGGGAAGCTTATTTTAGGTTAAAAAACTCATTATTGACCAAGAATCAGATTATTGATATTGTTAATTGGTATAATTGGCCGCGTGGTGAAGTAGCTAACACATCGGTCTGCAAAACCGAGATTCGCGGGTGCAAATCCCGCCGCGGCCTCAGATATTTTAATGCCCGGGTGGTGAAATTGGTATACACGCGAGACTTAAAATTTCGTGGAATTTATTCCGTGCGGGTTCGAGTCCCGCCCCGGGCACACCAACGCAAACTTAGGATTTTAATCACGTATTACTACATTCAGCTGGCCAACCCAGCAAGTTCAAAAGTCATAGGATTCCCATTTTATATGGGGATACTCATAAACAAAAAAGGTCGCTACCACGCGCCTTTTTTGTTTGTTAAGAATTCTATTTTAATTCCTTCACCGAGTTAACAAATATTTCTATCCCTTTGTCTAATACGCTTTTTTCTATTGTTAATGGGGGCATCAACTGAATATTTCCACCACTTCCCAA
This sequence comes from uncultured Bdellovibrionales bacterium, assembly GCA_964556685.1. Taxonomy (GTDB): domain Bacteria; phylum Patescibacteriota; class Minisyncoccia; order Moranbacterales; family DUUL01; genus CAZKWX01. The sequence goes on from CAZKWX010000003.1 coordinate 61,882, forward strand.
CACTAAGTGCAAGCCATTTTTGTATGCTTTAGTTATAACTTTTTGAGCAAAAGCTTCATTCGGTTCTTTGCTACTCTTGCTTTTAACAAAATCAACACCGACTTCCATTCCAATTCCTCGAATGTCTCCTACTCTTGAATCATCATCTAGCTCCTTTTTTAATAAATTTATGAAATACATTCCGTCTTTCTTAGATTTTTCCCATATTTTTTCTCTTTGATGAATTTGTAGAGTTTTAAGAGCGGCAGCACAAGAAGGTGGATTCCAACCGAAGGTAGAGATGAGCGTTGTTTTATCACATGTTTTATCCGCAATAGTTTTAGTGGTGACCATTGCCCCGATTGGAGCAACTCCATTAGACATACCTTTCGCGAAAGTAGCAATGTCAGGAACTATTCTCTCTAATTCCATGCCATATAATTTACCACACCGAGAAAATCCGGTTCCAACTTCATCTAAAATAAGCAAGGTTCCATATTTTTTTGTCAGTCTTCTTAATAACTTCAAGTATCCCTTCGGAGCAACGTAGGTTGAGCCCCAACCAGTGATTATTCCCGCCTCTGTGATTATTGCTGCAACATTTTCTCTTTTTAGGATTTTTTCTATCTTCTTTTCAAATTCTTCGAGAATTACTTTGGAACTTTTGATTGTTCTATAAGTATTTGGGTATTCAAACCGAATAATTCCTCCTACCAATGGTGCTATTACATCTGCATATTCTTTGAAACCAATTGAAATAGTAGCGAAAGATTGTCCATGATAGGTATCTTTGAAGCTAAGTATTTTCTTGCGACCTGTATATGCCCTTGCTGTTTTCAGCGCTTCTTCATTAGCTTCCGTGCCTCCTGTTGCTCTGCCAACTGCAACTAATTCTTTGGGTAGGGAACTTGTTAGTTCTTTTGCGAGTTCATTCTGAATTGGATCAGCGGTCCACATTGGGGCGTACGTATTAACCTTCAACTGATTAACCATCGCTTTGGTTATTTCCGGATGGTTCCAGCCCAGATTTGTTACATTCCAGCCAGAAGTAAAATCAATTAATCTATTCCCCTTGCTGTTCCAAATATAGCTACCTTGAGCTTTTTTCAAATCAAATTGCCAGTCAGAAAAAAGAATATTCTTTTTAAGCATAGTTATTTGTAACTTTAATTATTATACTTCTGATTTCTTTAATACTGTATTCCAAATTTAACACGTTCTTATAACATTTCCCAAATTTTTCCGTGCCGTTTCATGACATCGCCTTCTTTCTGAGATTCTGAGGCATTTTTTCAATGGCATAGCGCAAGGCTGTGCGCGGCATTCGATTCTTATTTTTAATTACATAATCAAATACTTCCTTTTGCCAGAAATTAGCTGCCTCTTTAAGCATCCAGCCATAGCCCTTTTGCACTAGATCATCTTCATCCAAAAGTAGCTGATCAGCCACCCAAAATATATCTTTGAGATATTTTTTTTCTTTTTGTTTGGCATGATAGATCAAAGTTACCGCTGCGGCTCGTTTTTCCCAGCGGTTTTCTGATTTGGTCCATTTTTTTAACTTTTTTAATAATTCCGGAAATTGATAAATCAATGTTCCAAAAGTGTGGGTACAGAAATCATCACAATGAGCCCAATTGTGGACATACTTTTTGAGCCATCTCTCAAATATATTGAAATCATCAATTGTGAAATCTTTTCTGATTTTACAGGCCCAGGAGAATGCTACCGTCCCATGCTCCATGTAGCCAGTCCTCAATAATCTCTCACAAAGATCAAAAATCTCTTTTTTATCTAGTCCTTTCACTTCTTGAAAGTATTTCCTTGCAATAGTCCTCGTGTCTTTTGCTCTAACTCCAATGGGATTTATTTTTTCTTTAAAAAAATTCATCGAGCCTTTTTTATATTCTAAGTCTCGATGCTTTTTTAAATCTCTTGTGATTTGAGTAATAACCTGCTTTTTATCCATAAGCTATACTTAATACCTAATACTATATACTATATATCTTTCAACATTATTCCCGCTGCAAACCTTCCAGTGATGTCTTCTTTTCGGTGAGAGAAAAACTCATTAACATGGCAAGCAGTGCAGATCCCCGATATTTCTATATTTTTTCTTGGGATTCCAGTGTTCTGGAGTTGAATTTGGTTAGCTCTCCAAAGATCAAGATACCTTTTCCCATCTTTTTCTGCCAATACATGATCTTCTTCTTTATATAATTCCTCCACTCTCCTGGCTACATCCTCTTTGACTTCCAAACAACATGGTCCGATGGAAGGACCCAGCCCTGCTTTAATGTCATTGGGGTCACATCCAAACTCACCCATCGCTTTCAAAATAGCTTTTTCAGTGGTGCCCTTGAGAGTGCCTTTCCACCCTGCATGAATCGCTCCAATTATTTTTTTCTCAAAGTCATAAAAAAGAATATTAGCACAATCAGCCACCAGGACCATCAAACAAATTTCTGGCTTCTGGGTAATCACCGCATCGGTGTTGGGAATGCTATTCACATATTTGCGTGTTCCAGCGCCTCGTTCACCTTCTTCAACAATTTTGACATTATCACTTTGAGTTTGAACGAGATAGAGAAAATTGTCAGGGTCAATGTTCACTGCCTTAGAAAGCACTTCTCTGTTTTTTAAGACTTTTGAGTCTTTATCGCCCACATGCAAAGCCAAATTAAAATCCTCATAGGGAGGACCGCTGAACCCTCCCTTTCTAGTTGTGATGAAATGTTCAATTTCTGAAAATCTTGAGAGATTGTCGAATCGATAAATTTTTATTTTTCTTTCGTTTTTTCCATTCATGAGAAGTTTTAATTTCCTGCATTTTACCACAAAAGCTGTTTTTATCAAGGGTTGCAAAAGACCGGCTCAAAAAACCGGTCTTTATCTTCTGGAAAACATACGCTTTGATTACTTTTGAGCAGCTTGAGCTGTTTCTGGTTCTTTCATCTCCTTGGCTTTTTCTGGCGGACATTTGAGTCTGGCTCCCACTAGTTTCGGCAAAGTTCCAAATATTGCATACAGAGCAGCTATTCCCACCAAAGAAAAGACTACATTTG
>CAZKWX010000003.1:65025-114249 GCA_964556685.1 uncultured Bdellovibrionales bacterium
AGACTACATTTGATAGAGCTCCGATACCAAAAATGGCAGTAATCAGGTTGAAGTTAAAAAATCCAACCAAACCCCAGTTGAGTGCACCAACTACAATAAACACAAAAACCAGCCAATCCAATCCATTAATTCTCTTTGTCTTTTTATCTTCTTGCATTTTAATTCACCCCCTTTCGTTTTATTTTTATAATCCTTTTTATACTCCTCGTGCATTCAATAATACGTCATTTCGGAGAAAGATATTTTTTATTTGTCATGAAATACGATCACCGGTACCGGTGATCGTATTTCGATTTCGACACTTTTCCCCAACACAAAAACCCTACTTCGTCTCGTCCCGCTTGGGCGGGAAGACTTCGTAGGGCAGGCCTCGAATTTTATAGCGTAAAACACAAAAGGCCATCCCTGCTACAAGAACGGCCTTTTGCTATTTAAACAATCTTACTTCGTAATTTCAGCAGTTACAATGCGTTTTCCCCAACTCAGAGCATCGGCTCTGGAGGGAAACCACATGTCAAAGTGATTGCCTTTGATGGCACCACCTCGGTCTTCACAAATGAAAGTTCCCCTACTTTCAATGTTGATTTTGGTCCCAAAGGGATATTGAGGAGGACAAGCCATAGTTCCGCCATGAACATGGGTTCCACTGGCTGTGGTGAAGGGATCTCCCCAAGTCTGATCTGGCGTGGATGAATAACCCGTCACCAGAATCGACATTTCCCCTTGAGGCGGTGTGAATCGTGTCAATTTAGATTTGTAATGATCCAGTCTTTTCTGGTTACGCTTGATGATCATTTCCTCTTGCTTGGTTCTGATGCCAAGAGCATCGGGACTCAGCTTGGTTTTGTCATTTGGATCAATCTCATCCAAATTACCTTGAGAAATTGAATTCAGCGTACCTGCGTCAGACTGATTTTCTGCTCCTGCCATTGCCACTAAGGGAAGAGTAATCGCCAGAAACAAGATCAAACGAGTAATCAAGAGTTTTTTAACAAAACTCATTATTGATTATTGTTGATTAATCTCAAACATTTGAGAGTGCTCACAAACTGAAAATGACGAAAATTCAGCTTTCTGAGCAAATTTATTAGTCTTAAAATAAAAACTAATAAAAATTAACCCCTAAGGGTTAACAGCCTATTCTATCATATTTTTAATGATTTGTCAATATCTATTTTTTGCTGCTTTTATGCTAGAATATAGTCAATATTGAAAGATTTAAGACCTTAAAATGGTAATTCATGGTGCCGGAGGGAGTCCGGTTTTTTGTTTAGCTAAATATGGAAAATTCAAGTTTCTCTAAATAAACATCCCTGATGAATTCTTTTAATATTTGCTGAATTTTTTCTGATTGGTTATAGGACCAATCAGTTGCCTCTGTCTTGTCTGATTTATTCTCGGCAAACAAGTGAAACCTCACTTTGAAACCCTGTTCTTTGATTTCTTTGGCAACCGACAACATCTCTCTCAGTTCTCTTTCTCGTCGTTCCGGTTTGTTGGTCACTCTTTCAGTTCCGGCTTGATTTTTCATGGTGTGAAAAGTTCCCGTGTTGATCCAAAATTCTTCTGCGTTTAAATCTTTTGCCGCTGCAATTGAATGCTCATAGGCAATCATGTCCTTGGCACTGATCCTTTCAAACATCCAAGGAAATCCCTGAGCAATGAAAATATCTACTTTCCCTTTTTCGATGTCTTGAATATAAGGACGAAACGAGATGCGCTTTCCCCCATTCCAATTGTTCGTAGTTGGATCATAGCTCTTGGCGTTCAATAGCACTCCAATTTGATCATTTGGAAAATGACGTTCAAGCATAGCAGAAAAATTATTGACTATAGGAGGATAATCTTCTGGAAAGAAGTTTTCTCGATCCCAAGAAGGCGTATTGATCTCAGGATAGGGAATCCAGATTTTGTCGATTTTAGAACTATTAACCGTCTTCAGCTCTTTGAAGAACTCCTCTAATTGTTGATCGTACTTCTCTTCGGAAATTTCCGCTAGATTAATCAATCCGTTTGTGTTTACTGGTTCAAGAATAACAATAGGTGTGATTCCAAATTGCTCAAAATCGTTGAATGTCTCTTCCAATTTTTTCACGACATATTCTCTTTCCTTTTCATTAGTAGGAAAACTGACAAAAGTCATCAGTTTGTCAGAGACAAAAGATTTGCATAGCTCTTGATAATCTTGTAGATTGAGTAACTGGACATTTTTTGTTGAGTCGAATTCGATAGCTTCTTTTCCAGAACATTGATCCGCTGACGCTTCTTTTTCAAAAGTTTCCTCAATTATGCCTGGACTAATGTTGTTTTGATCTATCTTATCTCTTCCTCCAAACCAAAAGAAGAAGACTACTAATACCATCAGAACAGCTAAAAAATATATTAACCAAGTAAAATCTGTTTTCATTTGTCTTTTGCTCTTTAGGATTCGCCCTATTTAGACTAAACGATAATTTAATACATTGCAAAAAATATAGCTTTCAGCTTTTTAATGTTTCTAAACAGTATTACTAGAAATATGAAGGTATCCATTCTGATTCCTGCCTACAATGAAGAAAAATCAATCAAAAAATGCATAGAATCTTGCCTTAATCAATCGGCTCCAGTTGACGAGGTTGTGATTGTTAATGATGGCAGCTCAGATGATACTTTAAAAATTTTAAAATCAATAAAAGAAGGTTCAATCAAGATAGTTGATATCAAACAAAACACCGGAAACAAAAGTCTAGCTCAAGAAATTGGCCTTAAACATGTTTTTGGTGATTTTGTTTTGACTACTGATGCTGACACCGTCTTAGACAAAAACTTCGTTAGGAATGCTTTGCCTCGATTTCAGGAAAAAAACGTTTCTGCTGTAGCTGGTTATGTGAAGAGTTTGAAAAATAACTGGATCACGGCGGCTCGAGAAATTGACTACGTCATTGGCCAAGCGGTTTATAAAACGGCTCAGGATTTTATTAATTATCTTTTAGTCATCCCCGGTTGTGCTGCCATGTTTCGAGTAGATCATTTCAGGAAACATATTGTTTTTTCTCATGACACAGTAACTGAAGATCTCGATTTCACCTATCAACTCCATCAAAAAGGATTGCGAATAGTTTTTGAAAAAAGGTCGATTGTTTATACTCAGGACCCTCCCAATATTCCTTCTTACATTAGACAAATGAAGCGTTGGTATGGTGGTGGTTGGCAAAACCTCTTGAAACATATGAATATTATTTTTAGAAAACCAGGTGCTGCTTTGGAGCTTTCTTTGACTTATATTGAAGGACTGATCGCTTATCTTCTACTGCTGTTGATTCCTATCATCAACTTTAGCATTTTTTTGGAGCGAGTTTTGCCTTTGTATATTATTATGATTGCAATCTTCGCTGCGATCGCTGCTATCAAGGACAGGCGAATTGACCTTTTTCTGAGTTTTCCTGGCTATATTCTTCTGACTTATATCAATGCATTCATTTTTATTTCTCAATTTATTAAAGAAGCCCTGCTTCAGAGACGAACCATGATTTGGCTCAAAGCAGATCGCACACGCTTATGAATGTTTTGCCTTTGGGATTTTCATTTGTCGTTCATTTGATCTTGGCAATTGCTTCCCATTCCGTAAACCTATTTAAGAAAATTATATGATGAGATTCACCTCTTTCATCATTGTTTTGTTTGTTGCTTATATGACTGGTTATGCTCTGACCTATTTTGTTGATATGGTTTGGTCCTACAAAACAAATAATCTTGAAAATATTTCCTATCAGACTCATAGTTGCACGCCCTTTGCTTCGGCTGACAGTGACCGACAAGTGGTTTTAAGAATCGATGATATTCAAGGAGAAGTCTGGAGTGATATTTCTGTTGACATGATTCGCGATGCGACTAAAAGAAACATGCGGGTTGTTTTAGGAATAATACCAGATGGGATCTTGGCTGACCATGAACTGCCCGGATATATTAGAAAAAAAATGTGTTACTTAGAAGTTGCTCAGCATGGATGGAAGCACCATGTTAACGGAGACTATGATGAACCTGAGTTTGGCAGCTTGGATAAAAAAGAGGCCCAGAAAAAATTTAAAAGGGGTATTAAGAAGTTAGAGAAACTGACGAAAGATGATATTATTACTTTCATTCCACCTCAGAACATTATGTCTGATGGTGCTCGTGAAGCTGCTCATGATGCTGGCATTCGGGTAATTTCTGCCGACGGTAAAGGAAAATTTGATCTTGACGTCAGTCCCTTCAACTGGGATACGTTTGAACTGGTACCCGTTGATGAAGTGATGCGACAATGTGAAGAAGTTTTTCAAACAGAGAAAACTTGTATTTTGATGCTTCACCCTCAGGATTATGCTACTGATGGAAAACTCGATGAAGATAAATATGAGCTTTATTTAGAGCTATTGAATGAAATTGAAAAAAATAATATAACTACGGTCACTTTCAAAGAGTTGCAATGAAATTGAGTCAAGCACAAATTGTTGTTTTTCTTTTCCTGGCTGCTCTCATCGGAGTAGTTATTTTTTATAATTCCAGCCAGAACAATGCCCCGGAAACTGTTTTTATTGACCCACTAGAGTCATCTTTAGAGTACTCTATAGATGACTCTATAGAAGCTTCTATTTTCTCTCCTCCCCTTTCTGACCAAGAAAATAGGGTTGTCAAAAAGCCTTTCGGAATTTGGATCACCCCAGAAACTTCGCCCATTCAACCAGAAAGATTTCGCGGTTTTCACACTGGAACTGATTTTGAGATTTTCCCTGATGAATTGAATGTTCGCGTTCCAGTCAGTGCCATTTGTGAGGGAAGAATTATTTTCAAAAAGTGGGTAGCTGGTTATGGAGGAGTGATGGTACAAAGTTGTCAGCTAAAAAATCAGCCGGTCACTGTTATCTATGGTCATCTCAATCTTGCTGAAAGCTCTGCTAAGCTCAATCAAAAAATTAAAGCCGGCCAAGAAATTGCTATCCTAGCCGACCATGAGTCTTCTGACTCTGATGGAGAGCGTAAACATCTCCATCTTGGGATCCATAAAGGATCTCGTTTAGACCTTCAGGGTTACGTTGATTCCCAAAAAGAACTAAATAATTGGATTAACTTTAAAGAACTTTTTCCCAAAAAATGATCTCTGAGTATCCTTTATTCGAAAACTTTACTGCTACTCTGAGAAGTCTTAAAAAGCTTCCACATAACTTTTTTCGAACTTCTTTATCAAGTCTTTCGCCATAACGAAGCACGAGCTTTATGTTCTCACTCCACCGAAAGACGTTTGTTCCAGATCTTTTTATTAGTTCTTCCCATGAAAGACTTTTTATTATCTCTGCACATTCACTTTCCGGTATATGCTTTTTATTAGAACCTTCATCCTCATTATCATAAGAACAGAATATTATACCAAGAATTCTGTCCCATTCTTCTCGCCAATAATTTTCCTCCTGTAGTTTTTTGTCTGATCTTTCTCCTTTTGAAATAATCTCTGCAAGAAAACTAATGAAAGATTGATACAAATCCATTTGGAAGTCTTTATTTAATCTTTCGCGATAGTATATTATCAACCACAAGTTTGCTCTCCACTTAGCAACATCTTCTTCGGATTTTTCCAAGAATGAGTTCCAAGGAAGCATTTGCAAATCCTTCGGACCAAAACTTTCATTTTCGAAGGCTTTTCGAAATGAGTTCCACATTCCCCTCCAATCATTTTTACCTGATATAATCAATTCGTTCATGGTTCCTCTCTTTCTAAATATTTTCAGGAACTCCTCTTTTTTTATTTTCATTCACCTTATCACATCTCTAATATTATTTGAATAAAAAGCGCCCTCGATGCACATGGCTCGGGGCGCTTATTAAAGAGTTTTGTCTTCCTTACGGAAGAACAAGAACAGAGATATCTGCTCTTAATTAAAGTTAAGAGTTTTTATTTTGCCAGTTCAGTTATGACTGCTGTAGTTTTTTTTATTGAGTCCTACAGATAATTCGGGGAAGATTTCTATTTATTTTTTAATGAACAAGTTAAAAATATTTTTATATCATGGCATTTTGTCTAGCCAGAATTTGTCCCAAGATCTTTTTAGTCTTCTCATTTGTTTTTATTTAATTTTTAACTGACAAAATTTATCCCTGGCTGGCACGTTCGATCAATTTTTCTTCCTCCTTTTCCAAAATCCAAACGTTAGCTATCATGATCAAACAAACGACCATGAAGCCGACCAGAAACAAACTTTGTGAGTTAAGTGAACGCTCTTTGAGGAGCTGATTACCCGATTTCACTTGAGCAATTGTGGTGGCCAGTTGACCCTGTTCGTTCTTGTTTTGTTCCAAATAGGCCGCATACTGATCTTTTGGTATTTGATAGAAAACACTTTGTTTTTCATTTGTTTCAGCCCTAACAACAATCTGATTTTCGTTCAAATCAACGCTTTCTAGGGCTATTAAATTCATATATTTGCCTGTCTGCAGCTCTTCTAATTGAAACTTTTGATCTCCAATCACTGCTTCAACTTGCTGCGGCTCTCCACTAATTTTTGCATAGATCAACATCTCATCGCCCACCGTTTCTTGCCAAGGATGAACATTGGCATCTTCAATAGTCACAGAGGTGTCAAAGCGTTGAATGATTTGGCTGACTTGCTTTTCCCGTTCTTTCTTCAAGGCTGTCCCAAAAAATTGCACCGCTACTCTGGTTTCTCGATTCTCGATTACCCCCTCCAACACAGCCACACCAATCTCATCATATTTGTCAGACAAAATGTTCTCTTTGTGAGTTTCGCTTTTCATCCAAGCTCGATGAACTGAATAGGCAGAAGAAAAATCCATTGCCAAGTTCTCTCCAGCATACTTATATTTGTAGCCTACTTCTTCTAACCAAGACCAAGGATTAACGCCTTTCGGTGAAGTGTGAGAAAAATAATTATTGCCAATCATGTCTTGAGCTTTGAGACTGGCTGCTTGATTAAGCAACTCGCTTTCTTTCAACTGACTCAAGCCCTGCTTGGCTCGTTCTTGATTGACTTGATCGATGATTCCTTGTTGGAGTGGGTCAGCTGCTTGCACCCCACTTGAAGTCATTACCAAAACAACTAGGGCTAAACTAGTTAGGATGAAATATTTGATTTTGTTTTGGTTTTTTGTTGACATTTGTTTTATTCTGAGACTTTTACGAAAAAAATTTGAACAAATAAAAAAGCGATGATTCACCCAAAAATTGAATCACCCCTTTTTTATTTCCAATAGCCCCCTCTCAAACCCCCTTGAGAGTTTGGAACCATTTCGAACTTTTAACTTTTCACATATCTATTATACACTATTCGGACGAAAAAGTCAACTCTTCTTGCGCTTGATCAAAAATTTCATCGCGTTGTGGCTCGGGAAGAAAAACTAGAGACATGTCTCCATAACGAATGTCAGCTTGCTTCAAATAGGTCATCGGGTTATTGTTGATCTTTCTGATCATTAGATTCTTGGCCAGTCGATTCAAACCCGAACCCAACCAGAGAAGTTCAAGAAAATATTCCAAACCATTGCGCAATGTTTTTTTGTGTTTCGAAATTTCATGAGACAAGTTTGAAAAGAGAATTGGTTTTTCGAAGTTTGGTTTGAAATAGCCAATCCAATTCTCATTTAGGTTAATCATCTTCTTGTGAACGTCTTTTCCCAAAACAGGACTTGAGAAAGCAATTTCGTTAGCAGAAAATTCATTGCGTTCTTCAAAAATGAGATTCTGTTCCACGACAAAATGATTGAGGCAAAACCGGTTCTTTAAATTTTTTCCATGCCTTCTTTTTCCAAGAAGTTGCAAAACTACTGATAGGAATAATCGACCGATCCAAATCCGATTACGTGAAGTTACCACCAGAACATCCCAGTCACTTCCCCAGTCAGCCTTTTTCATCGCCAGCGTTCCAGTCAAAAAAATTCCTCTGACATAAGGAATTGACTCGATAATTCTGATCCATCTTTTAGTTTGCTTGATTTTTGAGAGAGAAATTTTCTGTTTTCCCACTCTTTGCGCAGCTAATTCCTTTTTGCTAGTCAAAGTCCAAAAGCCATTAGTGTTTTCAATCTTCTTTTCTTCACTGAGCATTTTGAGCCGTTCAATTACCTCATATAAGTTCTTTTTTTGCTTAATGGCGGATTTATTGAGACATTGTTGCCACACTTCAAAAGTCGTCATTGGATAGTCCATGGCGTTATAATAGGCAATCGTAAATAGAATGTCTTGTTTGAGTGAAATCATTTTAAAATTTTGTATTGTGATTGTATCAGAAGAATCGAGCTTTGATCAAACAGAAAATTTCAGAGATGTTTTGCAGTCCATGTTTTACTGGTTTTGAGTTTTTCTGGCGTTCCTTCAAAGACAACTTCTCCCCCCTCTTCCCCTCCTTCTGGTCCCAGTTCAACAACCCAGTCGCTTTGTTTGACCAAGTCTGAATTATGCTCAACTAGAACAACCGAGTTTCCGCCGTTCACCAAATCCCTCAAGACGTTGAGCAATTGATCAACGTCGCTGAAGTGCAAACCAACGGTTGGCTCATCCAGAATATATAATGTGTTGCCATTTGACTTTCTGGACAATTCGGTTGCCAATTTAATTCTTTGAGCTTCACCACCGGAAAGTTCAGTAGCATTTTGGCCTAACCTCAAATATCCCAAACCGACTTTCCTCAAGGCTCCAAGTTTTTCTTTGATCAATCTGTGTGAATTGAAAAAGTGATAGGCATAGTCGACGCTCATGTTCAGAACATCAACAATGTTGGCTCCGTGATATTCCACAGCCAACATTTTTCTGTTATAGCGAGTGCCATTACAGTGGGGACAGTCGACATACATGTTATCCAAAAGATGCATATCAATTTTTCTCATTCCCTCTCCCTGACAATATTCACAACGTCCACCGCGCATGTTGAAAGAAAAATGGCTAGCAGTGAATCTTTTTTTCTGAGCCGCTTCAGTTGAGGCGAACAGTTTTCGAATGTGACTAAAGATTCCGGTGTAGGTTGCTGCGTTGGAACGAGGTGAACGTCCGATTGAAGCTTGATCGACAATCACCACCTTGGAAACTTTTTTTGTGTTCTCAATCTTACTGTGCTCCCCAGGATCTTCTGAGTGATTATGAATTTCTCTTCGCAAAGCTTTGGCTAGGACGTCATTGACCAACGAACTTTTTCCGCTGCCGGAAACTCCCACCACAGAAACGAGTTTGCCCAAGGGAACTTTGACATCAATGTTCTTTAAATTATTATGTTTGGCTTTTCTAATTATCAGATCAGCTATTTTCTTGTTTTGTTTTTTCTTCCTGGCAATTTTTTTTCTTCCCGACAGATATTTTGCCGTTTGAGTTTTTGACTTTTTCATTTTGGCTACTGATCCTGAAAAAGTGATTTTTCCACCTTCCTTTCCCGCTCCCGGTCCAACATCAATCACATGATCAGCTGCCTTGATGATGTCTCGATCGTGTTCGACAACAACTATTGAATTGCCAGACTGTTTCAGTTTTCTGAGTGTACTAATTAATTTTTTTGTGTCTTTCGGGTGAAGACCAACGGAAGGTTCATCCAAAACATAAATCACATCAGAAAGTCCACTGTATAGTTGAGTAGCCAATCTCACTCGTTGGAATTCTCCTCCCGAAAGAGTTTGAACGCTGCGGTCAAGATTGAGATAGTCAAGACCCACATCCTGAAGAGGACCTAGCCTTGAAATGATTTCATCTATAATTTCAACAATTGCCTTTTTCTTTTTTGACTCTCGGCCTTTTTTCAGTGTATTTGTTTCCTGCTGCAAAAATGGAATGAGTTTATCTAGCTCCATTTCTACAATTTTATCTATCGTTTTGTCCAAAATTTTGACGTGAAGAAAGGGTTTTTGAAGCCTTTTTCCTTCACATTTAGGGCATTTTTTCTTGGAGAGGTATTTTCCAATTTCATTGCGCACAAATGATGAATCGGCGTTGAGATATTTCTCCTCCAATTCTTGAGCCAATCCTTCAAATTTTATTTTTTCAACCTTTTGAGAACCATTTTTGACAGAAATCTCTTCCTCCCCAGTGCCAAACAGAATTTTGTCTACTTTTTCTTCAGGAATCTTTTGAATCGACGTATTCAGGCTGAATCTATATTTTTTGGAAAGGGCTTTGAGAAGCTGTTCGTGTTTTGAGCCACCGTTCAACCTTCCTCCTGCTCTGCTCCAAGGCATGATTGCGCCCTCGTTGATTGACAACTTTCGGTTGGGAATTGTTTTTTTCGGATCCATTTGAAAAACCTCACCCAGTCCGCTACAAGATTGGCAAGCACCTTCGGGTGAATTGAAAGAGAAATTCTTGGCCGTTATTTTTTTCAAAACTAGATGACATTTTTCGCATTGATAGTAGCGACTATATCTAAGCTTCTCTTCATTGTCAATCAAGGCCAGAGCTTCACCACCTGACAATTTGGTAGCCACTTGGAGTGAATCCACAATTCTTTCTCGGTCAAACCTATTCGCCAGCAAAGTCAACCGATCAACCACGACATAGGTTTTTTCTTTTCCAGACAGCTTCGCTTTTTTGGCTTCGTCAATGGAATATTTTTTCTCAGCGATTCTCACCTTCGAATAACCTTGTTGAGCAATGGCCGACAATTTCTCCTTGTTTGTTTTCTGAGCTCCCCTCCAGAGAGCCAGGATCATCACTTGGGTTCCATTTTCCATTCTTCTCAATTTGTCAATCAATTCCTTCTCGTCCTGTTTGACCATTTTTCCTCCACACTTTGGACAATGAGGTTGCCCTGCATTAGCAAAGAGAATGCGCAGGAAATTATAGATGTCAGTGGTGGTTCCTACAGTGCTGCGAGGATTGGAAGAATCACTTTTTTGATCAATGGCAATGGCCGGTGAAAGATTGTCAATCCTTTTCACTTGCGGCTTTTTGACTGATCCAAGAAAAAAACGAGCCGATGAGGATAGATTTTCGACATAGCGTCGATATCCTTCGGCATAGAGAGTGTCAAAAGCTAAAGAAGATTTTCCGCTGCCAGAAACACCGGTGACCACTACTAATTTATTTTTTGGAATATCAATATCAACATTCTTGAGATTGTTTTGGGCAGCGCCTTTGATGATGATTTGTTCCTGATTTTTCATAGCAAGTGTTGAAACTAAGGACCTATGCTGAAAATTCTATTCGTTACGAAAGTTTTAGATTTCGAGCGAAAATTGTGAAGCGATGAGCACTGGACGAAGTGCGAATAGGCTGTATGCGGAGCATACATCGACGAGAGATGAACAATTTGCAGCCGGGATCTGAAATTTGCCCGCCTGCAATGCTTTGTGTTTATGACTGTTTTACCTGAATGTAGGAGAACGTACTATAATTATGTCAGATAGAAATATTATTAGCATTACAAAGCGGGCAGGCAGTAGAATATGAATTTTCAGTATAGGTCCTATAATAAAAGTCAGCTAAGGATAAAGTGTATCACCAAATCGGAGTGCTGTAAAGTCTCAGCTCCTGAGATTTTTTCTTCGCAGATGTTTGTGATAGGAAATAGCAAATCGATGCGCTTCGTCGGTTATTTGTTTAAGCAGTTTCTTATCCTTAGCAATTAATTTCGAATTTATACTTAATGCCCGATACTTAATACATGATACATTCTTTCGACTAGCTCCTTTGGCTATTGCTAAAATAGGTATTTTAATACCTATTTCTTTAAACAATTTTTTTGCCATATTCAAATGCCCCTTTCCTCCATCTAGGATTATGAGATTAGGCGAGTCCCAATCGTTTTTAAATCGTCTTGTTAGCACCTCTCTCATAGCAGCCACATCATCAATTCTATCTACGGTTTTGATTTTAAATTTGCGATATTGGTTTTTGCTAGGTTTAAATGAGCCTGACTTATTGTCAAAAACTATCATCGATCCAACAGCAAACTTGCCTGAAATATTTGATATATCATATCCTTCAATCCTAAACGTTTTAAATTTTGAACTTTGTTTTTTCGAATTTGTTTGGAACTTGGAATTTAGAAATTGGAAATTCTCATCTCTAGTGGAGATGAGCGCTATATCTTGAATATGTTGCAACGCGAAAACTTGGTTTCTTTTTTCTGCCGCTACTTCATAATTTTCTTCTTTGGACGCTTGTTCCATCTCTTTTTCCAACTGCTTGATTAGCATTTTCTTTTTTCCTTTGAAAATCATTTCAACTCCTCGAATATTCTTGGCATATTCTTTTTTACTAATCTTTCCCTCATGTGGCCCTGGGCAAAGACCAATTTGAAATCCCAAACAACCCTTCTCTGTCTTTTGCGGGTTATTATGATAGGGAAAAATCCTTCTTAAAATTTTCAAAGCAGTGGTTAGTGAGTTCTTGGAAGTATAAGGTCCATAGATTCTCCGATATTTTCGATTTTCGATTTTCGATTTTCGATTTGAATTCTTGCTTGTTCCTTTTTTCGACAATTGCAAATCGTCAATTACAAATCTTTCAAGGTCTGTCCTTCTCTTAATCACAAATCGCGGAAAATCATCATTAGTAATACAAACATAACTGGCTGACTTATCATCTTTGCCCATCACATTATATTTTGGCTGATGTTTCTTAATCAGCTCTTGTTCCAAAAAGTAGGCCTCAATTACTGTGTCAGTCTTTTTGATTTTCACGTCTGCCACTTCATCAATCATCTTCTCAATCGGCCTGTTGCCCTTTTGTAGAGACGCAATGCCTTGCGTCTCTACATCATCTGTATATGGCGTAAAATACGAATTAACTCTATCTCTAAGCGATGCTGCTTTCCCCACATACAAAATTTCCCCAGATTTATTATGGAAAATATATACTCCGGACGTTTTAGGAAATTTTTTGACTTTTTGATTAATTTTTGTCATAAAACATATGATAACAAGTCATTATGTTCTTTTCGCAAACCCAAAAAGAAGAGGTCTGCCGATGGATAAAAAAGGGAAAAAATTTACAAATTCTTGGCCAGCACTTGTCTTCATGGGGAAAATAACAATAGCTATTGGAGATGGCAGCAAGCCCTTCGACCTAGTCATCCCCTGTCGTGTACAGGGGAAGCTATACGAAGGCACAAACTCAGGTGATATGATGGCACCAGGTATAAAAGTTGATCGTGATTTAAAATTGGGCAACAATTCCGAATTCGAAGGTACGGTTGTCTGCTATGAAGATTCCCTCAGCAGGCATGGTATTTTAAGGATCATAGATTCTGACGGAATACAACGAAATATCACTGTTGCCTTAATTGAAAAGATAGCTGTTATAGATCTCCTGGAAATGCCTATTATGCTTTCAATTGCTCGACATGAAATAGAACAGCAATTGCTTTCTAAAGCCTGAAAAGAAAGTCTCTTAACGTAATATCGAAAGTGTCGAATCAATGTAATTATCGGCGCTTTCTTTATTTTATGCTTCTAGCTTTTTTTTAATATTCTCTAGCTTAGCAAGCCAATAACTAGCTAGTAGAATTAACTCTGGAATTAATTCATGAATTAAATTCTTTGACATTTTTCACTTCGTCTATAATATAGTTACAGTTCCTAAATACATAAGTCGCACAAGCCAAGTAGTTGAAAAGGAGAAATACTGTGAAAAAAATACTCAATGCTTATATCGACGTTGTAGAAGAAGGAGATGGAATAATAAGGATTATAGAAGGATCGGGCTTCAGAATAAAATTGGAAATTTCTCAATCTATCTGTGTATTTATGAGACATTTTAATACTCATAAAATAAGTGGCATTTTGCAAGGGGCCGAAGCTGAACCTGTCCCTACGATAATAATTTATGGAAAAGCTCCCTGGCTGGGACACAACAAAAAAAGGATTTTTTCATTAGACGTTCGTGATATAGAAAAGATCCAACCGTGAGGACACCGAAACATTGGTGTCCTCCGCTTATTTTTTAAGAACCTTTTTTAAATACTTTCCGGTATAACTCTCCTTGTGCCATTTAGCCACTTCCTCGGGAGTGCCAGTGACAACAACTTTGCCTCCTTCATCACCACCTTCTGGTCCAAGATCAACAATCCAATCAGCTGTTTTGATCACATCCATATTGTGTTCAATAACAATCACCGAGTTTCCAGCATCAACTAGTTTATTTAATACGTTCAGTAGTTTTTTTACATCATCAAAATGAAGACCAGTGGTGGGCTCGTCTAATATATAGAGGGTGTTGCCAGTGGCTCGGCGGGAAAGTTCAGCGGCCAACTTGACCCTCTGGGCTTCACCACCTGAAAGAGTGGTAGCAGGTTGACCCAGTTTGATGTAGCCTAAGCCGACATCTTGAATGGTCTCGAGCTTGTTATGAATTTGATTAATATTTTCAAAAAATTCCACTGATTGATTGACCGTCATATTCAACACATCAGAGATGGTCTTCCCTTTATAACGCACTTTAAGCGTCTCGCTGTTGTAGCGTTTCTCTTTGCAGACATCACAAGGAAGATAGACGTCAGGCATGAACTGCATTTCAATCTTGAGACAGCCGTCTCCCTTGCAGTTCTCGCATCTTCCGCCCGGAACATTGAAGGAAAACCTTCCCGGAGCATAGCCTCTGGCTCTTGAGTCTCGCGTAGATGCAAACAGCTCCCGAATGGGCGTAAAAGCTCCGATATAGGTAGCCGGATTGGATCGAGGTGTTCGACCAATGGGAGATTGGTCAATCATAATCACTTTATTGACGTTATGATAGCCGGCTACTTCTTTCACCTTTCCTGGCACATCCAGTCCCGCCCCGGCGGGATGGATTCGATTGGCCATCCATTTATAGAGAACGTCTTCCACCAAAGTTGATTTGCCAGAGCCTGAAACACCGGTGACACAAGTCAGTGCTTTGGTGGGAAATTCAACAGTAATGTTTCTGAGATTGTGTTGATTGGCTCCTCGTACTATTAAAAACTTCTTCTTGTCCACCTTGCGTCGCTGTTTAGGTGTTCCTATCAACATTTTGCCATTGATATATTTCGAGGTGATGGATTGAGTATTCTTTGTTAGTGCTGCTACTGTCCCATTATGAACAATTTTTCCTCCCAATCTCCCGGCTCCTGGTCCAATATCAACAATGTGTTCCGCTTTTCGAATAGTTTCTTCATCGTGCTCAATAACGATTACTGTATTACCCAAATTTTTCAACTTGGTCAGCATTTCCAAAAGTCTGGCGTTGTCCCGAGCATGCAGCCCAATGGAAGGCTCATCCAAAATGTAGAGCACACCTACCAACCCTGATCCAATTTGAGAGGCCAGTCTGATTCTTTGAGCTTCGCCGCCCGAAAGAGTGGTGGCTGTTCGCGAAAGAGTAAGATATTCCAGTCCAACATTGACCAAAAATCCTAGCCGGTTTTCTACTTCCTTTAGGATTCTTTTTGCGATAATTTGCTCTTGTTTGTTCAACTTTAAATTCTGGATCCACTCCAATGCGTCTTTAACAGATAAATCTGACAATTGAGCAATATTCAACCCCTTCATTTTGTTTTTAGGATTCTTATTGTTTATTGAATATTGAGTATTGGGTGTTTGGTTACCAACGGTAACCAACAATGCTTCTTTCTTATAGCGCGCGCCCTTGCAAACACTGCATGGCTTTTCACTCATATATTTTTCCATTTCTCGTCGCACCGCATCTGATTCTGTCTTATAATATCGCTTGACTAAGTGTTTAATAATCCCTTCCCAGCGTATATTGTAGCGTCCCGAGCCTGTTTTGAAATGATATTTAATCACCACTTGCTTGTCATAGTCATCATCCGGACCATTGAGCAGAATTTCAATGTCTTCATCAGACAGATCTTTCAAGCGTTTATTCTGAGAAATTCCAAATTTCTGACACACCGCCCTGAGCATGGTGCCATAATAATTATTGGGCTTGTAGCTCCAGGGAACCAGACCTCCCTCTGCAATCGTTTTATTCTTATCCGGCATTACTAAATCCCGATTAATTTCTTTTTTTGCCCCCAAGCCTTCGCAAGAAGGACAAGCGCCATAAGGAGAGTTAAATGAAAAAAGCCTGGGTTCCAACGGCGGAAATGAAATGTCATGCACCGGGCAAGCTAGTTCTTGGTTAAATACTACCTCGCTGATTTCCCCCTTTTTAAAAGTGGAGCTGAGCGAATGAGCTCTGCTCAGGGGGTTTTTCAGATCATTGGTTGCCTTACCACTAGAAACCCCCCTCTTTCCCTCCTTATAAAGGGGGGAAGTTCGAATCTTCACTAAACCGTTAGCTTGCTTCAGAGCAGTTTCCACTCCTTCGAAAATTCGAGAAAGATTATCAGAGCTCACTTCCAGGACATCTATAACTAAATCTAAATTATGCTTTTTGTAACGAGCTAGCTTCACTTTCTTCCAATCAATTAATTCTATCTTTTTGCCATCGACGTAGGCCTCAGAAAATCCATCTCTAAATTTCTCACCCAAGAAAGCTTGGTATTCGCCTTTCCGATCCCTCACAATCGGCGCCAGAATCTCAATTCTATTACCTGTCTGTTTGCCTTTTCTATTCCCCCCTTTTGAGAAAGGGGGGTTAGGGGGAATTTCATTATTATTTCGTATATTCGTATCTGATTCGCCTGTCCTTCGAAGCCTTGGCGAAGTAGGATAATTCGTAAAGTTGTCCAAAATTTTTTCCACGATCTCTTCCACGGAAAGTTTTTCGATCTCCCGGCCACATTTAGGACAATGTGGTCGGCCAATTTTTGAATAGAACAAGCGAAGATAGTCTTGTATCTCAGTCACCGTTCCTACCGTTGATCGAGGATTATGTGAAGCAGATTTTTGATCAATCGAAATGGCTGGTGAAAGGCCTTCGATGTAATCTACGTCTGGTTTTTCCATTTGACCTAGAAATTGCCGGGCATAACTAGACAAGCTCTCCAAATATCTCCTTTGGCCTTCAGCAAAAATCGTATCAAAAGCCAAAGTCGACTTTCCTGACCCAGAAAGTCCTGTGAAAACTATTAATTTGTTGTGAGGAAGACGCAGATCAACATTCTTCAGATTGTGTTCTCGCGCTCCCTTGATGATAATTTCTTTTTTATCCATACAGTTGTCATTTCGACTGGAACGAAGTGTAATGGAGAAATCTCATGACTATTCACGAGATCCCTCGACTTCGTCACTGCCGCTCGTGAGCGACGTGACTTCGCTCGGGATGACATGAAAACATTCATGACATCTAATACATACTAAAGACATTTCTTCTTTTGAGCAAGAAAACCTACCACAAAACCCCGGTTGTTACCGGGGCCTAGTGGCATCGCAGATGTCCATATCTGATTTTCGACCTATCTATACTAAATAGATCAGATATTCGTTTACCGTAGATATGCTAGCTATCGTTGGATTGATCAAATGTATCTGCAATTAGTAAGGTTGTCACTACTGGAGCAAGCTCCAGTTCACAGCTCCTCGCTTCAAAGCTCGTCGCTGCTTTGGCAGTTTCCCGCCGAGTGCCAACTTATGTTCTCCGCGCTCGCTCGGAAATATGAGTGAACTCACATTTCTCTCGCCTCGCTTGAGAATGAAAAAAAATAAAGAGCTAGAAAGTCATTGTGAGCATCGGAGCTTCCGAAACAAAGTTGGAAGTTTTTAGATGCCCGGAACTCGAGCAGAATACTTCTTAAGATTCTCGAGTTGTGCTGGTGTCAAGGTCTTCGATTTCTCAATTGCATCCTTGATCATCACCTTAGAGAAACTTACTTGATCACTAGGATCAAGTGGTCCTTGATGTTGAACTTGTCTTCGCAAATAGTCTTCAATATAGATCTTGTGTTCTGCAGTTAACTCAGGATCATTGTTCTTTTCAAGAAAATTGGCCAGTGCTCTTCTTGATAGCGTGGTGTAGCTGTCGCCAGCACCAGCTGTTTCAACAAAGGCATCACCAGTCTCTTGACTTGATGCTACCTGGCTTTCACCGACTTCGGGCGTTCTCACCTCTTCAACCTTTTCTCGGATTTGCTCAGTTGTTTCTTTGATATCTTCTTTGACTTGTTCGGTGTCAATTTCGGCTTTTTGTTGAATTTCTTCTTCGGCTTCTTCCTTCACTTCTTCTTTTGCCTCTTCTTTTTGTTCCTCACCGATGATGGTCACTGATTCTTGTTCTTCCACTACCTCGACTTCTTGAACGGCTACTTGATCTTCTGCAGGAGTTTCTGTTCGCTTCGAATAAGAATAGATTCCTGCGGCAATGGCAATTACAATCAAAACTGATAAAATAATTCGGATATTATCTTGCATCCAGTTTTTGAACTTCCCTCCTCCCCCCAAGTCTTCTTCGACTTTAGGAGTCTCTTCCATGTCCATTCACCTGCCTTTCTAGAATTCTTTGCATAGCACGGCAGATTTCGAATTCGTTAGGATCCTCCGCTGCCTTACCTACAAAGAATTAATTGTTAACGTTCACTATATATGCTCACGGCATATGGCATTCCACATTGTACCAAAAAAACCTTTTGAGTCAATCTTGACTAATTACTTTATCTAAGGTGATTTTTTCAACTTTCTGACATCAAATCCGAATAGTTTTAAATTTCAAAAAAAAGTGTTATTATGAAGTCAAACAAAAAAATGAACTCTCCTCAAAAAGAAAAACCAAAAAAGCCGGCTTCCATGATTATTTCCTGGGAAGCTCAAAGATTTGAAAATGTTGAGCGCCATCCCCGTTGGCATTTGATTATATTTGTAGTTCTAGTGGGTCTTTTGGCCTATGGACTTTTCACTGACAACTTTCTGCTAAGTATTATTTCCATTTTGGTCGGCTTGCTGATTTATATGTTTGAAAAAATGGAACCTCGGAATTATAAGTTTGGCATCACCCCCGAAGGAGTTTTCGCTCATGACAAGATCTATGAATATTCTCACTTGGAAGATTTTTGGATTTTCTATGAGCCAGGTGGAAGAAAAGAATTGTCGCTTAAAAGTGAAAAGACTTTCATGCCTTACATTCATGTCCCCTTAGGTGATGCTAATCCGACAAAAGTGAGAAAAGCTTTGATTAAATTTCTTCCCGAACTTGAACACGAGGAGTCTTTTGTCGATGCACTGGAAAGATTCTTTTAATAATTGACACGACTGGCGTTTTGGATATTAATAAAAGCAGGCTCTTGACCTGCTTTTGTGGTTAAAACGTATGAAAAAAATAGCCCCGCACCTTTTGCTGTCCCTATAGCTCAGTCGGATAGAGCGTAGGCTTGCGGAGCCTAAGGTCGAAGGTTCGAATCCTTCTAGGGACGCAAAAGGTGTGGGGTGCGGAGCCAGAGGTTGGAAGTTCGAGTCTTCCCGGGAACGCCATTAATGAGGTTCGCCATATCATTCGATATGGCGCCCTGTCGAATGACAGGGCGAATCCCTGCCTGCCGGCAGGCAGGCTGCCGAGGACGCAACTAATTTAATCTATGTTCGCTTTTTCAGACCCAGTCACAAAAATTCCCAAGATTGGAACAAAAATTTCCAACAAGCTTTCTGGTCTAGGAATTATTACCATTGAAGATTTACTCTACCATTTTCCTCATCGTTATGAGGATTTTTCAACTTTTAAGATCATCGGTGAATTAGCCATCGGTGAAACAGTGACCATTCAAGGCCAGATCGAAGACATCAAGACCAAACGCACTTGGAAAAAAAGAATGACCATCACCGAGTGCTATCTTAAAGATGACACTGGCACTATCAAAGCTGTTTGGTTCAACAATCCTCTGCCAGTGAAGTTCTTGAGCCAGGGAAAATTTGTTCAGTTGAGCGGGAAAGTCGTTTTGAGCCGGGATAATGAGCCTCACCTGCAACATCCCAACTTTGAAATAATCAAAAAGACAGACTTGGGAGAAATTCAAACCAAAAGCGCTAGCAGCGGAGGTTTGGCCTCCATCTATCCAGAAACTCTGGGGCTCAATTCCTATTGGTTCCGAAGAATCATCAAACAAGTTTTGTCTCAGACTAAAATTGAAGAATTTTTGCCCCAAGACGTGATCAAAGATCAAAAGTTAGTTGACTTGAAAAATGCTTTGGAGAATATTCACTTTCCCAAAGCTTCAAAAGATGCTGAGCGAGCTAAAAAAAGATTTGCTTTTGAAAAAATGTTTCTCATTCAATTGAAGGCCTTGCAAGTCAAAAAAGATTGGGATGCTAATCAGGCAGTTTCAATCAAATTTGATGAAAAGACAGTCAAAAAGTTCGTTGACTCTCTTCCCTTCAAGCTGACTGACGCTCAGAAGAAAACTTCTTGGCAAATCATTCAAGACTTGGGAGAAAAAACTCCCATGAATCGATTGCTCGAAGGCGATGTGGGCAGTGGAAAGACGGTGGTAGCGGTGATGGCTATTCTTTCAGTCATCAATCGAGGTCATCAAGTAGCTTTGCTGGCGCCCACTGAAGTTTTGGCTGTTCAGCATTTTGATGTAATCAAGGATTTATTGAAAGATCATGAAGTAGCTCTTCTAACCAGTTCTCAAAAAAAGTCTAGTGGTAGTGGAAAAAACGATCTAAAAAAAGCTGTAAATAAAGGAGAAATTGATGTTGTCATCGGCACCCACGCCATCTTACAAAAGAAAGTGGGTTTTAAAAACTTGGCTTTGGTGATCATTGATGAACAACACCGCTTTGGAGTCAATCAAAGAGCCCATTTGCAACAAAAGGCAGCTCGGTTAGACGACGGAAAGAAGAAAACCATTCCTCATTTGCTTACTATGACGGCTACGCCAATTCCTCGAACATTGTCATTAGCCATTTTCGGCAATCTTGAGTTTTCTATCATTGATGAATTCCCCAAGGGGAGAAAGCAAATCAAAACCAGCGTTGTGGGTAAGAGTGGTCGAGCGCAAGTCTATCAATTTATTGAAAAAGAAATTAAATCAGGTCGGCAAGTTTTCGTCATTTGTCCGTTAGTGGAAGAATCTTCAAAGATCACTGAAGTCAAAGCCGCCACTGAGGAACTAATCCGACTGCAGAAAAAAGTTTTCCTCAAATTCACTTTGGGTTTGCTTCATGGAAAAATGAAACCAAAAGAAAAAAACCGAATCATGAGTGCTTTCAAAGATAAAAAGATTGACATTTTAGTTTCAACTTCAGTGGTGGAGGTGGGAGTGGACATCCCCAATGCCACCATCATGATGATTGAAGGAGCTGAGCGTTTTGGACTGGCCCAGCTTCACCAATTTCGCGGTCGAGTGGGTCGAGGAAAGCATCAATCCTATTGTTTTTTATTCACTTCTGACAATGCGCCTGATAGCACTTCACGCCTCAGAGCCATGGAGAAAACCAATGATGGCTTTAAAATCGCTGAAGCTGATTTGAAGCTGCGTGGTCCAGGTCAATTCATGGGCACTCTTCAATCAGGTCTCCCCGATGTGGCCATGGAATCACTTTCTGACGTCAAAACCATCCAAGCTGCCCGAGACCAAGCTCAAAGAATTATTGCTTTTGATCCAAAACTAAAAAAATTTCCTCTGTTGAAGGAACAAGTTGAAAAGTTAGACACGATCACCCATTGGGAATGATTCTTCGCGCAAGGCATGCCTTACGCCTATGTTCTTACAGCGCAACAATACTTGTAGGTCTTTGTAGGTACGGGGCATGCCCCGTACTAATATTTTAATAAGAATTTGTAGGCGCAGGACACGTCCTGCACTTTTTAATTATATAATCTTTTACATAATGTATTATACAATACATTATGTAACTATCTATAGAGATATCTCTATAGATTTTTTGTAAAAGAATACCGGCTTTTGAACTCACGTGTTTCACGTTTGTCCAAAAGCCGGGTTGTTAGTTAAGGCAAATGAAAACCTCTTGCATCTGCTCGGCAACGTCTTTGATAAGGTTAATAAGCATGTAAATAAAGCTCCCGGTTTCATTGTCATACCAGGTTGATACATTTGCCAATGAAAGTTCACTTTCAATATTAACAGGCACATAGATACCGTCTTCGAGAACGAACAGTTGTCCTAATTGGGCTATTTCATCTACCGTCCCTGTTCTAACATGGGTTTGCTCGCCCTCAATCACCGCTGCTGCGAAAGGTCCGTTGATAAAATCAGTCGAGACATTTTGATGAGGGCTATATCTTAGAAGCCCCTCAAATCTTCCTAAAGCTGCCATTTTAAGGGCTTCATTAATTTCTTCCCTGTCAACCATCCCGCTCATTGCAATGCTGAAATTGGCCAGCGAAACAGTGTTTGTTTTCACCCTTATACATGATGCATTGAACGGAACCTTACGTACTTCTTTGAGAACAATTCTAACAGATTTCGCCGCTCCTGTTCCGGTTGGAATAATATTATTTTCAACGCTCCTACACTTCCTTAGGTCCTTGGCTCCTGCAGCTGGCATCTTATCCAGAACTGGTTGAGTTGATGTCTCTCCATGAACAGTTGTCAACCAAATGCAAACAATCCTTTTGCCAAAAACGTCAAGCAACACCTTGAGTACATACACAGCACAAGTTGTTGTGCATGATGCAGCCGATATGATTCTTTTCTGATGACACCTTTCTGAATCAATACCGAAAACAACCATTGCAGCATCATCTGGCATATCTGTTTCAAAATTTTTACTTTTGTCTCCAGACTTAAATGGTGCTGTGATAATGACCACTTCCGCTCCGTGATCAGATTCTATGTGTCCTCTTGGAGATCTGGGATCATCGGGCTTCAAGAACGGATCTTTGTGCTGTCCCGTGGTATCGATGACTAATTTCACTCCGAGACTTCTCCAATTCAGTTTGTATGGGATCCTTTCTTCCGTCATTATGCGAATTTTTACATCATTTATTACGAATGTGTTTGTCGCATAATCTAACTCTGTTATGAGCTCGCTTCTGTCATAACAAGAGTAAGGACCCCACAAAAGAGTAGCTAAATTACCATAAGTAGAATCAGCCCACAAATAATGAATGAAGTCGTTCAATCCTGTGCCACATTCTCTTCCAAGCCATACGACAATTTCGGGAAAAATTTTTTCTTTAATTAAAAGCCTGACCAAGTTCTTGCCAACACGTCCGCATCCTTGAATTCCAATCTTATCAAGCATTTTCTCTCCTCTCTTATAAAACTCAGCTCAAAATGAGGTTTCTGAATATACTAAAAGCAGGAGGTGCTCCTCCCGCTTTTTGCAAAGAACTTTGTGTTTTATGATTATTCGCCCCTATTATGATTCTCAATCACTTTTTTGTAAAGACTTCCCATTTCCCTGGCCCGGTTCTTATAGTCCCACTTAACTGACTCATTTCTCGCATTTTCTGACAACATTCTTCGCTTGTTTTCATCTAAAATCAGTTCCTCTATTCTTTCCGTAAACTCATCTATGTCATTGTCGGTCAAAATTCCGGTTCTGCCATCATCGATAGCATCAATCGGGCCTGTAGCCCGTACTGCTACTACAGCCAGTCCCACAGTCATGGCTTCATTGGTAGTGATTCCTTGGGTCTCCGAAAGAGAGCTATGAACAAATATGTCTCCGGCTGAATAATAATCCTGAACATTTTCTTGTTTAACCAATCCGGGTAACACTGCCCGACTGGTCAGCCCTTCTTTTTTCATCTTTTCTCTGATCGGCTTTCGTAAAGACCCTTCTCCCACCATCAGCAATTTCGCTTGTTGGTGCTTTTTCATCAATTGCACCACTGAATCAATCAGAAAGCTGATGTTTTTCTCTTCTTCAATCCTTCCCAGATTCATCAGCACCACGTCACTTTTATTGAAGCCCAGTTTTTTTCTGATCTCTTCTCTTTTTCCGTTTCGGAAGCGATCAGTTTCAATCCCGGTGGGAATGACGGAGATTTCTTTTTCAACTCCATTAGCCTGAATGATTTTTTTAATCTCACTTGAAGGAGCTACCACAGCGTCACAGCTGTTGGCAAACTTTGTCGCTCTTCTGTTCACATGCCATTTGAGATATTTTTGTGGAAGTAAAGGAATGTAGTGAATGTATTGATCATAGCGAGCATGATGCGTGAAAATGACAGGTATTTTATTCCTCTTAGCCTGTCGCAAACCATCTTTAGCAATGGAAAAAGGTTGCTGAGAGTGGATCAGATCAAGTTTCAAGTCTTTGACTATTCGATTGATCTTCAAAGAATAGGAAAAAGCCAGCGGATATTCAATTTTATAGCGATACATCAATGATGGATAGCGAATAATGTTGGTTTCTTTGTCTTCATAGCCTTTCCAGTCAGGAGCAAAAACAAAAATTTCGTGGCCTAACTCCTCCAAGCCCTTCCGAAACATTCGGACAGACATTGTTGAGCCATAGGTGTTTGGCAAATAGGTGTTAGTAAAAAATCCGATTCTCATTTTATTTGTCCCGCCCCGACATATCGTCGGGACTGGATTTGCTTATTGCTAATTATTGTTTTTTCCATTGCAAACATCTTCAATAAAGTTGATGATGATGTCGCAAGTGTCCTTTATTTCTTTCCCCACTAAAATATGATTGGCATGCCCTGTTCGTACCCAGTGCATTTTCTTGTTTTCTGCCCCGATCAAATTATAGATTATCCAAGGAGAATATTTAGCCACTAAATAATCCGCACTGGTTTGAATGATTAAAGCCGGACAAGCCACCTTTTTTAGACTTTTGTTTGAGGTTTTAATTGTTTCCAAGACCTCTTTAGTGCTGACCAACGGATAATATTGATAGGAAATATTAGATGATTTTTTCCCATCCTCAAGGCCTTTAGGATAGCTTTTTTTAATGTATTTTCTAAGAGGCAAAAGGATAAAATATGCATATTTTATGAGAAAATGATTTTTCAAATGGACTGGCGCTCCAAAAAGAAATATTCCTTCCACTGATATCAATGTGCTCGCAATTAAGGCTAGATTAGCTCCGACTGAAATGCCACCAACAAAAACTTTTTCTATTTCTGGCCGATTTTTCAGCTCTTCGACGGCTCTTTTTGTGTCTTCGATCCAATCTTCCACTTTTGCATCTTCAAGATCTTCCGGTTTAGTTCCGTGACCTTTAAGCAAGGGAACGCTGACCCAATACCCCTTCTCATTGAAACATTCAGCTATGGGAACGGTTTGGCGGGGATTAGCTGACCAACCATGAATCAAAACCACTCCAACGTTTCTTGATCCTTCCATCAAGATGGGTTCGCCTTTCCAGCTATCTATTTGTTTCTGGGTGAATCCAAATTTATTCATCATCTAAAAATACTAATGATGCGAATATTGCTAATATGCTAATGAGAGATACTTGCATATTGGTATCATTTGCATGTCATTCGTAGATTCGTATTATACATTAGCATATTCGCGTCATTCGCATCCATTCGTGGATTAGTATTATATTACGTCTTTCCAAAAAACTCTATCTTTTCGTCGAGGCTTCACCAACTCTGGTTCTTCCACCGTGCTTTCACCAGAAGACAATTCAATCTCTTCGATTTCTTCTTCAACTTGCTGTTTTTTTTCTTTTTCTTCTATTGTCAGATCCCTGTTCCATTCTTCTTTTTTCTCAACTTCCCAGAGAGCTAAGAATCCAATGTCAGTCCGATCAATTATTTCGAATTTATCTTGATGATCTCTGGGAAGCTTCGGTTCAATTCTTTTATGAGAAACATCTACTGAGAAGAAAATGCATTGCTCATTGAGATCTTTTCGAAAAGCAATTCTTTTGAAATCAGTACCAGGATGATTTGTCTCAATTAAATAGTCAACTGGGGAACGAAGTTCGCTGTTGGCATGAAAACAAATTGTTTTGTCTGTCTCTTCTGATTTCTTCGCCATTAATGCTACGGCTTCATTTAATTGCTTAATGCCAATTTTATTTTCTCGCAAGAAACTGAAATTCCTTTTGTATTTTTCTCCTTCCACTTGATTGCCAATCACTCCATACCAATAGAAAGTGGCTAAAAGGTTGGACATAATCAGAACGAGCGTTATAGCGATCGTTATAACGTTTCCTGCTATTTTATTTTTCCATTCAGATAGCCACTGAAAAATTAGTCCTAACCCGATAAAGGAGATAAAAATATTCAGCAACCAAAAACGAGACCGATAAATCTCAAAAGCCAGTTGAACATAAAGAATAAAAAACACTAAAAACCAAATAGCCATTAAGACCAGAAAAACGTGCTTTTTCCTTTTACTCTTAGCATCATTAAGAGATTTTTGCTCTTTAGATGCAGATTTAGCATTTCTGTAATATTTTATTCCTAGCCAAATTGACAGGCCAATGAACACAATCCACCCAAAAAGAAAAATCTTGTTTTCAATGTTGCCAAAAGCAGAGAGGGCAAAAGATGTGTACATTCCGTGAAGCTTGGCTGAATGGACCGTCTTTGAAACAATCCCGTGTTCCTCCCCTTTGATTTGCAAGGCATATCTAAACTGATTTATATTATCCCATCCAGTCTGAGTTTCGCTCAAATATACTGGAACATAAATTGCAATTAAAATTGCAATTGCGCCTAGCCAAAACCAAATTTTGATTTTTTGAGGGCGGAAGAAAATCCAAAAAACAAGTGCGATCAATGGAAAAGCCAAGAGGGCGATGAAATGAAGCTGGCTCAGAATTCCAAAAGCGAAAGCTGCCACCAATAACCACCAGCCACGTCTATCTTTTTCAGCCGAACTAGTAGCTGCTTCGTTTTCTCTCCCCTTAGTAAGGGGAGAGAATTGCGAACGAGTAATTCTCGGGTGAGGTTTAAAATAGACTGACTTATAGATCCCCAACATGAAAAGCAAAATCCAAAAGGGAGTTTGATTGGGATTCCAGGCAAAACGAGCATGATGAGTGATCAAAAAAGATGAAGCATAAATTGCCACCACTAAAAGAGAAATTTTTCGATTGAAGAATTGTCGAAGGAAATAATAGAAAAGTGGAATTGAAAGCGTCAGTAAGACCAGGTCTGGTAAAGCCACCGTCCACGGCTCTAGACGTCCAATATCTTCGAAGATATTGGACGTCTTCCCTACCACCACCGCTGAAAGATATTGAATGTTATAGGCAGCTGGTCCCAATCTCAAAAAAGTCCCTGCTGCTCGCGGTCCCAGGAGCGGCAACTCTCCCGGTCCATTCTCATAAGCGTTTTTGATTAGTCGAATGTCTCGAGCTTGATCTAGCTCAAAAATCAGTTGGTCTTTAAAATCCCAGCTTTTAATAACAAAAGCAACTAGCGTGATGCTAACCAGAATCCAGATGGGCCAATTTTTTTGAAAATGTTCTTTGATGTTCATTATTTTTATCCACAGAAATCTGAATCGCGAGACTCATTTCCCCCTCTTCCGAAGAGGGGGTTAGGGGGAGTTAGTCAGCATGTCTGTAGTCGCCGGCCATTTTGACTAACCCTTCCCTGCACTCGTCTTCAACGAGCACAGCCCCTTAGCAAGGGGAGGGATAGTTGGGTGTTTTGTAATTCGAAGGCATATACATCACTCTACCAATAACAGCATGAAAAAGACGGCCAAAAGAAAAAACAAGAAAGCAAACCAAGCTTTTCTGTTGTTTTTTTCTCGGTGAAGCTCGGGAATTAGATCTGAAGCAGCAATATAGATAAATCCTCCTGCAGCAAATGGCAAGATTTTTTCGATGGCAATGTCGCCCTGTTTAATCATCAAATAGCCGACTAGAACTCCAACAATAGCTACCCCCGCTGAAAGCAAATTAAACATAATGGCTTTTTTCTTGGAAAAACCACTGTAAACCAACACCCCAAAATCTCCGATCTCTTGAGGAATCTCATGGAGCATGATGGAAAATGTCACGGCAATGCCCAAGGGAATGCTAACTGCAAAAGCTGAAATTAGAACCAACCCGTCAATGAAATTATGAATGCTATCGCCAATCAGATTTTGATAGCCTAAAACTTTGTGAGTGTCGCAATCAATTTTGTGGCAGTGATGCCAACGCAGCAGTCTTTCCAAAACAAAAAAGATGATGAAGCCAATCATGGCAACCTCAAAGACTACTAAAGAGTCCAGTTTTTCCAATGACTCAGGGAGCAGATGAAAAAAGGCGCCGCCCATCAAAGCACCGGCCGAGAAACTGACCATCCAAAAAAGAAAATTCTCTAGTTTGTTTTTATTCAAGCCCAAGAATAACACTCCAATGAGTGAGATAAGGCTGATGCCAATTGCAGCTATGAGTGCGTAGATCAATGGATTCATTATGCTTTTAGGTGTCATTCCGACCGAATCCCGCTTAGCGGGAGTAGTGGAGGAATCTCGTTTTTGTCTTGAGATCTCTCGACTGCACTCTGCTCCGCTCGAGATGACAGTTGAAAATTATTTCGCAGGAAGCAATTGAACGGGTTGAGCAAACTTAATTCCTTCTTTTTCAAAGGCTTGAAAAATTTCGTAGAGAATTTGTTCTTTGGTTTTCAAATGATCTTTGTCTTTTTCCGGCTTGACTGAGAAAGAAACTTCAAAATTCAAGCTAGACTGTCCGAATTCTTTGAGCATAACTTTTTCATCCTCAACACTGTTATGTTTTTCTAGAATTCCAATGACCAGTTCGGGAACTTGCTCAAGTTTTTCCGAAGATATTCCATAAGCAATAGCCAGATTGATTGTCACCCTTCGTTTCCCTCTCTTTTTGAAGTTTTGAATAGAGGAAGAAGTTAATTTCCTGTTAGCAATGAGCAAATTATGCCCGTCTTTGGTCTTAAGCTGAGTGGTTTTAATGCCAATTTTTTTCACCGTGCCCTGTTCTTTTTCTTTTCCCGCTATTCCGATTTTGTCTCCCGGCACAAACGGCTTGTCCACCAAAATTGAAACTGAAGCAAACATGTCACTGATGATGTCTTTGGTTGCCAAGCCAATTCCAATGCTTAGAATACCTAAACCTGCTACTAGCGCTGTCACATTGACACCCAGATTGGCAAGGATCAGCAAAAATCCTGCCACCCAAACAGCTGCTTTGGCGAGCTGCCCAACAAATTTAATGATCGCTTCTTTGCCCGGATCAGTTTCACCTGGCTTAAGAATTCTTTTCCTGATCACATAATCAATGATTTGCTGAATAATCACCGCCCCTTGAATCACCACCGTGATGATGAAAATTCCCAAAATTATCTTGCGGTATATTTCATTCAAAGTCAGAGCAAAAGAAGCAAAATAGAGTGAAACAAAAAAATAGAACGGGGGCTTGATGCTTCTGATTAATCTGATGGTGAAATCATCCACATCAGTCTCGGTGCCCTCGGCTGCTCTTTGGACCTTTTTGAGAATGATTTTAGTGATAATCTTAAAAAGAATATACAATCCCAAAAAGACTCCCAGGGCAATAATCCATTGCGATCCGGTGTTGCCTAAAAAGGTGAATTCTTCGAGTGATTCCATGGTTTCTTGCATTTTGTTTGTATGTCATCCCGCACTTGCCTGCCTGCCATAGCTTTAGCGAAGGTTGGATGCGGGATCCAGTGAAAAACGTTCAATATTCTTCACTATTGTTGAAAATGGGACAAACCTTCACCTGATCCTGGCTCGTAGAACGGGATGACAATTTAAAAACTAATTATAATATTTCTGCGTGATTTCGCGTTTTAATCCGCGTTAGTCTGGGTACATAGGAGACAAAACTCCTATGTGATATACTACCATATCCAGCCGCAAATGGAATGTCAATATAAAAACCCTAATTTTATTCTAAAGTTAGGGTCTTTGCAAGGCTTTTTATATAAAACATTAGTCCTCTTTCATCAGCTCATTTATCACATCCTCATCCTGGCAAGTGTATCGGTTGTCAGCGCTATAGAGTCTTTTCATGGGGCCTTTGCAACCGCCGTTGTCTTTGGGCAAAGTGGCTAGCATCGGCATGAGGAAACCGACATTTTGTGATTCAAAATAGTTGTATAAATTGGTGAGCGTTTCCGCTCGCTGTTTTTTATCCATTAAAGTAAAGGTGCTCATGTCATCGCCCCTTTTTCCATTCCAATCCAAGTGAACAAAGACATTTCGAGCTTTGGTTTTATAGCTATCATGCCAGAGCAAAGCCCAACACCAACCGCCATCTTGCGGATTCCACCAGCGAGAAAAGCATGGTCCGTTTTCTACCGTGCCATTGGCAGAAAGTCCCACTCCTCCCTCAATAAAATCAAAATTGCGCAGATATTCTTCGTCAGTGATGTCATTGGTTTGAGCTCCAATGACAATTTCCATGCCTTTAAGATCGGCATAGGCCCGCATTTCTTCAATGATTTCAGGGATCACTGGTTCATCTATGTTTTCTTGGTGATAGATCTGTCCAAATATAAAACTTTGCACCCCCAGATCCATTGCTTCTTGGGTGATATAGCGCAGATAGCGTCGATATTCACTGCGTTCAAAATATGGCTTGCAGGTGTGCTCTCCCCAGAAGTTCTTACTGTCTGGTCGGCACATTTTTGAGAACTTGAAGTCGCGGTCATCAAAGATATAATACAGATCTGACTTGGTGCTGATGGCCTCGGCAATAAACATGCCATAGACAATTTCATCTTTTTCAATCTTAGCCATATTTTTTCTGATGTCATCAAAGTCTGGCGGTTCAAGCCAACTTTCAATCGCTCGATGAAGGTAATAGCACTCAGATCGATTGATCATCTTGATGGCTTTGCTAGTTCCTGTGCGATAGCCATTGAGCATTCCATCAGTGATGCAGCCTTGAGTCTTCATCCGCTCCATGTCTGGTGGAGGCGGTGGCACAAATGTTGGCTCAGTCGGGTGAAGCACATTGTCGGCAATGTCAATGATTTCATGACTAATAATAGCACTGGCACTTTCCGGTTCTTTATATTCACCACTGACTGGATTGTCTTTGCCCCTAGCATTCATAATTAGAAAAACAAAAACGACTAGCAAGACCAACGAGCCGGATATAATTAATATTAGATTCTTTTTGCTCAGTTTTTTGGTATAGTCCATGTTTTGTTTTACTCAAGTCAATCTAGCATATTTTAATACGTAAACCAATCGGGATTGGTTCAGTTTCCCAAAATTAACAGGCATCAAGAAACCGGATTTCCTTGGAAATCCGGTTTCTTAAGTAATTTTGAGCGGGTGAGCGGAATCGAACCGCCGTCGTTAGATTGGCAACCTAATGTAATAACCACTATACGACACCCGCTTGTTGACAATTGAGTCAATGGTCAAATGTTAAATATCAATTGTCAATTGTTGTTATAATATGTGCCGGGGGGCAGAATTGAACTGCCGACACAAGGATTTTCAGTCCTTTGCTCTACCACTGAGCTACCCCGGCTTGTACTATTAAATTTTATCCGCGTCAATTCGCGTTTAGTCCGCGTAATATCAGCGTGTCCCGATAATCCGGGACAAGAACTCACAGAAAATCCTATCATTAAAAAGCGGAAAAGACAACCGGATTAATATTCAACACTCAACAATTAACTCCCAATATAAATTTCAGACCCCTCGCAATAAACGCGAGAGGTCTAGTTTTTTATTGTTGCCTATAGACTAATCTTTTTCTTTGAGTTGTGCTTTTGCTTCCTTTCTTGTTCCACCAGCATTTATTTTTTCTTCGACATATGCCCGATCTTTAGGATCAGCATTGTCCAATACCTCTCTGCGCCAGTCGGGATCACAGCCTTCCTTGCTACTACAGCAGGTGAGCGCATCAAAGATTTCCTTTCTCGTCGGTCTTTCCGCCATAGAATCCTCCTTTTTCTATATATAATTGAAACTTAATTATTCCGAAAGGCTTCAAACTAAAGTAACATAAATTATTATATAAATCAATCCTTCTTTCCACCGACTTTACTCCAACTAAAATTCCATGGATCAGTTTTTCTTCCGGGTGCAATGTCACTGTGACCAAGAATATACTTAATTTTTTGTCTGCCTTTAATCTCGTCTATTAGGCCGTCAAGAGAGTTATACTGGGCACTAGTTGGTTTGTCATCTTCCGCATTGATCAATTCGATGCCAATGGAAAAACTATTAACACCACTGCGACCGTCTGGCATCTTGCTACTTCCAGCATGATAGGCAGTGTTCTTTTCAGCCACCAATTGATGTACATCGCCATCTCTTTCTATTATATAGTGTGCGGACACCCCATATTCCTTGAAGATGTCCAGAATTTTATTCAAACTGTAGTGATCTCCGCCTGTTTTATTATAAACTGAATGGATTATGATTGTGTCCACCTTTGCCAGACGCCCAGCCGCATAGCCCCAAGAAATTAAGCCCGTTTTTACTTCTGTGTCTTTTTCCGCCTGCCCCTCGGAGTCCCGTTTAGCGGGACGAAGTGGGGTATCTTTAAAGATATCTTTCGCTTCAACGTCCTTCGAAGTCCCGAGCTCTTGGAACGTAGTAGGATTCTCTTCTCCCTCCATACTCTGCTCCGCAGACTGAACTTGAGCTTCCTGTCCTACCACTTTTGCTACCGATTCTTTTTCGTTCTCAATTGTTATCGTCCGCGAACACTGAAAAAACCAAAACAAAGAAACAGTTCCTGCAATAAAGATAGCTACAACAATAATTTTTATCCAACGTTTATTCACTAGTTACTGATTACGGGTTATTCCTCCACAAACGGCACAAACGCAAATCCAAAGCACTCCTCTCGATCATAATCATCTTCGGCGATCCTGGTTATTTTAACCACATTGCCATCTTGCATGGGAGCCACTAAAATCCCACCGATTTTGAGTTGTTTTAATAATTCTTTGGGAATTTCCTTGAAAGCTGCCGCGGCATAAATCCGATCAAATGGGCCTTTTTTGTGCCATTCTTTGGCTGCATCAACAATTTTATATTCAATATTTTTTGTTCTACCCAGCGTCGTCTGGTGCTGGGCTCCAAAATTTTCTATGTTTTCCCTGCCAAATCCTCCCACCACCTGATTGATTTCATAAGCAAAAACCTTTCCTTTTGACTTAACAAGCTCACTAAGCAGACAACTAACCCACCCGCTTCCAGCACCAATATCCAAAATTCTCTGACCTGGTTTGACATCAAGTAGCTCTAACATAATCACCACTGTGGTGGGCTGAGAAATTGTCTGACCTTCCGCAACAGGCAAGGCACTATCAAAATAGGCATACATTTTTTGTCCCCGAGGGACAAAAAATGTTCGATCAACTTTTTTCAGCGCTTTTTCAATCTCCTTTGATCTCAAAACACCATCAGTTTTCAATTTTTGAATTAAATCTTTGTTGTTTTTCATTGTTTTTCTTCCCCTCCTTGGAGAGGAGGGGTGTAGAGGTGGTTGATATGTTATTCTTTCCTTTCATGTTGTCACTTATCCAAAATAAAACTCCAATTACGATGGGAACTCCTGCAAGGATTAGTAATGTAACCAATTCTGCTCTTCCGCGAGTCATCAAAATATAGAAAATGCCCAATCCAATCCAAATGGCTCCGCCAATTTTGGGCCATTTCCAAGCAACAATGATGGCTGCAACTAAAATAAAGGTGGGAATCAGATGCATAAAGAGCGCCACCAGCGTTTCTCCAAAACTATACCCCTCAGAAAACACGTCTAGCGCAAGGAGGCTTATTAGAGCTGTAATTAAAATTGCTAAAACTCGCGGAGTCCAGAACAGAATTTTTTTGGTTTTTGGTTTCATTTTTCTTACTTTTAAAATTTAACGATATTGAAAATAATAAATTTTTTTCAAAATCGAAAGTCCCACAAGCCTGCGGAACAAAGATTCTCACTCCTCTATATTCAAGCTTTCTTGTCCAGCACCAAAGTGGAAGAGGTGGGATTTTTACCCTGTTGAATAACAGGGCGCCCCGCAAACTTTGTTTCGCAAGTGCGGGGTTATCAATTTGTTACTGCTCACCTAACTTGCAGACAAATTAATAAAACTCCTTGTGCGGTAGGAATGGGATTCGAACCCATGAGACCCGTGAAGATCTGCCGCTTTTCGAAAGCGGTGCATTCGACCTCTCTGCCATCCTACCTAATCTATTTGTAATTTAACAAAAAACTATTCGACCATTTATCCGACCAAGTAACTTGCTGCTATGGGCGGGCTCTGGCACCTCTCCGTTATTATAGATCTAGTTTCTTTTTTAGCTGTCTTCTTCCCTGGCTTGTTTTATAAAATATTTCAGTCTTCAGCGCCAATGTTTTACTTCTGTGAGCCTTATAATAAACAACCTTCCAGGGCCAACCCTTTTTTGTAGACTTAACCGCTCCTTCATTGTGCCTTTTTAGTCTTCTCCTTAAGTTGCTCGTCGATCCTACATACTTTTTACCCTTTTCATTTTGTAATATATAAACATAACACATATTTTTTCCGCGTCATTTCAGCGCGAAGCGCTGAATGCGCGGACCCGGTCAGTCGCTCCGCGACATGTACCGGGCCGGCATCACCCATTTATAAATATTTTTTATTTCCTAGTTTTTTTGGTAGATATGTTTGCTCCGAACTATCCTCTTTAGGTGAATATTTATAATCCTTCCCATAATCCAACTCTTTCATCAGCTTAGTGGGCGCATTGCGAAGATGCAAGGGCACATCCAGGTTGCCAAATTTTTCCACGTCTTTTTTAGCTCGATTATAAGCTTCATAGGCCATGATATTCTTCTTGGTTTTGGATAGATAGATCACACATTGGGCCAGATGCACATTACATTCCGGCATGCCTAGCTTGCGACAAGCATCAAAAACCGCATTGGCCAAAATGAGTGCGTGATTATCAGCCAAACCAACATCTTCAGCAGCAAAGCGTACCAAACGCCGAGCAATATAGACTGGGTCTTCCCCACCTTCCAGCATCCGAGCTAGCCAATAGACTGCTGCATTGGCATTCCCGCCCCGCATTGATTTGTGTAGAGCAGAAATGATGTTGTAGTGTTCTTCACCAGATTTATCATAGAGCAAGTGTTGCTTTTGAAGCACTTCCCTGACTAGTTTTTCTGAAATTTTCTTGCGAGCTTTTTCTCCAACCGCATCTTGGCAGGCTTCAAGCGTGTTGAGAGCCATGCGGGCATCACCATTGGAAAGATTAGCAATCAGATTGATGACTTTCTTGTCGATTTTGCCTTTTCCCCTCCTTGGAAAGGAGGGGTCAGGGGTGGTTGACTTTTTGTTGCTTGTATCAACCCCTCCTTCACCTCCCCTTTCCAAGGGGAGGATTTTAATGGCTCTTTTGAGGATTTTTTCAATGTCTCCACTGGAAAGTTTCTTCAAAACAAACACTCGCGAGCGTGAAACCAACGCTCCAATCACTTCAAAACTGGGGTTTTCGGTGGTAGCTCCGATCAGCGTCACTATTCCCTTCTCCACGTGCGGAAGCAGAGCATCTTGCTGAGCTTTGTTCCAGCGATGGATTTCATCAATGAAAAGAATGGTTCTTCGGCCAACTCTTTGCATTTTTTCCGCTTCTTCAACAACTCTCATCAGGTCTTTTTTGCCCGATGTCACCGCAGATATTTGAATAAAATCAGATTCGGTCTGCTTGGCGATCACATGAGCTAGAGTGGTCTTGCCACAGCCCGGAGGACCCCAAAGAATCATTGAGGGCACAGTGTCTAACTCAATGGCTTCATGCAAGAATGATTTTTCTCCCACCAATTCCTCCTGACCAAAAAAATCCTTCAACTTTTCCGGCCGCACTCTGTCTGCCAATGGTTGTGATTGTTTTTTGTTCATGTTTTTTTATAAAATTCAAATCCCCCGTCTCTGCTCCGCAGAGCCACCCCCTTTGCTAAAGGGGGAAATTAATACATTGTCATTTCCGTGCAGACAGGAATCTATTAGTTATTGGCTCCTGGCCTAATAGATTCCCAACCAAGTTAGGAACGACATGTATTAGGAGAATTATATGGAAGTAGTGATATTATATCACCTTTTTCTGTTTTTAGTCAAAGTGTCTAAAAAGGGCGAGGCTTATCCATTTTCGAACCCGTACCAACTAGAACGAATGAGAGAAAATGGATAAGCCTCGCCCTCAATTTATAACGTACTCTCTAATAAACCTCGCTTTGCACCTGATAGAAAGCTTGAGGATGATCACATGATGGGCATTCTCCTGGCGCTTCGGGGCCAGTGTGCATATAGCCACACTCTCGACAAATCCAAATAGTCTCTTTTTCTTTTTTGAAAACTGTCCCGGCTTCAACTTGCTCCAACAGTTTTTTGTAGCGCTCTTCGTGGTGCTGTTCAGCCACAGCAATTGATCTCATTCGTGCAGCAATTTTGTCCAAGCCTTCTTCTTGAGCCGTTTTAGCAAACTCAGGATACATGTCGGTGTATTCATAGTTCTCTCCCGCGATGGCGGCCTTGAGATTTTCCGCTGTGTTTTCATAGATAGTTGGTGCGGCTGCCTCGACTTGAATTTCTTCACCTTTCTTCCCTTCTTTTTCCTTCAGCTCCTGAATGTGTTCAAACAATCTTTTGGCATGAGTTTTTTCTTGCTCAGCCGTTTCCAAAAAAATGCCCGCGATTTGCTCATAGCCTTCTTTTTTGGCCACTTTGGCATAGAAAGTATAGCGATTTCTCGCTTGAGATTCACCAATAAACGCTTTGGTGAGATTTCGAATAGTTTTTTGCATGTTATTTTATTAGATTTATTTATACTTATATATGTTGTCATCTTGAGTCCCGCCTGGGCGGGATCGAGAGATCTCGTAGATCTTATGAGATTTCTCCACTTCGCTACGCGGAGCCTGCACTGAGCAAGGTCGAATGTGGTCGAAATGACGTCTTGGTCCTTTGCGTCGGACTGCTGGGAGTTGTCCCGCAACTTTCGCTACACGAAGTGCGGGGTTGCTTTTTGTTGCTCCTTCTTAAGTCGGAGACAAAAACCAAAACCCGTCGGAGTACCTGGAATTGCCCGCCCATTCGGCGGGTCAACTGCTATTGAAACCTTCGAGTCTCTTCTTAATTTTTTGTCGGGCTGCCGAGAATCGAACTCGGATTACACGAACCCGAATCGTGCGTAATTCCACTATACCACAGCCCGAGGCGTGCGCTTGCCCCGAATTTGTGAATATAGTGAACAAATTTTTCGGGGTACTACCACTATACTATACTCCGCTTGAGGCATGCTTCTTTCTCCAATGCTTAAAACAGAGTGCTACCGTTATATTTATCTCGCTCCGCGGGGCTACGGTCCGCAGACTAAACCATTTCAAGATAAACCTCGTTTAAAATTTCTACAAGTTTTTTATCTTTTTCAAAAGATTCTATTTCGTTGGCAATCTGTTCGACTCGAGATCCGATTGAAGGTTGAGCTTTGCAATATTTAATCACACTTTCTCTACTTGGTTTTGCTTGGAAATATTCAGCCAAAATCATATACCAAAAATTCCAATCACTTCGGTTGAGCTCCTCGAAAAGCTGATAATAGGGTGGATTATTGAGAAAATTCATCAACGTTTCCCAATTGTTGTATTTGTCCCAAAGCAGTCGATCTTCCAAAATATAATGGGAGAGATAATACCCTTCCCGCACTTCTTCAATGTCATAGAATCCTTTTTTCAAAAGAATCTCTGTTCTTCTCATGTCGCACCAAACGTGAAATTTCCAGCCTTTTTCAAAGTCGTCCAGTCCTTCAAGATCTAAATCTAATTTTTTATATTTGTTATGGGTTTGAGATCGATTCACATTACTCACTCGTCGAATGTCTGGAAAAAGTGTACCCAAAAGAAATTGCTGTTGATCTTGAGCAACCGGTTTTTGTCTGAGTAGTCGGTCGGCATAGACTACATGAGCAATTTCAGAAGCCATTCTCGTATATTTTATTTATTGCTGACTGTTTTCGGTGTTCTTGTTGAAACTTTGTCGTCAATTTCAATCAGATTGAAAGCCAAAGAAGCCAAAGCTGCTAAGATGAATAGCCAGTTAAGCGAAACAAAGGCAGCTAAAATAATTACTAAAGAATAGAGCAACACTCGACCAACACTAATAGCTAGTTCTCTCAAAACTGTAAACTCATCAATGTAGTGTCCTTGATCAGCCGCTACTTCATAGGTGATGGCATCAAAAGGAATTGAAAAAAAGGTGCGTGTCAGTTTGTGAAACGAGTCGATAATAAAAACTTGGAAAGCGGTAGCAATAAAAATTTTCAGTAGCCATCCCAAAGAATAGAGCCAACTGCCATATCTTAATACTCTCTTTTTGTGCTTCCTCTTATCGATAAATTTGCCCGAAAACAATTGTAGAACCATTGTCACTAGAATAACTAAGGTTGAAATGGCCCCTACTTTAAAATAACTACCCTGAAAAATTGCAAAAAGGAATATTGGCCAAAGGACTCCACCCACTGCTGCTTCGGCTCCCACACCCATGAAAGCAATCATTGTTTTTGCGTGCTTTCTGGAGAAAAATTGTTTCCAAGTTTGAACATAGCCCCAGCTGTAACGCTCACGAGTTCGCGGAATGGTCAGGAATGGAATGAGTGAAGCTAAATAGAGGATCACTCCGATAACAAAGAGCACATCAAAGCTGAATTTAGTGACAATGTAGCCCGCGATAATCGGAGTAATAATTCCAATTACACTCAGGGTCGCTTCTAACAGCCCCACTCCTTTCCCTTTATTTCTCTTGCCAGAAAACTTGGCAAAATCAACATGATAGGGCACCCAATGTAAAATCCGGGTAGCTGCCAGAGTGATCAGCATAAATGGAATCAGAATATAATAGTTGTCGTGGCTGAGAAAATAGAAACCAAGATAATACAATGCTCCCACGACAGAACTGGCTTGCAGCGCTCGCCGAAAACCAAAACGATTGATGAAACGAATAAAATAAGGCAAGCCCAGACCATAAAGCACTGAAGCGAACAGAAAATACAACGCCACATTTTGAATGTTCCCCCCAAAAAATTCGAAAAGGAAAATGGGTACAAACAATCCCATAAAACCTGAAGCGATGCCCATGATTGATTTACTAGTGAAAAGCGCCACAAATCCATGGGAAATTTTCCCATCAAAATATTTTGGTTTTCGCTGATTATTTAATAGATCCATTTTGTTTTAGTTTGTAGTTTGTAGTTTTTAGATTGTAGATTTTAGTCTTTGTAGGAGCAGAAAATTTTCTGCCCTATTTAGCGTGAAATTACACAATCCACTCAGACACATTTTGATCAAAATCGACCAAACATTTTTTCACTAATCATTTTATCAAAAAATCCAGTTGCTCTCTTGGTATGCCAACAGAAAGACCGTGCTGTATTGCTGACTTCCAAGTATTTTTGTCACTCACTTTCTGCTTGAATAGCTTATCACGAAAAATAACAATCATTTCATCTCCACTCCAAAAATGCGTGTACCATTTTTCGGCCTTTAAAATAGATGAAAATTTCTTTAATTGTTCTAATGTCGCCTCAACTTTGTACATATGCCAGCGCTCCCTCGGATTTTCTTCGTTCGTGATGTGAACATTCAAAATATTGAGGTCATTGAGAACACGATTGTCTTCTAAAGACTCCTCTACAATTGTGCCAGTATAAAATCCAGATTTTGACTTCATTTTAAATTGGATAATTTATCTTTTCTTTGATCATTGTGGGGCTAGTAGGGATCGAACCTACGACCAATCGGTTATGAGCCGAGCGCTCTACCACTGAGCTATAGCCCCATAATATTTTTCCGCTGCCTGTCCTCCGTAGCTTTAGCGAAGGAGGAAGCTACGGGCCCTTCTTACCAAAGTACTTTAGAATCTTAATGTTCGGACTCTCTATGTAATATAATTGAATCGACCTGCTTGGTCAATGAATGAAACCCGTCGGCACGATGACCAGACGGGTTCCAATTAATAATACCTAAAACCTAGTTCTTTTTTCGTCTTACAAAAAATTTCCATATTTTGGGACCGTTCAATAGCAGAGCAGCCGTTCCCGCTCCTCCCAACACACCAACGACTACGAACATAATCATTCCGAAAACGCTTGCTTGTAAAATTCTTTCAAGTATTAGTTGCTGGTTTTCATGATCTACCTGAAATTTTCCATTAAACGCCACTCTGCTAAAGAGATTCTTGATTTTGGGCATCTCAGGCGAAACGGAAAAGTCTACAAAATAAAGGAACGGGTAACCTTTTTCTGCACCATAATATCCAAAGCTTACTCTGTTGTGATCACTTCCTAATTTTGTGAGTACAGTTCTGAAATCTCTTTGCTTGGCCATTTCCATGAATTTTTCAAGACTAATCTCTGATTCTGGAGATGCAAGCCCCCCAGCACCACCTAGCAATTCACGTTGAACAAATTTGTTAGTAAGGCTGTTAGC
The DNA here is from genome assembly GCA_964556685.1 of uncultured Bdellovibrionales bacterium. Lineage (GTDB taxonomy): Bacteria > Patescibacteriota > Minisyncoccia > Moranbacterales > DUUL01 > CAZKWX01. The sequence continues at coordinate 105,139 of CAZKWX010000003.1, forward strand.
AATTACTAAAGAACTTGCGTCAGGAATAAAAATGGCTTCCCTGTGGGGTTCAACTATTCCATCAGGAAATTCACTAACAACCATGTTCTCGTCAGCAAAAGTATAAGCACAGAAAATTGCCACCATCAGACTTAACAATAAACAAACAATTGTTACAATTGTGTTTACAGCAACGATAGCACCTTTTTTTATCTTTCTTCTTGCTACAGTCAAAACCATGATACCCTCCTTTCCATGTCTACCACAATATTCTCCATTCCCCCAAACAGTTAAATAAAACCAGGAGAAAAAGAATTATAATGAACAGAATTCTTTTGCCAGTCAGCTTCTCTGTTGATGTCAACTTTACCTCCTTCACTATTCACGTTCTATTGCTCGACCCTTCCCACTAATTCCCCGTAAATCCAACCTTTTCGTCCGTTAAAATCAACGTATACCCAAGCTCCTTTTTGACCAATGACCGTGACCTTACAGAAATTGCAAATTCTGTACGTATCAGTTAGGAAGGTAGGCTCGTTCCGCACATAAACCTTATTGTGGCTGATTTTCACCAACTTCATTTCATTAAATTTTTGATATTTGCCTGGCATCGGTTTGCCATAGATTCCTCCAGGCACCCAGACTTTCCTGCCTTTATACAATCCTTCTATGTAGGCTCCTTGCATAACTCCGGTCCACTTGAAAAAGCGAGGAGCAAAACAACAACTTGAGTACTCATAATTGGCTCGACAGTCACCCTTGTCTTTGGGATTGAAATAGCCTGGAGCCGTTTTGAGACAGAACACTTTCCCGGTTATTTTTTCTAAGATGATTGTTTCTTGCGCCCAAGATATGTTTCCTAAGAGCATAATGAATCCAGTAGTTGCCCATACTATCACTATGAATTTCCTGATCATGCTTCCTCCTCGGCTCCTTCAGCTCAATCCGCTGCTGAATTCTTCTCGGTTTTAGCCCCATATAAAACAAATCTATCGCACTGACATTTTCCGCAAAAACTGCCATCCACTTTTACCCAACGATGTTCGCCTGTCTGGTTATCCCAGTGGTGACCCGCTATGCCAGTATGACCACATTTACAAATGCGTTCCATTTCGACAATTTTAGCTACGAGCCTTGCAACCCCCTTTACTCTTTTTACTGTTTCAAGAATTTCCAAAATTGGAATCCAGCCCTCTTGAGTTTTCCAGAGAAGGATAGTTTCGTTTTTTATCTCCTTAATCATTCTTTTGGCTAAACTTGAGCTAGCTCCTCCATTTAACCAGTCAGGATTAATGATAAGAATAAGAAAAGCAATAAGAATAATAAAGATAATTAAAGTTGCAATTATTGTGATCTCTGCATTGAAGCTGTATAGGACACTGGATAACGCAATAAGTATTATGATGTTTAATAATATGAATTTAACTTGCCTTAAAAATCGAGTGTTATTTGCCAACCTGAAATACGCTTCCAGGACTTCTTCACGCATTTTAAGCTCCTCCATTAACATTTCATTCGCGGAAACATCGCTGAGCGCCTTTTGCTTTGACTTCATTCCAAACCCCCTTTGTTATCTTTTTATTTTACCCAGTATTTGCTTTTTCTGGTTTTGTCTTCTTTTTCCTTTTCACTGGCGATTTTTTCCTTAGCTAGTTTTCGTAAATTTTCAAGGTTCTCACTTTTTAGTCGGTTTGCTATTGTAAACAATTTTTCTTTTTTATTCAAGCTTGGATCATCAATTACTCGCGCTAAAAGCACTTCCAAAATGGCTCCGATTTTTGGACCGGGCTCTATGTTGAATTCTTTTATCAGGTCAGTGCCATTAATTTTCAACTGTCCGACTGAAATTGGATCAGCCGAAACTTTTTCTACCATATATTTGAAGTGTCGAAGCTTGTAAGGCACCGCTTTGGGGACACCACTGCCCAATCGATCACCGATACGTACATCGATCAGGTCGTTGATGTTTTCCAAACCAACTTTGCGGATGACTTTCCGCACTCCTTTTTCACCCACTTCATCCACGTTGTAATAGAACATGTGATTCTTCACCAAGAGTACAGTCTTGTCGACTACCTTTCTGGAAAATTTGAGTCGGCGCATAATTTCTTCCACCATTCTGGCTCCCACATATTCATGTCCGTGAAAACTGGCCATTTCCCCTTCTCCTTCTTTGGTTCTCGGCTTGCCAATGTCGTGAAAAAAGACCGCCAATCGCACCTCTAATTTTTCTGAAGGACATTTTTCCAGCGAAGCCAGCATGTGTTTGTAAACGGTGTTGAATGGGCCGTGATAGTGATGTCGATTTTGCCGCACTCCGATGGCTTGATAGATTTCGGGAATAATATTTTTCATCAGCTTTGTTTCAACCAGAAGATTCACTCCTCGAGCCGGTTGACCGGAAAGAATAATTTTCTCAAACTCATCCCGAATTCGCTCTTGGGAAATAAATTGCAGATTTTGAGCGTTGTTTTCGATTGCTTTCAGCGTCTTTCGTTCGACTTCCCACTGATCTTTTAGATCAGCATTGGGTGTTGGGTGTTGGGTGTTGGATATTTCGCTGAGCGTACTCGCGAAGCGGATGGCTCTCATCATCCTCAATGCATCCTCATCAAACCGTTCAACAACCTTCCCCACTGCTCGGATTTTTTTCTTTGCTAGATCCTTCTGTCCATCAAAAAGATCAACAACTTCATAGTCTTTAGAAACTAAGTTTCCATGGAAACTTAGTTTCTTATTCTTATTCGTAGTTTTGCTACCTGCCTTTTGATTTTTAATTTTCAACGCCATCGCGTTAACCGTAAAGTCTCTTCGATTCAGATCTTCTTCAAGAGTTTTGGCAAATTTGATTTCATCTGGGTGACGTTTGTCAGAATACTTAGATTCAATTCGATAGGTGGTTATTTCAATTATTCCCTTATTTTCGCTAAATTTAGGCTCTTTTAATTTAAAACCAAAACCACTCTTATTAAACCTTCCAACTTCTTCTTTAGATAACTCTTTCCCTCTCTGGGTCATGAAAACCTCGTAAATTTTCTCTCTAAAATAATTTCCCTTAACCCATTCTATGTGCTCTTTTAATCCTATTTTCTTTATTATCTTAAATCTTTCAACATTTATTCCTTCAATCACATCAGCTTCTTTTAATATTTGCTGTTCTAAATATTTATATTTTTTTCTCGAACCATGGTAAACTGCTTCGGAAATTTTCTCGGCGATCTCTTCTCCCAATACACTTCCTAATTCCTCCAAAACAATCCGTTGGCTTTCATCTATATGCTCTATTGGCTTGGGAACAGTTGCTTGTCCCACATCATGAAACCAGCATATCAATTCTTGGATGTCCTCATTTATTTCAGGATACTCTTTAGCTATTTCTAAAGCATTTTTAATCACTCTTTCGGTATGATCAATTCCATGCGCTTCGCATTTCACTCTTTTCAAATAGTCCTTGGCTATTTTAATTGACTTGTTTTTGGCTGATCTTTTTATTTTTATCTCTTCTGATAGCACTTTCATTCCGTGCAGTGGATCTTCGAAGTACTTTTCCGGCACTAACACCGTTCCAAACTTATTCTCATACTTCCCTTCTGGAAAAATTTTCAAAACTTCTTCGGGTTTAGCATTGGCTGTGACGTCCCAATCTTTTGGCACCACTGCTCGCAGCAAATCTCGTACACACCCGCCCACCACAAAAGCCTCGAAATTTTTGGCTTCGAGCTTCTGAATCACCCCCAACACAGATTTTGGAATTTCGATCTCTTTCATTAAGTTTTTGCTAAATATTTTTTAATAAAATCTCGCATTGCTATGAGCACCCCTTCTTTATGGTCTGGATCACTTTCAGCTACCCAAACACTAGTTTTATACAGTTTCTCAGGATTTATTTTGAGCCACTTTTTATTTAAGTATAAGAAAACCAACAGAGTTGTCACGGCAATACGTTTATTTCCGTTTTGAAACGGATGATTTTTAATCATTAAATAAAAAAGAATACTTGCTTTCCCTTCCAAAGTTGGGTATAGATCTTTTTTCCCATATGTTTGAAATGGAGTGTGCAAACAACTTTCTAATATATTTGGAAATCTGGTAGAAAAATCCGGGATTTTCTCATTCCATTCCAGATGTTTTTTAGCCAGCTTGTGAGCCAACCACTCCACTTCTTCAATTGTGATTGCTTGAGTTTTTTTTCTCATTCCTTTCCTAGTTTTTTTAGAACATCCCCGTATTCCTTCACAGCTCTCTCGACTCCCTTAGCGATTGTTCTTTTCTCTTGAGCGTCTATAGGTTTAAATATCCCACTCAGCTCTTCTTTGGGTATTAAAAAACTACGACCTACTTTGGTTGCTTTGATTTCTCCTGCTTTAATTTTTCTAACCACGTGCATACGACTTATGCCTAATATTTCAGCCGCTTGCGTAGTCGTAACATATTCTTTATTCATGTTACAATTGTAACATATTATTATTTATGTTACAAGTCGCTTAATTTTTACTTTATTTTAAGTATAAAAACCACCCATGTTTTTTCGCTAATAAAAAACTTTCAAAAAAAATTAAATGATTTTTTGCTTGCAAAATAGCATATACTTTAGTAAGTACTAAAGTATATGCCACAAAAACTCCGGCAGAGACCTCTGTTAACATTGGAACTATGTGAAATTGCGACCAGGGAGAGCAATTTGAGAAAAATTTTAGCAGGAAATTTTACCGCACAATTTCTGTTATCTTTCCCTGACTGAAGAGCAGCGAGGAATAGTCTGCAAAACAATTTTTGATGGTTTTTGATAAAGTCAAAAAATTCCGAGGAGTTAAATTCCTGTTTTTGTCATCGCTTCTCACATAAAACTATATGAGATAAATTTAATTGGGGAGAAGAGGTGTACGGAATTTTTTGTAACAATGATAAAGGCAAGAAGCTATTGGGCGTTATCAACCGACCAATATATTCATGTTTTAAAATTTTTAAATTATTTTTTTTAATCATTCTTAAAAAATGTTCGGTTGTAAATCTATATGTTCCCCATTCTCTTGGAAAAAATAATAAAAACAATTTCTGAATAAAATTATCTGCATTCGGTTCAATTATTATCAAGTTTTTCTTTGAAACTCTAATCATTTCATTCAGCACTTTATTTGGATGATCAACATGATGTAAAATATCAAATGCAACAACTACATCAAAAAAATTATTTTTGAATGGAAGCTTATTTCCATCACACACTTTTTTGTTTTTTGCAGGATTTAGCGACAAAATGCTTTCATTCACATCAGTTGCCAACAAATTACAATAATCCTGAAGATAATATGAAAAATATCCTGAACCAGCACCTACTTCAAGAACTTTAGTATCTTTTGATAAATCTAAATTGTTTTTAATGAATTTAATTTTATCAATAACATGTATTTTAACAACGGGATTATCATATTTTCTCAGTTTTTTTATTCTTTGAGAATTATAGAAATCCTTTGCCCTATTTTCAATACTCATAGTTTGTAATAATTAGGAACAATTATAAAAGTTCCGTAATTTTATCCGGAAAGCTAAAATTTAATTGAGTATAACAAGTGTTAGATATTTCGTTAAGTATTATAAGATTTATACGCGTCCCCGCCAGGACTTGAACCTAGAATTGAAACTTAGGAGGTTTCTGTTATATCCAGTTTAACTACGGGGACAAAAAAAACAGTTGACTATCAACAACTTACAATTAACCCGACTTCCAGTCAATTATTAATGTCAAACGTCAATTGTTGTGATGTGGAGATAAGGAGAATTGAACTCCTGACCTCATCCGTGCCACGGATGCGCTCTACCAACTGAGCTATATCCCCTTTTTAACAAAATAGAATCCTTAAAATATCCTCTTGTGACCAAGTCATCTCTTTGTAGTTTTCTGTCCTATCAAAATCTTGTTGATGCTTTCAATTTCCCAAAAAAGATCTGCTGAAAAGTAATCTATCCTGCAAACGCCTTTGTAGTTTTTCTTTTTTGATGGCTTGCCAACTGTTCTTGGGTCAACTCTCGCGGGATAGAATTGCTTTCGAGATATTTTTGTGACTTCTTGCCAAAATTTTTCCAAAACAGCAATGTTTTGGTCGGCTCTGCATTGCAAGGTACATCTGAACTTGGACTCGTCAATCTTATAACAATATCTCAAAAGTTTCAAGAATAACCTTATCACCTCGGGATCAGCATTTCCAAACATCAAAGAGCCTGTTTTTCTCTTACTTCCTTCGCCCAGATAAAGAATGGCTAAAGCAATCTTGGAAACATCGACGTCCAGCAGCTTTCCTCCAATTTTGTAATTTCTTTTAAAAACTTCTTGAAAATATTTTTTTCTTTCCCTTTTTTTTACTTCTTGAGATTTTTTTCTCGCTAAAGCTAAATTTTCCCTTGTTATTTTACGAAGTTTTTCTTTGTAGGTTTTTGACATAGATATATTCCTGCACCAAGTTGCCATTGTGCTTTTGGGAATTTCAATTCCCATTTCCTTCTTTATCTCAAAATACATCAATCCTTTTTTTCTCAGTTCTAAAACTTTCTTTTTTGTTTTTTTACTATAGTTTCTCATAATGATATCGTATCACATTGACATTCCATGTCAAGCACCATAAGGAGTTCGAGTTTATCGGATTTTATTTTTATTATGTTTCACGTGAAACATTTATGTATATTATATTAAAATTATTCAGACTTAAAATTTTAGTACATTTTTAAAAAATCACAAAATGAATATTAATTATATAAATGGAGTTATGATTGTTTCACGTGAAACATTTATTTGTCTTTTTTTCTCTTTTTTTGTGAATTTTACCTGTTTTTTGTTCTCAATTGTTTCACGTGAAACATTTTGTCCACAAATTTAATCTAAATCCACATATTTTTAACAACTTTTATGTTAATTTGTTGTGAATTGTTTCACGTGAAACATTTCTATCACAGTTTTTCCACAATTGTTTCACGTGAAACATTGTTAACAACCTATGATCTGAATAAAATATCAACAACTTTCAACAAAGATTTTTCTTAATTTTTGTTAAAATAGAGAATTTCCATTGAAATTGTTTCACGTGAAACAATTTCAATACTTATTAAGTTAATCTAAAATATACTCACTAATAGATTCCCGTCGGAGTTTATGCCGCGCTTGATGCGGTGCGGGAATGACAAATTCTATAAACTTAGTATTTTTCATAATTTCAATAAATAACTTTATATAAATTTATAAATTGCTATCAAATGTTTCACGTGAAACATTCTGTTCCCTCCTGTAATTATATAAGATAGGGAATAGCTTGACAGATTGGCTTAATTATTGCCTAATTATTGTTTAAAAACATATTACTCTCCTTTAGCAGCTTTAGTTATTTATGCAACATATTAGCACATTCGTCAATTTTTACTTTGTCTTTCTAGTTTTTATTTTTACTTTCAAAATCATTCCTCAATAAATTGATATAAAAAAACAAATTATATAGCTGTCCACACAATCCACACTATATCAACATTTTCTTAACTTTGAAAATGTTGATTTTTTGTGGATATTGATATAGTCTAGCGTATATTAAACGTTCGAACTTCTTAAAAAGATAACAAAACTAAATATCATGACCAATCAGGAATTGTGGCAGACGGTGTTGGGAGAAATGGAACTTTCGATCTCGAAAGCCAGTTTTACAACCTGGTTCAAAAACACTTCGATTCAAGAGCTTAATGATGACGAAATTATCGTTGGTGTTCCTAATATTTTTGCCAAAGAATGGCTAGAAAAAAAATATAAAAAGGGGATTCTTGGATCAGTTCAAAAACATTTCCCTAAAGTGAATAAACTTTCTTGCAACATCGGCAATGAAACAGAACTTTCTAAAAGCATCGACTCGGTAGTTACTAAAAAGAATAATCAGTCGCTTAATTTGAGTCAAAAAGCAGCTCAAGTCAAACGGGTGGCTGGTCGAAAGTCTAATGGTGAAGCTAATTTAAATTCTCGCTACACTTTTGAAACTTTTGTAGTCGGTACCAACAATGAATTAGCCTATGCCGCTTGCCAATCAGTGGCCGATGAACCCGGCAAAGCCTATAATCCTTTGTTCGTCTATGGGGGAGTGGGGTTAGGGAAGACTCACCTGCTTCAATCGACTGGCAATCAGGTTGTGACCAACCATCCTGAAATGAAAATTAAGTATTTGAGTATGGAACGGTTTGCTAACGAGTTGGTCGATGCCATTCAAAACTCAAAAGCTAAAGAGTTTAAGAATAATTACATCGACATGGATGTTTTGATCTTAGATGACATTCAATTTCTAGCCGGCCGGGAAAAAACTCAAGAAGAATTTTTTCATGTTTTTGAATCACTCTATCAATTAGGCAAACAAATTATCCTCAGCTCTGATCGAGCGCCCAAATCGATTCCCACGTTGGAAGATCGATTGCGTTCTCGCTTCGAGGGTGGCATGATGGCTGACGTGGGTAAACCTGATTTGGAGACCAGAATCGCTATAATTAAGCGAAAATTAGCTGAAAAAGACTTTACTTTAAAGAAGGATTCAGTGGAATATTTAGCGGAAAATATTCATCATAACGTGCGAGAATTGGAAGGAGCTTTGAATAAAATTATCGTCACCTATCAACTGAGAAATGACCGGCCCAAACTTGAGGATGTGGTGGAAATGAGCAAAGACGTAATATCAGTCAATCGACAAAAAGATATCACGCCAGAAAAAATTACTGATTCGGTGGCTAATTATTATAATATTAAACCGGAGGAAATTTCGGGTCGTTGTCGAAAGAAGAAGGTGGTCAAGCCTCGACAAGTAACTGTTTACCTTCTGCGCAATGAAATAAATATGTCCTATCCGGAAATTGGCGAAACTTTGGGTGGGCGAGATCATTCGACGGCTATCTACGCCTATGAAAAAATTAAAAAGGAGTTGGAAATTAATGATTTATTGCGAGATCAAATAAAATTTATTCAGGAAAAATTTGTCGACTACTAAAATAAATCTTGCGTTGAACAAATTGTCAAAATATTATCAGTCGTGTCAATAAGTTTGTTTATAAGTTGTGGGATGGGTGTTAGTTTAATGAAAATAAAGTGTGAATGATTTGTGACTATATTAGAAAAATGCAGTT
>CAZKWX010000004.1:0-63969 GCA_964556685.1 uncultured Bdellovibrionales bacterium
GTACTCGGGGCCGCTTTGCTTTTCACTTTGAACTTTCAACCTTGAACTAAATCCGTGCTCCCGGTCGGAATTGAACCGACGCCGGATCGGATCACTAAATTAGGCCACCCCTTCACCCCCTCCTAATTTTTCCCCGAACCGCCCTACCTCCTCGAAGGCGGGAGCAAACAATTTCCCCTTGAAAGGGGATTGAGAGGTTTTAGTCAAAGTCGACAATTATTTGATTGTGTGCATGAAAACCTCCTTGATCCTCCTTCAAGTTATTTGATTGCTTCGCTAGGAAGCGAATTTGTTTAAATTATAAGATGCTATCAAAGTGGAAGAACTTGTCAATAGGCATTTTGTCAATGTTTCTTGACAAGATTTTCACGGCACATTATTTCTTGTCTTTTAAGAAATGCGATTACAGGTACCTGTAATCGCATTTCGTTGCAGACAAAGAATTTTGCAATACCTTCAAAAAAATTGATGTATTAAGTAGTGTAGGTCGAAAAAATATTAATTATAAATAATCACTAAACTAAAGCCATGAAAAGCAAAATGTTAGCCAAACTTGGCCTTTCACTCGGAGCGATTGCCTTGCTTTTCGGATTTGCGATATTAGTTCCTTTTGGAGACGTAAATGCGAAGAGTCGTCCTTCGATCAAAGAAGTTCGAGGAAGAAAAGTTGATCAAATAAAACTGCCGATCAAATATGAAAAATATGCCGGAAAGAAAGTGCGAATCAAGCTTCAAGTGAAGAATGCTCACACCGGTGAATTGGTGCGCGAAAGCAAGCACAATCGGAAACTGGATGGAGAAGGAAGAGTGACGTTGAAAGTGAAGGATCTTGATCCCAACACGCTCTATGAGTTCAAGGTCAAGATCAGAAAGAAAAGTGGAGGAGATTATTCTGATAAGTCGAAGAAAAGGCTGGGAAGCACGAAATATGTAGGCCAAGACTAGGATCTTATCTGATCGGAATCTGACTAAATCCCCCTTAAATGGGGGATTTTGCTTTTTCAGACTTGATTAGGCATACATTATGTTATAATATAAGAAACTTTATGAAGTTCCTAAAAAACAACTAAAACGAGGAAGAGAGAGGGGGGTGAAATATCTAATGGTTTTAGAGCTAGAAACTGATGCTGTGGAGTTTATCTATAGCCAGGCAAGGAGATTCTTGTTTGAACTAAATAGAATGTTTCAAAAAGGAGGTACCTCAAGTAATATTCTTGAAATTGAGAGCAGGGGCAAGGTGCATTTTATAAAATTGCTAGAAACAACTGAAACGTCATTCTCGTTCAGTGTTAAAGCTCTCAGAAACAGAAGAGGTGAGTGTTACCAAATCACTGAAGTGGAGTTAATAGAGTTTCTAACCAATCTTGTACTCCACGAGACTCATTTGAATAAAATAATTGGCCTGATAGCCAAAACCAATAGGTTCAAAAATAACGACAAAATCACTAAAAAGGTTAACAGCGATTACTTTTACTTGGCAAAGGATATGATTTTGAGTTGCCTTCTTCTGTCTGCAAAAAGGAAGAAGCAAATCAGCTTTTGCACGGAGAATAAATTTTCTGTTAAAAAAGGTGAATGTCGAATTTTTATTGAACAAAATGGAGCGACGGAAGATAGAAAGAACCTTGCTCTCATCTGTTATCGGCCAGAGGAAAACCCAGGCCTTATAACCCTGCATTATCCGCTCATCGATTTGTCAGACGAGATAAACTTCGATGCTATTTTCTCCGGCTAATCCACCAACGGCTAACACGGCGTTGGTGGATTTTGACTTATAAAACCTTGAAATTTTGCTTAAAGGTAGCTATTATAGGTAATATAAACTATCTAAATAATGATCCGTTCAAAAGTGCGGATATTGTTTTGTCTTATTTTACTTTTTCCCTCTCTTAGAGTAAGATGGAGAATTGCGAATAAGTAATTCTCGAGGAAGTTAGTGATCTTCTGAGCTAACCCCTCTTAATCTCCCCTTGCACTAAGGGGAGAGAATAGGGAAGACAACCAACTAACATCTACATATAAATTTATGACCGCCAATGAATTAAGGAGCAAGTATCTCGAATTTTTCAAATTAAAAGGACACGCGATTATTCCTAGTGCTTCTTTGGTGCCCGAAAATGACCCAACTGGGCTTTTTATCAACTCTGGAATGCATCCTTTGGTGCCATATTTAATGGGAGAAAAACATCCGAAAGGAAAGAGATTAGCTAATTCACAAAAGTGCATTCGAACCATTGATATTGAAGAAGTAGGAGATGCTGTTCATCACACCTTTTTTGAAATGTTAGGCAATTGGTCTTTGGGAGACTATTTTAAACAAGAAACCATTGAATGGAGCTGGGAGTTTTTAACTGACAAGAAATGGTTAGGACTAGATCCAAACCGAATTGCTATTTCAGTCTTTGCCGGCGATGAAGATGCTCCTTTTGATCAAGAGTCTTTCAACAAATGGACTTCTTTAGGAATTCCTGAGAAGCGAATCGCCAAGCTGCCCAAAGAAAATAATTGGTGGGGTCCAGCTGGGGAAACTGGTCCGTGCGGACCAGACACCGAAATGTTCTATTGGGTGGGTAATCCTAATAAGGTACCGGATAGTTTCAATGATGACAATGATCTTTGGGTGGAAATTTGGAATGATGTATTTATGGAATATAACAAAAAGGCCGACGGGACTTTTGAAAAACTTTCTCAAAAAAATGTGGACACCGGCATGGGGCTGGTTCGAGTGCTAACTTCTATTAATGGTTTGGATGACAATTATCAAACAGAGCTTTTTGCACCGATCATCAAAAAAATCGAAGAGCTTTCTGGAAAAGAATATGGTAATAAGTCTGACAATAAGTATGAAAAATGTTGGGTGGATGTGAGAAGAAAATTTAGAATCATTGCTGATCATGTCAAAGCAGCAGTCTTCATGATGGCTGATGGAATTAAACCTTCTAACACGGAAAGAGGATATATTTTGCGACGTTTAATACGAAGAGCAATCAGACAGGGGAAAAGCGTTGGTATTAAGGATAATTTTACAAGAGAAGTAGCCAAAGTGGTACAAGAGATATATACCAAGGCTTATCCTGAAATCAAAAATGAGAAAATTCTTGAGGAACTACAAGAAGAAGAGGAAAAATTCAGCAAAACCCTTGAAAAAGGTGAGAGAGAAATTGAAAAGATGGGAGGCGAAGAGATAACGGGAAAAATCGCCTTTAATCTTTTCCAAACATATGGCTATCCAGTGGAAATGACCAGTGAAGTTGCCAAGGAGAAAAAAATAAAGGTTGCAAAAAATCTGCAAAAAGATTTTGAAAAAGCTCTGGAAAAGCATCAAGAGCTTTCACGAACTGCTAGTGTTGGAATGTTCAAAGGTGGTTTAGCGGACACCAAAGAAAAAACCAAACAACTTCACACAACAGCTCATTTGATGTTGGCGGGTCTGCGAAAAGTGCTGGGAGATCATGTGCATCAGAAGGGATCTAACATCAATGGCGAACGAATTCGATTTGATTTTTCTCATGGAGAGAAGCTCACAGAGGCGCAAATCAAGGAAGTGGAAGACTTTGTAAACGAAGCAATTGATGCTAAAGTGGATGTGGCTGTGAAAGAAATGAGCTTGGCAGAAGCCAAGAAAAAAGCCGCTGAAGGAGCCTTTGAGAGCAAGTATGGCGATCAAGTGAAAGTTTATTCAATCGCGGAGTCCGCCTCTGGAGGAAAGGTTTTCTCTTGCGAGATTTGCGGCGGTCCTCATGTGAAAAACACCGGTGAAATTGAGGGAACTTTCAAGATTGTGAAGGAAAAAAGCTCGAGCAGTGGGGTGCGGAGGATTAAAGCAGTGCTGGAGTAGTATTGAGTATTTTGTATTAAGTATTATGTATGGGAGAAATTAGCAAAGAAGTTTTTGATAGAGAAATGAGAATGTGCGAAAACCTGTCCAGAACGAGAGGTGGAAAATGCGCTTGGGGCAAGTGTAAAGACTGTGGCGTGGTGTTACTTTTGCATAAATTACACAAGGGGGAGTTGATTGAAGATTCAAAAGAGATTAAGAAAACTCGAGATAAAATAATTTCATAACAAATAGATTCCCGCCTGCGCGGGAATGACAATATAACCATGCCAAAAGTTATCACAGACGAAAAACAAATAACTTTGGCTGAACTGAAAGAGATGGCTGAAAAGATGTTTGGCAATTTTGTGAAAGCGGTGGTTGACGTGGAAAAAGAAATCATGGCAGTGAACGCCGAACTTCATGCTGATGAAGAAGCTTTGCTTTTAAAAAAAAGATCTAAGCAGAGCAATCTTTGGGGAATTAACCTCTATCCAGAGATGAAAGGAGAAGATTTTGTGGAATTTGATTCAATGATCAATCTTCGTCCCTCGCAAGACAATCGCAGTCGAGACGTGGAAGATCCTGAAATAAGAAAAAAAATTATTCAAATAGTCAGTAAATTAGTAGCGAAATGAGCATTCAACATAAAAAATTAGCTGCCGGACAGTGGAAAAAGATGTCTTTCTTTGAACAAATGGCCAATGTGGGCAGTGAAGTGAAACGAGCCTTGAAATGGGAAGAGAAGAATCAAAAAGAATATTCAGATTTGGCTTTTGAACGAGCATTGGAGCTTCTGGATTTGACCTTAGCAGACAAGAAGAATGTTTCTAGATTCAAGGAAATTGCCAGGACGCGAGAAGCCATAGTCGACTACTTTGCTTTTGATAATGAATATAGTTCCAGTCCAAAAAATTGGCGCGATTATTTTTATTCTTTCAATTATGCAGCTAGAGCCGGTTATTAATAATCAGATTACAATAACAAAATGTCAAAAGTTATCACAGACAAAAAATTAGTAGACAAATTTCTTGAGAGAGGCGTCGAAGAAATCTACCCCTCAAAAGAAAAGCTGAAGAAAAAACTGATGAGCGGCGAGAGAATCAGAGCATATCAGGGTTTTGATCCATCAGGCCCATATCTTCATGTTGGTCATGCTATGGGCATTCGAGCGATGAGAATTCTGCAACAGCTTGGACATGAAGTAATTTTTTTGGTAGGAGACTATACTGCCAAAGTCGGAGATCCGGATAAAGAAACTACCCGAGCGCTACTTTCAGATGAGGAAATCGAAAAAAATATGTCAGGCTGGAAAGAACAAGCAGCACAACTGATTGATTTTGAAGGTGAGAACCCAGTGCTGTTTAAAAGGAACTATGAGTGGCTTTCAAAACTAAAGCTGAATGATTTGATTGAATTGATGTCGCATATTACGGTGCAAAGAATGTTGGAAAGAGATATGTTTGAAAGAAGGGTAAAAGAAGGAGACCCGATTCGACTGCATGAATTTATCTATCCGTTGATGCAAGGATATGATAGCGTAGCAATGGAAGTTGACATGGAGATAGGCGGAACTGATCAAACTTTCAACATGCTTGTTGGTAGAGATCTGATTAAGAGTTACCAAAAAAGAGAAAAATTTGTCAGAGCAAATAAGATGATGGATGCGCCCGATGGAATAACTATGAGCAAAACCAAAGGCAATGGAATAAATCTATCAGATACATCCAAAGATATGTATGGGAAAGCTATGTCCTATTCTGATGAGGCCATCTGTCCCGGGTTTGAGCTTCTCACGGAAGTCCCGCTGGCTGAAATCAAGAATATGAGAAAGGCCATGAAAGAAGGAAGCAACCCAATGGATTTCAAGAAAAAATTAGCTTTCGAGATTGTGAAAGAAATTAAAGGAGAAAAAGCAGCTGAAAGAGCCCAGGAAGATTTTGTGCAGAAGTTTCAGAAGGGCGATGTGCCAGATGACGTAAGTACGATAGAGTACTCTATAGATGACTCTATTGTTGACTCCATTGTCAAAGCAGGATTGGCTGAGAGTAACAGTGATGCCAAAAGGAAGATCAAACAAGGTGGGGTGAGTATTGACGGGGAAAAAGTGAATTTGGAAACGAAAATTTCCAAAGATATGGATGGAAAGATTTTGAGAGTGGGAAAGAAAGATTTTAGAAAATTACGAATTACAAATTAGGTACAGATATACGAATAATATAAACAGGTTATTATCCCGGCCTCCGAGCCGGGATTCAGTGAGTAATTAATGGATTCTGGATACCGGATCAAGTCCGGCATGACAAATAATAGGGTAAAACAAACCAATGAGCTTTGAAAAACCAAACATGCCAAATGAAATAAGTAAGAAAGCTCTTGAATTAGAAAAAGAGAATCAGGCCATCGAAGACATGGAGGATCCGAAAAAAAGGAAGAAGATGATTGCAGAGGCTCACAAGAAAAATGAGGAAATTGCTAAGCTCGAAAAACAAACGGGATTGTCTGAAGCCGAAATTTTATCAGAATATGAAAAGTTGACTGAAGCGACGGCTAGAGAAGGGATTGAAAATGTTCTAGCTGAATTATCGAAAGAAATTGGCGAAGAAGAGGCTGAACAAATCAGAGGAGATCTAAGAAATAAAAGAACAGGATCTTTTCTGGAAAAGGCTAGAAATCTTTTGCCAAGAACAGGGTTTCAACTTGCAGCAGCATGTGTTTTATTTTTAACAGTGGCTGCTTGTTCTTTTGAACCGTCATCAAGCGACGAAAAAACAACAGAGGTTAATTCAAAGGATAAAGAAACTGAGCAAAGTGATTTTGCCGTTCAAGAATACTATAAATTAGTTGAAAGATTCAAAAACGAGGGACTGACGGATACAGAAGAATATGCTGAGTTGCAAGCAAGGTTTGGACCAGCCGAATACGAAAAAAAGAAAAAAGAACAAAATCTCAGCGATGAGGAAGCTACAAAAAGATTTGAAAGCGCAATTCAAAAACGAGCAGATGATTTTATCAAGCGAGCAAAAAAATCAAAGGAGATCGATTCGATCGCGTTGGAAATGGGGATTGACCCAAAGGGAAAGTTAGACGTTTTAGAAATTAATGGGAAAATGACAATTAACGATCAAGAGGTTCCGGAGAATGTTCTGAAAAAAGTTAGGGGCATTGAACAAATTAAACAAGTAGAACGAGAACAAGAGACTGAAAAAGAAAAGGAAGAAAAATCAGTTCTAGAAAGTGAAAACGTTAGAACCGATGTTTATTAAATACCAATATGTCAAAACAAACATTACTCAAAATTGAATCAATCAAGGAAAAAGCTCTGACGGAGCTGGACAAGGCAGCTAACGTCAAGATTGTTGAAAATGTCAGAGTGCGGTTTTTGGGACGCAAGAGCGAACTTAATTTGATTTTGAAAGGTTTGAAGAATCTCAAGCCAGAAGAAAAGAAAGTGGTTGGACCAGCGGCCAACAAAGCCAAGCAAGAGATTACCAAAGCCATTGATGAAAAAAGAAAGGAAATGGAAGAAGCGGAGAATTTGGAAAAAGAATGGATCGACGTGACGCTGCCATCCAATCGAGATGCTTTGGGCCACCGACACATCATTTCCCAGGTCCAAAAAGAAATCGAAGACATTTTTGATTCAATGGGGTTCGCTATTGGAGACGGAGTTGAAATTGACACTGAGTGGTATAACTTTTCAGCGTTAAACATTCCGCGAAATCATCCAGCCCGCGATATGCAAGACACTTTTTGGGTTAAATCAAGAAGCGGAAAGCTGGAAAATGAAAAGAACAGACTAGTGGCAAGGACACAGACTTCAAACGCCCAGGTGAAATATTTGGCAGAACACAAACCACCACTGAAAGTCATTGTTCCCGGGAGAGTCTTCCGCAACGAGGCAACTGATGTCAATCATGAACACACTTTCAATCAGTTTGAAGCCTTGGTGGTGGGCAAAGATATTTCGGTAGCGAATTTTAAAGACATTTCCCTGAAATTTTTCAAAGAATTTTTTGGCAAGGAAGTGAAAATCAGATTGAGGCCTGGTTATTTTCCATTCACGGAGCCAAGTTTCGAGTTCGATATTTCTTGCACAATGTGCGATGGCAAGGGATGCCGAACTTGCAAAAACACTGGCTGGCTTGAATTGGCTGGCGCAGGGATGGTGAATCAAAGAGTTTTTGAAGCGGCTGGCTACAAAAGAGGAGAGTGGCAAGGATTTGCTTGGGGATTCGGCCTCAACCGCTTAGCGATGATGAAATATAAGATTGATGATATTCGGTTGTTTATGAGTGGAGATTTAAGATTTATCAGGCAGTTTTGAAATAGTAAATTAGTTAACTAACTAACATGCTTTACTCCTACAAATGGCTCAAGGAGCTGACAAAAACAAAATTAAGTGCTGAGAAAATCGCGGATCTAGTCAATTTGCGAGGCTTTGAAGTGGAAGGAGTAGAAAAATTGGCAGGAAGATACAAGGATTTTGTGGTGGGAAAAGTTTTGGAAATCAAAAAACATCCCAAGGCGGATCGATTGGTAGTTGTTAAAACTGATGTGGGCAAAGAAAATAGAGGAAAGCACACAATTGTTTGTGGAGCGAAGAATTTCAAAGTGGGAAATTTAGTCCCAGTGGCGCTTCCGGGAGCGATCTTGCCCAATAGCAAGATTGAAATCAAAAAAACTGACGTTCGAGAAGTAGAATCCAATGGAATGCTTTGTGCCGAAGATGAACTGGGATTGGGAAAGGATCATGAGGGAATTGTGATTCTTGATGACGGTAGTGAACGCAGATCCGCATTCACTACAGGAATGCCACTTGCCAAGGCGCTTGGATTAAACGATACTGTTTTGGAATTCGACGTGTTACCTAATCGAGCCCACGATTGCTTGAGTTACAACGGGATGGCAAACGAAATTTGCACGATGGAAGGAAGGAAATTTACTAACCCCTCTGTGTCTCCCCTTACCCTAAGGGGAGAGAAGAAGGGGGGATTAAAAATAGAAATAAAGGACAAAGAGCTATGCTCGCGATATATTGGAGCGGTGTTGGAGAATATGAAAGTTGGACCATCACCCGATTGGATGCAGGCTCGGTTAATAGCTTCAGGAATGGAGCCGATCAACAACGTGGTGGATATTACTAACTATGTGATGTTGGAAGTGGGATCACCGTTACACGCTTTTGATTTGGAGAAAATTCACCCTGTTAAATCCGACGAAGCCGGTCCCGCAGGGCGGGAATTTAACAGGGTAAAAATAATAGTACGTCGAGCCAAGAGTGGAGAGAAACTGAAATTGCTAGATAGAACAAACATAAAATTAGACAGCAAAGATTTGGTCATTGCCAATCCAAAGAAGGCGCTGGCGTTGGCGGGAATCAAGGGCGGTGAAGATTCGGGGATTAATGATAAGACGAATACCATTGTTCTTGAAGCGGCCAATTTCAACAAATTAAACATCAGAAAAACTCGACAACGACACGCATTGCTAACTGAATCGCAAGCTCGGTTTGAAAAGGGGATTGCTCCAGAATTAGCCGAAAGAGCAGCTGCTCGGGCTATCGAACTTCTGAAAAAGCATACTGGAGCAAAACTAGTCGAAATGGTGGATGAAAATTATCACCGACCAAAAACTCAAATCGAAACACTAGAATTATCGTATTTAGACAGTCTTCTGGGCTATGAAATGGACAAAAAACGAGCAGTAGAGATTCTACAGAATCTAGGATTTGAAGCTGTGAAGCAAAATAAAGAAAAGGTATCTTTTAAGGTACCTTTTTGGCGATTGGATGTTGAAGGACCGGAGGATCTAATTGAAGAGGTGGGACGAATTGAAGGTTATGAAAAGATTGAAGAAAAAGAGGCTTTCCAATCAGTGAGCGTGCCAGATCAAAATGAGTCGCGAAAGTTTGAATGGCGCATGAAAGAGTTTTTGTGCGGGCTTGGTTTTGATGAGGTGATGAACTATTCGTTCTATAGCGCTGAAGATGTAGCTAAGTGTGGCCTCAAGAATAGGCACTTTGAATTAGAAAACCCTCTCAGTGAAGATCTAAAATTCCTTCGAACTTCGCTTGTTCCTGGATTGCTCAAGAATGTAGCCCACAATGCAAAATATTTTGGCTCATTTGCGATCTTTGAGTTGGGCCGAACTTACAAGATGGATAAAAATGAAAAGCCGATTGAGAGGTTGATGTTGGCTGGAGCGACCTATAACGAAGATGATAAAAGCGAAGAGTTTTATAATGTCAAAGCCCGAATTGAAGAGATGTTTTCGCGTATGTTTGGATTGGAAATTTTCTTTCGGTCTAAAGCGGAGTATAGCGATAAAATTCTTCATCCAGTGCGCAGTGCGGTAATTGAAATTGAATCTGGCAAAAAGCAGACGCTAGGTTGCTTGGGAGATGTGGCACCAACAATAGCGAAAAAATATGGCATCAAGAAGCAAGTGGATATTTTTGAACTGGACTTTGAGACCTTCCGGGAAAATTCTCGCTCTAAGAAGTGCTATCGCCCACTGCGAAAATATCCAACCACTTTGCGGGACATTTCAATGTTTGTCCCAACTCGCACTGAAACAGCTACCATCGTGAAAGCCATGAAAAAAGCTGGTGGAAAAGATCTCATCAAAATTGATCTTTTTGATGTCTTTTTGGACAAAAAGAAAAATCGAAAATCGATGGCTTTTCACCTGACTTTTGCTAAGGATGATCGAACCATGAAGAGCAAAGAAGTTGATGCATTGATGAAAAAGGTTGGAGCTGAATTGAAAAAAGTCGGAGCTAGAGTGAGGATTGCATAAACGCCGGTAATACGCCCGAATAAATCGCCAGATATACGCTATTTAAGAATAAAAATGAACAAAAAAATCGAAACAAGCAAAGCGCCAGAAGCAACAGGGCCATTTTCACAAGCAATTGATTGTGGTGATTTTGTCTTCACAGCCGGGCAAATCCATTTAACTCCTGAGGGTAAGCTATTAGAAGGGAGCATTGAAGAGCAGACTCATCAAGTGATGAAAAACCTGAAAGAAGTTTTATCTGAAGCGGGACTAGGATTTGAAAATGTGGTGAAAACCACGGTTTATGTCACAGATATGTCTTTGGCGGGAGACATCAATGAGGTCTATAGCAGTTATGTTTCAGAGCCGTTTCCAGCTCGAGAGATGGTCTGTGTGAAAGATTTACCATTGGGTGCAAAGTTAGAAATAAGTATGATAGCAAAAAAATAGTATATACCATGGTATATACCACTGTGCGTACGTTTCAGTTGTAGGGGCAGGACATGTCCTGCCCTGGAACAAGGCATGCCTTGTTCCTACAGAGCAAAAATCCCGCTTAACCTGCCCACCAGTAGGCAGGGCGGGATGATAAATTTCAGAAGAGAAAATATTATCTGAACTCGATTGTAGTAGTAAACAGGTTGCAAATTTTTAGAATAAGATCCACAGCTTTGTAGCTGTGATACCCCTAACTTCTTTAGTAGGCGAAATCCATTGAAGTCATATCCTCCTTCGCTCCCCTTGCTAACCTGCTTCGTTAAAACTACAAAGATCATGGAAGCTTCGGAGGATTGAGGATTGTCCGCCTTTATTCATAAATTCAATGTCCATGATACTCTGGCAAAGGCGGACAAAAAAACAGCCTTACAAAATAACCAATAAGTTATTCAAAAGACTGTCTTAAAATATATCTGCTGGTTGGCGCTTCTCTGTCATATCAACAATTTCAGCTCCAGCGCAACTATTCATCACAAACTCAATCTTGTTATCCATGTCGGATGCTGAAACAAACATTTTGCTGGTGCCCATCAGTGTTCCATCCTGGCTTCTTAGATTAAAGAAACGCATTTCATCGGAATTTATCTTACGATCACATTGAATTTCCCGAACGATTTCATTTTGCAAATCAGAAATTGCCGCACGACATTCCTCTTCTGAACCATAGCCCTGCGCTGAGAAGATCATTTCCTCATTCTGAGTTCGGAACTGATAGTAAAAAGTTCCGTTGACATTACGATGAATTTCAAATTTTGCCATATATTTGAAATTACAGTTTATGGAGCCTGTCCGAGAATCCTATATTCTGCTGCAAATTCTATATTTCGACTGCAAGAAGTTCATCACTCGTCAAAATAGCGCAAGGCTATACTTTCCTCGCTCTTCACCTCTTTCGCTCAAAATTTAAAATTTTCGTGACGAAAGAGGACTCTCGGACAGGCTCTTATGCTCGAGGGATAAAAAACAGGACTCGCTGTTCCCACTATTTACTACGATTAAAGGCGGAAAATCATTCTTTTTTGAGGTGCAATTGCTTGCTGAGTGAGCTTTGAAAGTCATTTAACACTACTTGAAGACATTTGTCAAACAATATTTTCTTTTTTTGTCAATATTCACTAACATATGTTGGAAAAAATAGGCTCGCCCAAAGACATAAAGAAACTGATGCCGAAACAACTCTCGAATCTGGCTCAAGAGATTCGAGATTTTCTTTTGGAAAAAGTTTCCCAAAGCGGAGGTCATTTGGCGTCTAATTTGGGTGCAGTGGAGCTGACTATTGCGCTGCATAAATATTTGAATTGTCCACAAGATTGCCTAATCTTCGACGTAGGGCATCAGTGCTATGTGCACAAAATTTTAACTGGCCGAAAGAAAGGATTTGATCAGTTACGCCAAAAAGGGGGCATGAGCGGATTCCCTGATCCTAACGAGAGCGAGTATGATCTTTTCAAGACCGGGCATGCTAGCACTTCAATTTCAACGGCAATGGGAATTGCTGAAACCAATAAACGATTAAAAAACAAAAACAAAGTAGTGGCAGTGATTGGAGATGGATCATTCACTGGAGGCTTGGCGCTTGAAGCGATCAATCAAATTGGCTATCTTGGAACGCCAATGATCATCATCATGAACGACAATCGCATGTCGATTGCAGAAAACGTAGGTGCCCTCTCGCGCTACACCAAACGAATTGAGAAAACCGAAACTTATAAAAATGTAAAAGAAAATATTGAAGAGTTGACTCAAGTTTGTTCCGCTGAAGGGCAGGTCCAACTTCGTCCCGCTAAGCGGGACTACGAAAAGCAGGCTTGTTTGAAAAATGTGCGAGCGCTAAAAAAGGCTTTCAAGCAGATGGGCATGCCAGGAATGCTTTTTGAGAAATTAGGCATCAACTATATTGGACCAGTGGACGGCCACTCTTTTGTTGAAATCGAGAAGGCTTTGAAAAAAACCGAGAGATTCAATGGTCCGGTTTTGATTCATGCTCGAACGAAAAAAGGGATGGGCTATCCATTGGCGGAAGAAAAAGCAGAGAAATTTCATGGCATTTCTCCTTTCCAATTGGAGAACGGTGAGGGCAATGGCGGGCCAAAAAAACAATCTTTCACTGATGTTTTTGGAGAAGCGATGGTGAGGCTGGCAAGAAAGGATTCAAAAATAATTGGAATAACCGCAGCCATGCCTTCTGGTACAGGATTGAATAAACTAGCTAACGAATTACCAAACCAATTTTTTGACGTAGGAATTTGTGAGGGGCACGCCTCAGCCTTTGCTGCTGGTATGGCCAAGAATGGTTTTCGACCAGTGATAGCAGTTTATTCAAGCTTTCTTCAACGGTCTTTAGATCAAATTATTCATGATATTTGCTTGCAAAATTTACCAGTAACCTTTGCTGTTGATCGGGCAGGAATTGTGGGGGAAGATGGACCGACTCATCATGGAGCTTTCGATTTGAGCTTTTTGCGCTTCATTCCCAATTTAGTTGTGATGGCACCGAGAGATGGAGAAGAATTGGAAATGATGCTGAAATTTGCCTTGCGAACAAAAAAACCAATGGCCATTCGCTATCCAAGGGGAAGTGCTGATTGTCGGTTGACTACAACCGACATTGAAAAAAGACTGCCAATTACAATGGGCAAGGCGGAACTAATTAAAAAAGGAAGCGAACAAGTGATAGTTTCTGTTGGTAATCGAGCTGACCAGGCTTGGGAGATGGCCAAAAGAAAAAAGGACTGCGCGGT
The DNA here is from genome assembly GCA_964556685.1 of uncultured Bdellovibrionales bacterium. Taxonomy (GTDB): domain Bacteria; phylum Patescibacteriota; class Minisyncoccia; order Moranbacterales; family DUUL01; genus CAZKWX01. The sequence goes on from CAZKWX010000004.1 coordinate 13,837, forward strand.
TTGGAATGCTCGGTTCGTCAAGCCGTTGGACAGGGCAATTGTAAACTCGATTAAAAAAGCCGATGAAGCAATAGTGATTGAAGAAAATGCAAAAATGGGCGGATTCGGCAGTGCTGTTTTGGAAGAATTGACGAAGCAAAATATAAAAACTAAAATTAGATTAATTGGGATAGAGGATGAGTTTGTTGAACATGGCGATGCTCATGAATTGCGAAAAGAATATCTCAAATAATCTTTAGTTAGGGGGAATCAGATGTCTTTTCGAAAAGATATTCTTGATAGAAGGGGACTTTTGCTGCTAGCAGCTAGTCTTTTTTTGTTGTTTTTTTCTTCTTGCTCAAGCATTAGTCAAGTGGACCACATAAATTCACAAAAAGCTGTTAAGAAAAATAAATCGGTTAAAAATCAAGAAAATATTTCTGTACCGATAGAAATTATATTTATCGGTGACATGATGTTCGATCGATATATCAGATGGGTGGCGATGAAAAAAGGAAATGATTTTATTCTGGAAGGTGTTAAAGGTGAGCTATTGAGTGCTGATCTGGTGGTGGGCAATTTGGAAGGTCCAATCACTACTAACCCATCGAGAAGCATGGGCAGTGAATTTGAATCAAGAGATAATTATTATTTTACTTTTGATCCAGGCTGGGCAAAGACTTTAAATCAGCATAATATAAAAATCGTTAGCTTGGGCAACAATCACGTGCTGAATTTTGGTCGGAAAGGATTGGCAGAAACAAAGGAGTTTTTGCAGCGAGAAAGCGTGGATTATTTTGGTGATCCAACGAACGAGAATAATTATCTGGTTAAGCCAGTTGGAGACATAAAAATCGGGTTAGTTTCGTATAATTACACGGTAAAGAATTCTGCTAATAAAACACTTGAAGATATCCTCAAAGCTAAAAACCAGTCAGATATTATGGTGGTGTATGCTCATTGGGGGAAGGAATATTCATCAGAAGCGATTGAATCTCAGAAAGTCTTGGCTCAAAAATTTGTTGACCAAGGTGCTGACCTGATTGTTGGATCTCATTCCCATGTGATTCAGCCAAGAGAAGTGTATAAAAATAGTCGAATATACTATTCACTGGGTAATTTTGTTTTCGATCAATATTTTGATCCGCGGACAATGGAAGGGTTGATGGTGAAAGTCAGTATTAATCCGAAAAGCGGGAAGTTAAATTTTGAAGAAAAGAGGGTTCAGATGAAGAATAATGGACAGACAATGTTAATGACAAATGATAAATATCAAATGACAAATGAGCCTATAAAAAAATGATTTTACCTCATGCCAGAATTGAAAAAAGACTAAAAAAAGACGGGGTTGATTTTGTGATTGGAGTGGATGAAGCAGGGAGAGGCCCTTTGGCTGGTCCAGTAGTAGCTAGCGCAGTCTGGATCAGCCCAGGAATATACAACAGAAAGTTTGATAAAAGGAAGCTGATTCGAGACAGTAAAATGCTTAGCCCAAAGCAGCGAGGAGAAATTCATGAATTTATTGCTCAAAGCGATGATTTTTTTGTCGGGATTGGTGAAGTTTCTGAAAAGATGATTGATCAGATGAATATTTTGAATGCGACTTTTTTGGCAATGAGAATAGCGGTGGAAAATTTAATGACAAATTACAAATTAAAAATGTCAAATAAAATACCAAACAGAAATGCATGTCTCCTTGTTGATGGCAACAGGAAAATTCCTCGAATAAAACATGATCAGAAAGTTTTCCCCAAGGGGGATCGGGACATTTTTTCCATTGCCGTCGCATCGATTTGCGCCAAAGTTCATCGAGATGAGATTATGATTGGGTATCATCAAAGATATCCTCAATATGGATTTGACACTCACAAAGGCTATGGCACACGAAAACACATGAAGCGACTGGAAAAACATGGTCCCTGTAAAATTCACCGAAAGAGTTTTGGTCCTGTTGCAAATTTCCCTTAAATAGGAAATTACCTGGAAAGAAGGAGATAAACAAAGTTAGACCTAGGCATTTATTGAAAATGCGAATGCATAAATTCTGACACCAATGAGTTTCTGCACTTACTCTTCTCATCTCAACCACAAAACCTGGAACGGTTTCATGTAAATTTCACTAAGAAGTATTTCATTTTTGGAAATAATATCAACAGCAACATCTTTTTTCAGAATATTTTTCAATGTTTCTTCATCGAGGAAAACTTTTTCATCTGAAACATTAGTCAAGGCTAGCAACTTGTTTTGCCCATTGGTTCTGAGAATCGCCATGATTCTTTGATCCAGCTTGAGGAATTTTTGATCGACAAGCGGAGAAAACAATGACTCACTGATTCGAGCTTTGATCAGTCTGACATATCCACGATAAATTAAGTATTTCTTCGATCTGCAATCATCAAGCTCACAAGAGAGCTTTTCAAAATCAAACTTTTGTCGATTGATAGCTCGACTGTGACCCAACTCTTTTACGCCCTCTTTCCAGTTTTCAACACCAATAAAATTATTCAAATAGACAAGCGGTACACCTTGAAGAGCCAATTGAATTGCTTGGGAAGCCAGATATTTTTTCACTCCACCAATGGCACTGGGATAGGTGATGTTGAATTCATAGGGCTCTTGGTTGCCATTCTCGGTTGTTCGATAGAGAACTTCACCGCCCTTATTTTCTAAATCCTTGGCCACCTTCATCATTTGCTTTGGGTTCAGAGCTTCTTTTCCTGGGATAACGTGAATGCCATCATGAGACACCGAAAGATTCAGAAAACTGCACTCTTCACTCAAGCTATTGTTGTTGATTTTTTGCAGGTAGTCAGTGACAAGTGTTACATCCTGCTCGACAAACATGTGCATCAGCAAAGTTTCGAGAACAAAGTTGTAAATCAAGTGAGCTTCATTGTGACCATCACCGAAATACTCAATATTCTTCCTGTGAGGCAGAACAGTCTCTGAAATGATCCAAGTCGAAGGAGCTGTCATTTTTGCAACATCGCGAAAAATTTGAACAATCAAATGATCTTCTGGCAGATTGAAACAGTTTGTTCCCAGGTCTTTCCAGCAATAGGCAACAGCGTCCAATCGAATCGCTTCGGCACCTTGTTTAAAATAAAAAAGTAGCACCCGAATCATTTCTAAGAGGACTTCAGGGTTAGTATAGTTCAGGTCAGCTTGATCTTCAGAAAAGGTGGTCCAGACATATTTCTTTCCTGACTTGGTTTTGAAAGGAGTGAGCAAAGGGTGGATTCTTGGTCGAAAAACTTTTGAGACATCAACTGGGTCATCATAGGCAACAAAAAAATTTTTATATTTTTCATCTTCCTTAAGAAATTTTTGAAACCACTCTCCTTTAACTGATGCATGATTGAGTACCAAATCAAACATGAACCCAAATTCTTTGTCGATTCTGTTGACATCATTCCAGTTGCCGTAGGAGTCTTTGACCCCATAATAGTCCATGACTGAAAAGCCGTCATCTGATGACCAAGGGTAGAAAGGAAGAAAATGGATTTTATTGAAGCATCCCCTGGCATACTTTTGCAGAAACTTGTTCATTGTCTGGAAAGTCTTTTTCCCTTTTTCTTGAACATGATCGGCGTAGCAAATCAACATCAGATCTTTTTGAGAAAACAAAGGTCCTTCCTTTTGAGCTTCAGAATCTGCTATTTTTTTGTTCTTTTTCCTGAAATTCTTCACAACCGCTTTGATCTGATTGTGAATTTCCTTTCCTCTTCCGGGGTATAGTTTTTCCAATTTTTCTTGTAGGTTCATTTTTTGCAATTGCTAAAATTAATTTTTAGGCGATCCAGTAAAAAATTTTCCAAAACTTGATAATTGTGATGTCTCTTTCCAATTCTCCAATTTCTCTCCAATTTCTCTCTGATTTTTTTGTCTAGCAGCCAACCGATTGCTTGCGTTGCAGTTTTTTTGGTCACCTCTTCTTCAATTTTCACTAAACCGTTGGTGTCCCGGGCGACTGTGTTATCGCCCAGCGAAAGGACTTCATAGCCTTCCAGAGCGATATCTTTTTTGAAAACAGGATATTCAAAAACAACGGTTGGCTTTTTCGCGAAAACAGCTTCAATGAATTGATTGCCCCAACCTTCCCAAAGAGAAGGGAAAGTAATCATATCAGACCAGACATAGGCGTCCCAGAGGCAATAGGTTTTTTGCCTTTCTCGAAAAAATCTTTTAGCCTCGACTCCATCAGAAATAAATCTGACCTGAACTTGATCATCAAAAGCTTTGCCCTGAAGCTTGAAGAGATAGTCCCGTTTTTCATCCTCGGCATAGCCGGCCAAAATCAGGACCACGTTGGCATCTTGACGAAGCTTTTTCCCGTTATAGAGCATCTTTCCTCGGAGCCTTTTGATGTTCTTCTGAATTTCCTTGGCCAAATCAATGGAGAGTTCAATTCCTTTGCGAGGAATGATGCGGGTGGCCTGAAGAAGAATGAGATCACCGGGACGAATGTGGAAATGTCTCAGAAAATCTTTGTTAAAGTGATCTTTTTTCCAAAGGGGCTGTTCAAAATCGAACACATCAGGCATAACCTCAGATTCAATATCCCGGTTTTTCATCAGATCTCTTTTTGCTAGAGAATTAATAACTACATGTTTGATAAATTTGTTTCTTGGTGGCATGTATAAATCAAGATATTTTTTAAGGGTGCCGTTGCGAGTCATCTTGAATTCTTTTCGTTCCCAATAAAAGTCGTGATGAGTGGCCAAAGTTTTGATGCCAAATTTGTTAATCCAAGTGACAAATCCTCTTGAAGCGGCAATGTGGCCGCCAAAGGAAAAAATATTGTGAACCAGAGCATAATCAAAACGCTCAACAAGTTGGATTTCTGTTAAGCGTTTTTCAATGATGTCGGAAGTGCCATAGAGGGCTTCCATCAATTGTTCGTCAGAGAGATCTTTGCGATTGAAATAGAGAAAGCCGTTCTCTTTCATGATAGGAATAATGCCATCATCCCATTCCAACTCTTTAATCTCATAGTCAGCTCCCTTGCTGCGCGGTCCAGCAATCAACTTAATGTTACAGCCGTTTTTTTTCAACAGCTGTTTTCTTTTCTCAATTTCAAGTGAAACACCGTCAGTGCCGCCCACTCGAAAATGACAAATGGCAATTTTTGTTTTTTTCATGAAAAGTTGAGGTTTCTTTCATTATAGTTTTTTTGACAGTTTCTTCAACTTTTGAAGCAAATCAAGAGAGAGTGGTCGTCAGTTTGGCCGATTGCCTGCATTCTACTTGCAATTACAATTATATGAAGACCGCCCCTTTGGTATAGCAAGAATTAGCGATCAATCAATACTTAGCCAAGAAGGTCCGGTTGACACCGGAGCAAAACTTGAGTATTCTTAACGAAGGTTTGTCCCCTACTTCGCCACTATCGCTTGCAAGCCGCGTCGCTCGAGTAACAATAGTGGCGAGTGACGTGGCTACGAGGGGCACAAGTTAGTATGCTCCACAAAGTTAGCGCTCGCTGTGCTTGCAACTGCAAAGCAAGCATGCTTTAAACTCTAAGCATGCCGATGTGGCGGAATTGGTAGACCCCGCAAAGTTTGCTCGCTAGACTCGCAACTGCGGGGCAAGCGCGCAAATGGGTGTGTGGCGGAATTGGTATACGCGTACGACTCAAAATCGTATGGTCTTATGACCGTGTGGGTTCAAGTCCCACCACGCCCACCTAAAATATGTAAGAGTCCTCGCCTCGCTGAATAGCGGGGTATCCCGGGGCACTACTACGCTGAAGCTTCCTACTTCGCTAACCTACTTCGTTAAAACTACGAAGATCATGGAAACTTCGAAGGACTCAGTCGAAGTACAAAGCACACTCTTGATTAAACAGAAAATTTATGATATATTCATCTAGCAATGCTCTTGAGGCATTATTGTTTTATTGGTAATATTAGTTTGTAGTTGGTAGCTGGTAGTTAGTAGTTGGGGAATTTAGCTACTCACTACTCACTATAAACTACAAACTACTCACTAAACCCATGGCAGTTCCAAAACAACGACAAACAAGCAGTCGCGGAAGACGACGAAGAGGAGGACACGGAAAGCTTCAAAAAACCCAATTAGTTGAATGTTCAAAGTGCAGCCAAATGATTCAATCTCATCGGGTTTGTTCCTATTGTGGTCATTATAAAGATAAAGAGGTGGTGGATGTGACCAAGAATATAAAGTCGACTAAATCAAAGAAGAAATAGTATATACAGCGACCCTAATTTACGAATGATCATTCGAATGACGCGAATATGCGAATAGCATAATGCTAATACACCAATTTATGCGAATGATGCGAATATACAAATAAACACATTCGTAAATCGGGAACCGAAAACGATAAGTATTATGTATTCCATACATAATACTAGATACTTAATACTGAATACTTAACAAAATGGCCTCACGTCATTTATCACGTTCAATTGCAATGCAGAGTCTCTATGAATGGGATTTCAACAAAGCGCCGAAAAAGGACATTGACAAGATCATTGAACACAACACCAAAGAATTTTCACCCAAATCAACCGACAATGAATTTGTTGAGACTTTGGTTCGAGGTGTTTTGAAAAAGCAGAAAGTGATTGATCCCATCATCGAAAAGTGTGCCCCGGAGTGGCCAATTGATCAGATCACCATCGTTGATCGAAACATTTTGCGTTTGGGAATCTTCGAGCTGATGTTTGGCAACTATGAAGAAGTGCCTCCCAAAGTGGCCATCAACGAAGCCATCGAACTGGCCAAGGCTTATGGAGGAGAAAGTTCTGGCCGATTCGTCAATGGAGTTTTGGGAACGGTCTATCGTGAAATGGGTGAGCCAATGAAAGAGGACAGCACTGAGGCTGGTAAGAAAAGAAGAGGAGATGAGGAAGAAGAGGTCGAGAAAGAAGGAAAGAAAAAAAAGAAGAAAGAAGACAAATAATCAATGATCAATAGTCAATAATCAGTAAAAATCCTAAGCACTAAATCCTAAATGCTAAACAAATTCCAATTATCAAAATTCAAATTATAAAATTTTGGAGTTTGGATAATTCGAATTTAGACATTGTTTAGAATTTAGAATTTAGAAATTAGGATTTAGGATTTCTAAATGATATGGATCTTGACGTAAAAAAACTTGAACAAAAACTGAATCTAAAACTTGGCAATTTAGAGCTCTATCAAGAAGCGCTGACTCATCGTTCCTATTTGAATGAGCACCGGAGCCATCAACTCAATCACAATGAGCGTCTCGAGTTTCTCGGAGACGCTGTTTTGGAACTGGCCGTAACAGAATTTCTTTTCAACAACTATGACAATCCAGAAGGCGAACTGACCAACTGGCGAGCTGCCTTGGTCAATGGCGAAATGTTGGCCGTAGTGGCCGGTGAATTGAAAATCGAAGAACATTTGATGATGTCACGAGGAGAAAGAAAGGACACCGGCAAAGCGCGGCAATATCTTTTGGCCAATGCCGTTGAGGCGGTGATTGGCGCGATCTATTTGGATAAAGGCTATGACATTTCAAAAGATTTTGTGGAAAGACACATTTTGGTCAAACTGCCAGATATTTTGAAAAACAAAGAATACCTTGATGCCAAGAGTCATTTTCAAGAAAGAGCCCAGGAGTTGGCTCAGGTGACACCGCACTATGAAGTTTTGAGAGAATGGGGACCGGATCATGACAAGCAATTTAAAGTGGGAGTTTTTCTCGACAAGGAAAAAGTGGCTGAAGGAGAAGGTGATTCCAAACAAGTGGCTCAACGAAACGCTGCCGCAAATGCATTGGAAGCGAAGGGATGGGAGTAGCCAAATTTGCTAATTTTTGCTAAACTAAAATTAAAGATATATATTGAAACAAACCCATAGGAGGTTCTAGGAGGGTTTGTTTTTTTGGACTTTGAAAACAGAATAAACTGAATGATATAATCTTGAAATCAGTAGTTTTTAAAACGAGGAGAGATGAAATGAACAGAAAAGTTGACTTTCAGGCAAAAGTGGTGGATTGCCAGCAAGAATCTGGTAATCCAAATGTCTTCCTTCTGACGCTGGATTTGGGTGAGAACAGTGGTTTTGAAGCTAGTCCAGGTCAATTTGTAGTCTTAAAATCTCGAATAAATTCAGCAGTTTCGCCAAGACCGTTTTCTGTCATGAATCAAGAGCAGGACATTATTCAACTCTTGATTCAGGTTGTTGGATCTAATACGAAAGCCTACTCGGAACTCAAACGGGGCGAAACAGTAATCCTCAATGGTCCAGAAGGATTGCCAGTTCTTATTAATCACGAAATGGAAAAATTTATTCTAGTAGCAGGTGGGATAGGCGTTGCCCCGCTGATCTTTTTAGCGGAAAAACTAATCGCGATGAGGAAAGAAATTGTTGTTAAAATAGGGGCAAAAAATAAAGCCCAACTCTCTGGCATGAAGTTTTTTCGAGCTCTATGGATTGAACCAGATGTAATTTTAGAAGAAGAAGGAAACAGGACAGGTCGAGTGACAGATTTGCTCGAAGATGAGTTACGGAAAAATCATGGGAAATCAATAGTTGTCGCTTGCGGACCGAAGCTCATGTTGAGAAAGGTTGCCGAACTCGCTGAACAGCATGGCAACAGGTGCATTGTTCTGCTTGAGGAACGGATGACTTGTGGCATGGGCGCTTGCAAAAGTTGTGCGGTGCCGTTGAGAAAGGAAAATCCTAAAGATGTCACCCAGTATTTTTACGTTTGTTCTGATGGTCCTGCGATTGACGCGGAAAAAGTTGACTGGGAAGTTTTTGCTCCCCTTCCGCAAGATCGAGTTGTTGCCGACATTCCGATCGATGAAATATCAATGACAGTTCGTCTAGGTAAAGGTTTTAGGTCCTTGCCATTGAAGCATCCTACAATGAATGCTTCGGGTTGTTTGAGTGAAAATACGTTACTGGAAAACAAATTCAGTCTAGAAGGTCTTGGAGCTATGGTGACGAAAGGAATTATGATCAAGCCAAGATCCGGAAATCCAATGCCACGAACTTGTGAACTCCCATTCGGCATGCTCAATGCGATTGGCTTAAGTGGAGTCGGGATTGATGTCTTCATAGAGCAAAAATTGCCAATCTGGCTTAGTTTTGGGTTGCCAGTAATTGTTAACATCGCGGAAGAAAAGATTGAAGGATACGGTTATCTGGCTCAAAGACTTCAACGAACTAACGTAACGGGAATTGAAATTAATATTTCCTGTCCTAATATTGAAACAGGAAGTATATCTTTTGGTGTTGATCCTGTTGCTGCTCAAGATGTAGTACGGGCAGTTCGACGTGAGACAGATAAATTTGTGATTGCGAAATTGACGCCCAACGTAACGGATATTGTTGAAATTGCAAGGGCCGTGAAAGGAGGAGGAGCTGATGCAATTTCGCTTGTAAACACTTTCAGAGGTATGGATATTGACTTGAAGACGCTAAGACCAAAGCTTGGAAACATCACTGGCGGTTATTCCGGTCCTGCAATCAAACCCCAAGCACTAGCGTTAGTTCATGATGTTTATCGGGCAAATTTAGGGGTACCAATTATAGGCATGGGTGGCATTGTGAGCGGTGATGACGCCTCAAAATTTATTGCTGTCGGAACTACAGTTGTTGCTGTTGGAACTGGTGGCTTTGATGATCGACATGTTTTTAGTCGCATTTGTGATGGGATCAAGAGAAATCTCAGATATCATGGATTTTCGTCGGTTGATCAACTTGTTGGTAAATTAGTAACGAACTAAATGAAAAGGAGGAGGACTATGAGCGAGGTAGAAATTTTCTTTCCGGTAGACGTTCCAAGTATCAGAGAAGCATGTAAAGCAATGGAAGATGTTGTCGAGAGCATTGATGTCTTTAAAGTTGGTCTTGAATTCACACATCACGTTGGTACTCCTTTGGCTGTTCATATAGCTAAGGAGTTCGAAAAAGGAATAATGGTCGACTGCAAGATCTCTGACATCCCGAACACTGTTATTGGTGGGATTGGTGGTGTTGCCTTGCACGATGTTGATTATTTAAATTTAGTGGTCGGTAACTGTCAGTTCGATGCTATCGAAGGAGCTATAAAAAGACTGAAAGACATGAGAATTAGTCATGGTTTTAGCCCAACATTAATTGCAGTCACCCTCATGACTACTTGGAGTGTCAAGGATCTTTTGCAGCACGGTATCTTTCTGCCACCTTGGTGGGAATTCGATGAAGACGAGGAACGGCAAACAAAAAGCATAGTTGACATGGTTCAGGCAGAAAATGACGGAGTCGTTCCAGGCTTCGAACGCAGGTTAGCATGGTCATTGAAACCCGAGAGTGAGGCGGAAGCGAATTCATTTATGACCTATGTTGCTTTGAAATGGGGAAGAATAGCTGTTAATGCTGGTGCGCGATGTTTGCTGTCTTCTCCTCGAGAGGCTCCAGCGTTCAAATTGGCATTTCCAGACTGTGAGTTTGTTTCTCCTGGCATCAGGCCACCATGGGCCCCCAAAGATGATCAAAAGAGAACGCTTACGCCAGGCGAAGCTGTTCTGGCAGGAGTGACAAAATTGGTTATCGGACGACCCATTCGAATTCCACCAGAAGGAATGACGCGTGCCGAAGCGGTGAAAGCAATCCGTGAAGATATTGCAAAAGCTGAGGCAAGATTGAGAGGTGCATGATGGAAAAGATTTTTACCGATGTTACTGACATGATTTTTGAACGGGGTGCGCTTAAATTCGGTGCATTTAAATTGAAACTCCATGAGAAAAATCCGGATGCTCCTTTATCACCGTTCTACATCAATCTTCGAGATGAACACAATCCAAAACCCGGACCCCTGGTGTCGGCAGACTACAATCTAATTGGAAGGTGCATGTTTCAAGCGATTATTAACTTTCATAGGAGTGGCGGAGACCTAGTCTATGACGCTATTGCCGGAATCCCACGTGCCGGTGATCCAATTGTCCAAGGGATGCAATGGGTTGTCGATATGACTGATATCAATCAAGGAGATTTTAGAATTATCCAACTATCCAAAGAAGAAGCGGACGGCAAAAGGAGGATTATACCGCTTCCCGGTTTCGATTATATAGAGGGTGAGCGCACTCTCCTTGCGGACGATCTAATCACTCAAGCAGATACAAAGTTGGAGTCAATCGAAGCGGTTGAGTCATCGGGTTCAAAAGTGGTTGGGCTGGTTGTGTTGGTCGATCGCTTGCAAGGCGGCCGAGAAAGACTCGAGACAGCTGGATATAAACTCATATCCTGTTTCACTATTATCGAGTTATTTGACTATTATCTCGCTACCGGAAAAATCGATAGCGACAAATATCGAGAATGCATCGATTACATTCAGAATAACTGAATCATGATGTATTCTAATTTAAAAGGGTTGACGAAAGCACAAAATTTCTTGTGTCATAGTCAACCTTTTTTCTATTGATTTTTTATAACGAAAGACTTGACAGTGATATTAGAGATGATATACTATCACTAGTGATGAGATAACACTTAAAACAAATAAAAATCACCCCAGTTGAATAGCGCTCCTTCGTCGCGATTCAACGGGGCTTACACAAGTGAAGAAAACAAGAAGTTTGACGCAGAAGCAAAATTTGGTTTTCAAGACCATCCAAGAGATCATTGAGCAAGAGGGCGACAACCCCACCACCTATCGAGTGCACAAGCACTTGGAAAAAAATGGCGCTGATGTCGGGTCGCTCAAAGGCACGGTGCAAGTGATTGAAGCGCTGGAGAAAAAGGATCTGCTCAAGCGAGACCGGAAAAGAAAAATTTATTTGGTGGAAAATGATTCATTTGTGAATCTCAACAATGTTTTTTCCATCCCAGCCTATGGTTTGGCTTCCTGCGGTGAAGCCTTGGCTTTTGCTGATGACAATGTGGACGGCTATCTTCAAGTGTCGAAAAGTCTCTTTCGAAAAGATCAACCGGCCAAACTTTTTGCCGTCAAAGCCTTGGGAGATTCAATGAACAAAGCCAACATCAATGACAATGACTATGTGGTGTTTGAGAAATGTGAAAACGGAGCCAATTTGGAAGGGAAGATTGTGGTGGCAGTGATCAATGGAATGGCCACCATTAAGGAATATCGAAAATTCAAAAATGGCATGATTGGGCTTTTCCCCAAATCAACCAACAAACACCATCAGCCGATCTATCTTGATAGATCTGATCAAATTTCAATTGTTGGAGTTTTCCGAAAGGTTCTGCCAGTGAAATATGTAAGTTTGTAATTTTACCATCCGTGTTAATTCCCGCAATGTTTCACTTGATCCTGGCTTGAGGGCCGGGATGACACATAATGTATAGTGTAGAGGCGTGGCGATGCCATGTCTTTGGGTTATAAATTGCTCGTGATACACTTGTTACGTAACATGCTACGTAACAAGCTACGTAACAAAAAATATGAAAAATAAAAAATACATCAGAAAAGTTACGCGAGTGGGCAAGAGAAGTCTTTCCATTGTCATTCCAGCTGATATTGTTAAAGAGTTGGAAATTAGAGAGCGACAAAAGCTGGTAATAAAAAGGAAAGGGAAGGAAATTGTGATTTCGGATTGGAAAGGATAGGATTATTTTATACTCAAATCTCCCTGAAAAATATGATTCGCTGCGCTCTTCTATATTTTTGAGCAAAGCTCATCCGCTTCACTCCACTTTGCTAAAGGGGGATGGAGGTCCGCCTCCCGTAGCTTTAGCGAAGGAAGGGGGTTTTATAGTCCTCTTTTTTATAGTAGAATAGAAGGGTAGAAAAAGAGATTATATTTAGTATGTCATTCCCGAGAAGGCGGGAATCTATTAGGTAAATCTACTTCATTAGACTAATGGATCCCCGACTTCTCGGGGATGACAGTTTTGTTTAGCCTATTCTACAAGCTACTAGCTACTAACTACAAGCTAGAAAATGTTTTTAAAGAAAATAGAAATTACAGGTTTTAAGTCTTTTGCTAAAAAGACCGTGCTTGATTTTTCCAGCAACGGGGTGCTTAATGGTGGAGAAAATATCGGCATAACTACCATCGTGGGGCCCAATGGCTCGGGTAAATCAAATATCGCCGATGCTTTGAGATGGGCCATGGGAGAACAATCAATGAAAAGCATCCGAGGAAAAAAAGCCGAGGACATCATTTTTGCCGGATCAGACAAGAAATCAAGACTGGGCAGTGCTCAAGTTTCAATCTATTTGGACAACTCGGCCAAGAAGATCCCGCTGGACTTTGACGAGGTGATCATCACCAGAAAAGTTTTCCGCAATGGAGAGAGCGAATATATCATCAACGGTTCACGAGTGCGCTTGGTTGATGTGGTTGATCTTCTGGCCAAAGCCGGGGTGGGACAGCGCAGCTATTGTATCATCAATCAGGGCATGGCTGATCAAGTTTTAAATTCAACACCAGTTGAACGGCGAGCCATCATCGAAGAAGCGGCTGGAGTGAAAGAATTTCAAGTCAAAAAAGAAAGAAGCCAACGAAAACTAAAAAGCACCGAAAACAACTTGAAACAGGTCGGCAGCCTTCTAGCTGAGATTGAGCCACATTTGCGAATGCTCAAGCGGCAAAACAACAAAGCTATGAAGGGAGAGGGTTATCGAGTGGAACTGAAAGAAAAACAACATCAACTCTATGGCTATCTTTGGAACGAGTTAAAAAAGAATAAAAATAAAGCACAAGAAGAAAAAAACAGTTTGGGTCGGGAGATGATGAAAATCCAGCGAGAAGTGGATGAACTGGGTGAAAAAATTAAATCTGAAAGCAACAGCACAATTTCTTTACAAGATAAAATATCTTCTGGTGAAGAAAAGTTGCGCCAGCTGAATCACAAGCTAAATAATTTGGAGCGAGAGATTATTGTGGAAGAAGGAAAATTAGAACTAGAAAAAGAACGAGCCAAGAAAATCGAAGAAATCGAGATGGTGCCAGTTGACACAGAGGTTATCAAGACCAGACTTTCAGACATCAAATCGCGCCAAGATGAGCTGATCAGAAGAATCAACGAAACCACTCAAACAGAGCAATTACAAGAACTCAAAGAATATGCCCAAGCAGTCAATCAGCAGCTTTATGAACTTTATGAAGCAGTAGTGAGAGGGCAATTCGAAGAAAAACGTCCTCAGGAGCAGCTGAATGAGCAAAAGACAGTTAATCTCAAGAAAGTTCATGAATTGATGGGGGCCTTGAAAGTGACAAAAGACAAAAGAGAAAAGATAAAAGAAGAATTAGAAAAGATTGGAAAGGAAATTACGGTTCTAATAAATCGGGATAAAGAAGAACGTAAAAATGTGATCGAGTTAGAAGATAAAATTCGTCGCAAACAATTTGATTTGGACAAAACAAAAGACAAATTTAATGATGCTAAGGTTGAACTGGCCAAAGTTGAAGTGAAAGCGGAAGACTTGCTGGGTCGGATTCAAAATGAAATGCGCATTGAACCGGGAAGATTGATCTATAAAAACGAGAAAGTGGATGTGGAAGATCACGAGACCAGAATTCAAAAGTTGAAGTTTCAATTGGAACAAATTGGCGGTATTGATGAAACAGTGATTGAGGAGTATAAAGAAACCCAGAAACGCTTTGATTTTTTAGGTGGTGAATCAAAGGATTTAGAGGGGGCAATGAAGAAATTGCGTAAGGTGATCAAAGAAATGGACAAGCAAATTAAGGGCCGCTTTGAGAAAACTTTCAAACATATCAATAAAGAGTTTAACAATTATTTCAGCATTATTTTTAATGGCGGAAAAGCGAAGTTGAATAAAGTTGAAGTGAAAACGATGCGAAGAAAGAATAAGTCTGGAGACGACGGTGCTGAAGTTTCACTTCCGGTATCGGAAGTGAAACTTCAAGGTGCTGGAGAAAGCGATGAAGAAAATGAAAAAAATGATACCGAATCGCAAGTCGGCATTGAAATCATGGCTGAACCGCCAGGGAAGAAGATCACCAGCCTCAACATGCTTTCAGGCGGTGAACGAGCGCTGACTTCGATTGCCATGCTGTTTGCCATCATTTCTCACAATCCTCCACCGTTTGCATTGCTCGACGAAGTGGAAGCAGCGCTAGATGAGGCCAATTCGAAACGCTTCGGAAAAATTCTCAAAGAACTTTCTGGCCAAACTCAGTTTGTTCTGATCACTCACAACCGGCAAACCATGCGCGAAGCCGCGGTTTTGTATGGTGTCACCATGAGTGATGATGGAGTTTCAAAGCTATTATCAGTAAAACTTGACCAAGTGGGGGAAAAAGGTGAAATTAAGGAATAAGGAAGAATCTATGAGTAGAGAATTAAATCAAGAGGGACGGGGAATAGTAAATGCGGTTGATGCTGCAATATTTAATGTTGATAATGAAGTTTTGTTGGGGAAGAGACTATCAAAGTTTGGATTTGGCAGCTGGTGCTTTCCCGGAGGACATTTAGACAAAGATGAAAAACTGATTGAGGGTGCCAAGCGGGAGATAAAAGAAGAACTTGGGAGGGATGTCAACGTTGAATTATCTGGACAGATTATTGCCGTAAGAGATAATCGATTACTTCTTAAGAAAATGCATTATATCACAGTCATTGTTAAGGGAATGTATGTTGATGGAGAGCCGAGGGTCAACGAGCCGGACAAATGTGAGAAGTGGGAATGGTTTTCTTTAGATGATCTTCCAAGGCCACTCTTTTTAGGTGTTGAAGAAATTCTGGAAAGTTACAAAAAAGGGGTAATCAAAGTGGTGACTATTTGGGAGGAATGAAATTGGATCAGGTAGGAGAAAAAGGAGAGATTAAAGAATAAGCAAGATTTAGGATTTAAGAATTAAGATTTAAGATGAAAAATTTAAATATAACTTTTCTTGAAGTCGAAAAAGAGGATGAGGAAAAAATCACTCAGGTTTTCCCTGAGGCAAAGATTTTTTCTGAAGTGATGAAAGAGGATGAAATAATTGAGAAATGCCAAGACACAGAAGTGCTCTGTGTCTTTATTTATTCCAAACTGACCAAGAAAGTGATCGAAGCACTTCCGAATTTGAAACTGATTGTCACGCGCAGCGTTGGTTATGACCACATAGATCTTGAAATGGCCAATGAAAAAAATATTCCAGTTTGTAACGTTCCTGACTATGGAGCTCATGTTATTGCTGAGCACGTCTTTGCTCTTTTGCTTTCTGGGCTTCGAAAAGTTGAGGAGGGAAAAGAAAGGGTGGAGAAAGAGAAGATTTTTGATTTTCATGGGCTTCGGGGCAAAGCGCTCAAAGGAAAAACATTAGGATTAATTGGAGCTGGAAAAATTGGGAAAAATGTAGCCAGAATTGCCAGTTTGGGATTTCTCATGGATGTAATTGTCAGTGACCCCTTTCCGGATGAGAATGCAGCACGGGAAAATCATTTTGAGTACGTCGATCAAGACGAAATTTGGAAAAGAGCAGACATTGTTTCTTTGCATTGTCCTTTGCTTGATGAGACGAAACATTTAATAAATTCAGAAACGATTGATCAGATGAAAGGTGGCGTCACCATTGTCAACACCTCACGCGGAGGAGTGATTGAAACGGAAGATTTGCTTGAGGGGATCAAATCTGGGAAAATTGCTCATGCGGCCCTGGACGTCTTGGAGCACGAAAAAAATATTCAAAAACATGAAGAGTTATTAGCATTGCCCAATGTGATCATCACCCCTCACGTAGCTTTCTATGCTGATGATTCAATGAAAAAAATGTATTCAGAAGCAATTGATAGCATCAAGCGATTTATAGACAAAAAAAAGCTGATTCATCAGGTAATGGGAGAGTAGTGAACGCATATATACGCTCACTACAGTATTACAGTATACTGTAGTATGAAAGAATTAATAAAATAATGGGCTCAATGGCTAGATTATATATTGTTGCTACACCAATTGGAAATTTGGAGGACATGACTTTCAGAGCTGTGAAAACACTGAAAGAAGTGGATTTGATTTTGTGCGAAGACACGCGAATGACAAAGAGACTGCTGGATCGATACGAAATTAAAAAACCATTGCTTTCCTATCATCAGCGATCGAAACTGACGAAGACGGAAAAAATTATCGAAGAATTGGAAAAGGGGAAAGATCTGGCGTTGGTGACAGATGCAGGGACGCCAGGGATTTCCGATCCGGGGAATGAGTTGGTAGGGAGGATTCTGGAACATTTTAATACTAAAATCCCCCTTAGTCCCCCTTTTTCAAAGGGGGAGACTGGATCCCGGATCAAGTCCGGGATGACATACAAGAGAGATGATTCACAAGATCCTTCCACTACTCCCGCCAATGCGGGATCCGGTCGGGATGACAATGATGTGGAGGTTATTCCCATTCCAGGAGCGTCAGCAGTGACAGCTTTGGCATCAGTGGCGGGAATTAATTTGAATAAATTTGTTTTTTTGGGATTCCCGCCCAACAAAAAAGGCCGGGAAACATTTTTCAAAAAGGTTCTTGCAGCCTGCTATCCAGTGGTGTATTATGAATCTCCTTATCGGTTTTTGAAGAATTTGGAGTTGTTGAGAGAGTTATCATCTCAAATCCCCCTCTCCGGCAAAGCCGGAGCACCCCCTTTGTTAAAGGGGGAAAGATTAAAGCTAATCGTTGGAAGGGAGCTAACAAAGATTCATGAAGAAGTGGTGCGAGGAAGTATTTCGGAAGTAATTAAATACTTCCTGGAAAATCAGGATAAAATAAAGGGGGAGTTTGTGGTGATAGTTCATTAGTTTATTGGGTATTGGATATTAGTGATTTTATGGAAACTGGTGAATTTAAATTAGGAAATCTAGAAGTCTATAAACTTTCTGTTGAATCAGGAAGGCTAGGTTGGGAGTTGTATAAAGATTTTGATTGGGCTGTTAAGAAGACAATGGGAGACCAATTCATTCGGAGCATTGATTCAATTGGAGCGAACATTGCTGAAGGGTATGGCAGATATCATTACAAGGACAGTGTTAAATTTTATTACAACGCCAGAGGCTCACTTTTGGAATCAAAACATTGGCTCTTGGTTCTTTATGAAAGAAGAATCATATCAAAAAGTGAATATGAAAAAGTGCTTGATCTTTTAAACACTATCCACAGAAAGCTCAATGCTTACATAAAACACTGCAACAAAACATACCAACAAACTAATACCTAATAAACCAGTAAACCAGCGTGCAAATTATCCAAAAACGACGAATATTTTTTGTCATTTCATCGATTCTGGTACTTGCCAGCATTATTTTTATTGCCAACTGGGGATTGAAGCTGGGGATTGATTTTCGAGGCGGAGTTTTGATTGAAGCCAGTTTTCAAGGCGACATTCCCAACAGCGATGAAATCACGCAATCATTGGAGGGTTTCAATCTGGGCAGTCTGACAGTCCAGCCATCGGGCGATAACATGTTCATTGTGAGATTTGTTTCTGACGATGACAGGATCAATGAACAAGTACAGGACAAATTACTCGGATTGAGAGAGAATGAAAACGTGAAAATTGAAAGAGTTGAATTCATTAGCTCAACTATTTCTGGGGAACTGAAAAAGAAAGCCATCACGGCAGTGACGCTGGCGGTGATTGGAATTGCGCTCTATGTGGCTTGGGCTTTTCGCAAAGTTTCCTATCCGGTGGAAAGCTGGAAATATGGCTTGGCGGCGGTGATTGCATTAACACACGATGTGATCATCACTGTAGGTGTTTTTGCTTTTTTGGGTCATCAGTTTGGTGTGGAAGTTAATGTCGCTTTTGTGGCAGCCTTGCTGACCATTTTGGGATACAGTGTCAATGACACCATCGTTATTTTTGACCGAATTCGAGAGAACTTGAACAAAGCAGAAGCCAAGAAGAATTTTGAAGACACGGTTAACAATTCCATTAATGAATCATTAGCACGTTCGATTAACACATCCTTGACAGTGATTGTTGTTCTCTTGGCGATCATCTTCTATGGCGGGGCTACGATCCAAACTTTTGCCATCGCCCTGCTGATCGGAATTTTCTTCGGAACATATTCATCGATTTTTGTTGCATCGGCATTGCTGGTAGAATTTTGGAAATTCCGTAAATAGTATCGGGTATCAAGTATCAGGTATTAAGTATAAAAATGGGAGGTGAGAATAAAAAGAGAATAAAATCTTTTACTGAGCTTGTTGCTTGGCAAGCAGGTCATCAGCTGGTATTAGAAGTTTATAAAATAACAAAAAACTTTCCTAGGGAAGAGACATATGTGCTTGTCAGCCAAATGAGGAGGTGTGCCATTTCGATCACAAGTAATACATCTGAAGGATTTTCGAGAGATACTAGAAAAGAAAAGAATAGATTCTATAACATGGCACTTAGTTCCCTTACTGAACTTCAAAATCAGCTAATAGTTTCTAGAGACTTATATTACTTAGAAAAAGAAAAATTTAATGAAATTGCTGAAAAAACAGTTAGGGTTAGCAAGCTTATTAACGGCTTAATAAAATCGTCAAAATCTAAAAATATACCTAATACTTAATACTTGATACTAAATACTTTGCGCATAGCATTAGTCCATGACTACCTAGTTCAATATGGGGGAGCAGAAAGGGTGCTTGAGGCCTTGTGTGAGATTTGGCCGCATGCACCTGTTTTTACGTTGGTGCATGATCCTGAGTTGGTACACCATCGATTTGATGAACAAGACATCAGAACTTCATATTTGCAAAGACTGCCTTTAACCAAAAAACATCACCGAATTTTTCCACCAATGATGATGACAGCTATTGAGCAGTTCAATCTGGATTATTATGATGTGGTGCTGTCAGATTCATCCAGTTTTGCCAAGAATGTAGTCACTGGTCCTGACACCCTCCACATCACCTATTGCCACACCCCGATGCGTTATGGTTGGGATGATTGTCAATATTACACTAAAGAGTTCAGTTTTCCCACGGTGGTCAAAAAAGCGGTGCCGTTTTTGATGAATTACATTCGCATGTGGGATTTCTATTCCTCCAACGGGGTAGACAAATTCATTGCCAACTCAAAATTTGTTTCTGGTCGGATCAAAAAATATTATGGACGGAAATCAACTGTGATCAATCCACCAGTAGACGTGAACAAATTTTATATCACACCCAGAGAAAAACTAAAAAATTATTTCTTGATTGTGGGAAGAGTGATGAAGTACAAAAGAATGGATTTGGCTGTTCGAGCTTTCAATGAGCTGAAATTGCCGCTCAAGATTGTGGGAAGGGGGTCAGAGTTGGCGGGCCTGAGAAAAATGGCTGGACCAACCATTGAATTTGCCGGAAGAGTTTCGGATCAAGAGCTGTATGAAATATATTCCAAAGCCCAAGCATTCATCTTCCCGCAAGAAGAAGATTTTGGAATCGTGGCGATTGAAGCCATGGCTTCAGGAAGACCGGTGGTTGCTTTTCGATCAGGAGACATTGTGGAGCATATTGAAGAAGAAAAAACTGGCGTGTTTTTTGATGAGCAGACAAAAGAAGGTATAATGGAAGCAGTGAAGAAGTTTCAAAAGTTAGATTTTGATTCGGGATATATTCGAGAAGCGTCGCTCAGATTTGAAAGAGAAAATTTCAAAAGTAAGATAAAAGATTTTGTGGAAAAGGAATATCAAAATGCAAGAAGTAAGAAGCAGGAGGTAGAAACGTTTTAAATTAAACAAGTCGCCATCAAAATTTATTTTGGACACATATTTGCATATATTGGTCCAGAAAGTAATGTTATTAAAATAATGCTTGAGGAGTAAAAAATTTATTAGAGAAGAGGACGAGAGTTTGAAAAATTTATTAAAAAGGAGTATAAATATTTAACTAATGATGAGAAGGTCAGAACTTATAACTAGAATAGTGAGGTAAAAAGATCTTTAAAAAACGATAAACGAGCAGTTGATTGAATTTAAAAAAAAATAGACACGAGAACCTGAAAGGAGGTATCAAAATGGTTAACCCCCGAGGAAAAGCATGGCTCAAGGTGAATGTTCAAGCAATTTATGCTTTTGCTGAAAAGACAATTCGAATTACCTGGGCAGTTTTGATGAATGAAAATGACCCGGGCGCAAATAAATGGGCTAGGAAAATTCATCAGGAGAGTTTAAAGACTCGTGCTAGTTGTTTGGCTAAATCCATATGCAGGAGTGTTACCGAGGGGAAAAAACATGAAGGAGAAGTGCTGTGCCATGGGTGTGATTTTTTCCCTAAAGGAATTGGTACTGAACAACAGGGCGCCTTGAATGAAGAAATTCGTAGAAAAGGCAGGGCTAAAATTATTGATAGTTTTCAAGAAGTTGAAAATTTTTCAGGGAAGTTTTTAGTTCACGGAGGAGAATCTACAGTTTTAGAGGAAAACAAAAGTCTTCAAGGAAATAAAAAACGATCTCGTGGCAGGGGTAATTATGTCCTGGTAATCGACGAAAAAGAACTTCCTTTGAGCGGAATGGCTTGGCGCACAGCTTATAAGAAAGCTCGAGATGCTCGAAAAAAATATCCCAGGGCGAAGATCTCTCTTTTTGCAATTGAAAAGAACGGGAAGAGAAGGCTTATTCCTGAAAGGAAATGGAGTCAATTTGACTCTGGGAAAAGAGCAAAAGCGGAAAAGACGAAGGCGACTGTTCCAGCTCCAGCTTCGAACAAGAGCGTACTACTTTGTATAATTAGTCCAGAAAATGGACTCCGAACACTTTCTGAAGCAGTAGCGAGCAATAGCGATTTTTTTCTTTGTGTTGAAGTTAAAGGCGTGTTGACTAGAAAACAAGCAGCCAGGCTTGCCGAAGAAAATTCCTCAATGCCTGTTATTGATAAGTCACTCCTTCTGGCTAAAGGAATTTCTCCCGATCAATTAGCAGAAATGGGGACGATGTACGTTAGGACTTGCTTGGGGGGAAACTAAGAAAAACGCTGACAACAATCATTATAACTAAGGCGGCTATTGATTTAGCTGCCTTTATTCTTTAATTGTTTAAAGCTATAATAAGGTAAAATCTAATTTATTTATAACATTCATTAATGAAAAAACTTAAACAAATAGATTTTGCTGGCAAGAGGGTGATCATTCGAGCAGGGATGAATGTGCCAGTGAAAAACGGGCAAGTGGTTGATGACGTGCGCATCAAGTCTGTTTTGCCGACAATTAAGTATGCGGTTGATCAGAGTCCCAAGTTTATTCTCTTGGTGACGCACCTGGGAAGGCCAGGCGGAAAAGTGGTAGCAGAATTATCTACCAAACCCCTAATAGAACCATTGAAAAAAATGCTCAAACGTAAAATTGTGATGATAGATTCTCCTGCGGAGTTGGAAGAGTTAATTAACGCGGATTCTGACGACAAAAATACCATTTATCTCTTGGAAAATATTCGTTTTTGGCCCGAAGAGAGGGCTAACGATCAAAAACTTGCCGAAGAGTTGAGCAAGTTTTTTGATGTCTATGTGAACGAAGCTTTCTCAACTGCTCATCGAGAACATCTTTCCATTGTCGGTTTACCAAAATATACCAAAGAAAAATGTGCTGGAATGCTTTTTGAAGAAGAATTGGATAAATTAACCAAGATTAAAGATCAGCCAGAACATCCAGCAGTGGCTGTCATTGGCGGAGCGAAGATTGCAACCAAATTACCAGTGATTGAAAATCTGGCTAGAGACTATGACAAAGTTTTGATGGGAGGAATGGTGGCCAATGAAACGATCGATCAAAAATTAGAGCTGGGTGACAATGTGATGTTGCCAACTGATTTTTCTCCTGAAGAAAAAAAGGAAGAGCGATTGGACATTGGCCCAGAAACTGTTGCTGCTTTTACCAGTGAAATAAAAAAAGCCCAGACAATTGTCTGGAACGGACCAATGGGAAAGTTTGAAGATGATGAGGCAGCGGAAGGCACTCAGGAAATTATGAAAGCGATAGCTGAGAATCATGAAGCGATGCAAGTGATTGGCGGCGGAGAAACATTAGAAGCCTTGAGGAAATTCGGAGACTTTTCTGATTTTGATTATGTTTCGATGAGCGGAGGAGCGATGCTGGAATTTTTAGCAGGAAAAGAGTTACCAGGTGTTAGAGCTCTTGAGGATTGACACAAAACATGTTTATACCTTTGCGTTCAAAACTCTAAATCCTAAAAACTAAATTCTAAATAAATTTACATATGAGAAAGACATCCGACGTCTTTTAGAGACGTCGGATGTCTAATTCGATCAATGAAATTTTATAATAAAGAATATTATCATATTTATAATAGAGGGATAGACAAAAGAAGAATATTTCTAAACAAAGATGATTATATTAGATTCCTTATGAGTGTGAGATTTTTCAATCAAGAGGAACCAATAGGTAGCATATACCAATTTAGGAAGAGAACAAGAAAGAAAACGATGATCAGAAAGACATTCAACGTTTTTGAAGACGTCGAATGTCTTTCTGATAAATGCCTAGTCAACCTGATTGCCTACTGTCTAAATCCTAATCATTTCCATTTAGTTTTAAAACAAATAGCCGAAGGAGGAATCTCTGAATTTATGAAAAGGATTGGGGATGGTTATACAAAGTATTTTAATTATAGACACGAACGCTCTGGCAGTCTTTTTGGAAGCAGATTTAAGTCGACTCATATTGATTCCAATGAATATCTTCTGTGGATTGTCTCTTATGTTAACGGAAATTCAGAAATTCATGGGATGGAAAAAGCGGAAAATTATATTTGGTCAAGTTACTTAGATTATACGGGGGAAAGAAATGGGGTCCTTTGCAAAAAGGAAATTATTTTAGATCAATTTAGCAATAATTCTGCA
Organism: uncultured Bdellovibrionales bacterium; assembly: GCA_964556685.1. GTDB lineage: Bacteria > Patescibacteriota > Minisyncoccia > Moranbacterales > DUUL01 > CAZKWX01. The sequence continues at coordinate 37,526 of CAZKWX010000004.1, forward strand.
GAATATAAAAAATTCACCGAAATGGTTACAAATTGTATAAAAGAAAAGAGAGAATTTCAAAAGTATCTGTTAGAATAAAGTGAAGGAAGGGCATTTAAAGAAGACGTCCGATGTCTTTAAAGACATCGGACGTCTTCTTTAACATTTTTCCGGATTACGGTTTACTTGCTATCAAGCTTGTGCGGATTGTGATTGGGACAAGTTCTATCACTACAACGGTCAGGAATGGTTTTGGTTCCTTCCATCATGAGAGCACCACAAACTTTACCAGCTCTTTTGTATTTGCAAGTTTTTCCTGTGGGCTTGGCCTTGATGGCATTCTTGCAATCTGGATATTCTGAACAACTATAGAAAACACCATAGCGACCATTGCGCTCAACCATTTCACCTTTTTTGCAAACTGGACATTCAACTCCAGTTTTTCTTTTTTTCTCTTCTTCTGGATCAGCCTTAATGAATTTGCATTTGGGATAGTTGCTACAAGCGATGAATTTTCCATAGCGACCCTCTTTTTGGACTAGGTGACTGTCGCATTTGGGGCATTTCTCTTTCAGTTTTTTGGGTCCATCGATTTTTTTTCCTTCAATGGTCAAAGCACCATCACAGTCAGGAAATTTGTTGCAAGAAAGAAACTTACCAGTCTTGGCTAGTTTGATTACCATCGGACTCTTGCATTTGGGGCATTTAAATTTCTTGTCAGCTTTTCCAAGGTTGGTGGCTTTTTCCAGCTTCTCTTTTGATTTCACGTCTTTGGAGAAAGGGCCATAAAAGCCTTTGAGGACTTTTATATACTCTTCTTTACCTTCAGCAATTTCATCCAAATCAGTTTCCATCTCAGCGGTGAAAGTGTCACTAATATATTTTTCAAAATGTTTTTCGACAAAACTGCTCACCACATCACCAGTATCAGTGGGGTGAAGCGAATTATTTACTTTATCAACGTAATTTCGATCCTTGAGTGTTCTAATTGTTGGTGCATAGGTTGAAGGACGACCAATACCTCTTTTTTCTAATTCTTTGATGAGGCCTGCCTCAGTGTAGCGCGAGGGTGGCTGAGTTTCTTTTTCTTCCGTATTCATTTTGATCAGCTTCAATTTTTCATCTTTTTCAACCTTGGGCACTTCAATGTCATCTCCCCGAGAAGCAGGATCAACCTTCAACCAGCCATCGAACATCACTCGAGAACCTTTCACGGCAAAAGCGGGGATGTCTTTGTTGTTCAAGTTGACAATGATCTTGGTGCGCAAAACTTCAGCATCTTTCATTTGAGAAGCCATAGCTCGTTTCCAAATCAATTCATATAGTTTTTTCTGATCAGGATTCCTCCCAGCTGATTCAAGGCTAAATTTGGTTGGTCGAATGGATTCGTGGGCCTCTTGAGCGTTTTTGCTTTTGCGCGAAAAAACATGAGATTGATAATAGTCTTTGCCAAATTTTTTAGAAACTTCAGCTGTAATTTGCTTTTGAGCGCTGGCACTAAGGGTGGTGCTGTCAGTTCTCATATAAGTGATCAAACCAGCCTCATAGAGCTTCTGAGCGGTCATCATGGTGCGAGAAGGAGCAAAACTAAGTCGATTGGAAGCAGTTTGCTGCAGAGTCGAAGTAATAAACGGAGCATAGGGTCTTCGTTTGGCATTGGTTTCTTTAACATCAGTTACGGTCCAATTTTCTTTTTTCCCTGCGGCCAGAATTTTGTCGACTATTTTTTTATCTCGCGGCTCTTCAACACAAGTGAGAGTGAATTTTTCTTTTTCCTTGTTTTCGACATCAGCAGTAATGACCCAGTATGTCTCTGGTTTGAAGGCTCGAATTTCTCTTTCTCGTTCCATGATGATTCTCATAGCGGGAGATTGGACTCGTCCAGCTGAAAGACCATAACGAACTTTTTTCCAGATCAATCCAGAAAGATCATAACCGAAAAGTCGGTCTAACACGCGGCGAGCTTCTTGGGCAGTCTTGAGATTCTTATCAATTTCTCGTGGACTTTTCATAGCCTCAAGAATGGCTTCCTTGGTGATTTCATGAAAAACGACTCTTTTAGGAGCCTTGATTTTTGCAGTTTGAGCAACATGCCAAGCAATGGCTTCACCCTCGCGATCAGGGTCAGTTGCCAGGATTACCTCACTGGCTTTGCCAGCCAATTTGCTAATCTCTTTGACTACGTCTTCCTTGTCCTTGTTGATTTCATATTTGGGCACAAAACCAGCTTCGATGTCGATGGCTTCTTTGTTGCTTTTGGGAAGATCTCGCACATGACCGACTGAGGCCTTGATGGTGAAATCTTTACCCAAGTATTTTGAAATTGTTTTAGTCTTTGCAGGAGACTCAACGATGACTAACTTCACTTTTACAGATTACAGATTAATACTGATATACAAATTAAATTTTTGTTACATAGCATCCTCCAAAGGCGGACAAGTGTTACGTAACAATCTATAGAGATATCTCTGTAGATGTCATTTCGACTGGAGCAAAGCGGAATGGAGAAATCTCATGACAATTACGAGATCCCTCCACTTCGCTGTGCTTCGGTCGGGATGACAGTGAAAAATTTTCAACCAGATAACCGGAAAACAAGAAAACTAGATTTTTCAACACTAGTTCTGATGATAATGATTTTAGAAAAAAAATCAAATATCAAAATGCAATTATCAAAAATACATGTAAAAAATGAAAAAGAATTTAAAATTATAATTTAATTACATAATTATCTCACGAGATATCTCAGGTGGAGCTAAATCTGTTTCTAAAATTCAAATCTCCCTGAAAAATATGACTCGCTAAGCTCGTCTATATTTTTCTTCCCTCTTTGCTAAAGAGGGAAGATAGACAATCAGTGCAATGTGTCAGTTCCGAATAAACATTCCACCGCCGATATTGCGAACCAGGCCGCGGAGTTCGAGCATGGAAAGTTTGGTTGAAACAACAGTGGAATCAAGTTTGGCAGCAGCAGCGATTTTGTCAATGTGAAGCGGTTCGAGAGAAAGCTTTTCATAAATTTTCTTCTCTTCTTCATCTTCAAATTCAATTTTTTCTTCAGAAGTTTTGATTTTGCTAGTGGCAAAATTTAGCGCTTCCAGAATATCATTAGCTGAAGTGACTACTTGAGCGCCTTGTTTAATCAGATCCAAAGGGCCAACCGATTTTTGCGAAAAAATATTTCCTGGGGTGGCAAAAACTTCCCGGTTTTGTTCCAGGGCGTATCTGGCAGTGATGAGCGCGCCGCTTCTTTCGCCCGCTTCGATTATCAGTGATCCCAGAGACAAGCCGCTGATGATGCGATTGCGAGTTGGGAAAGTGAACTTATTGGCTTTAAAATCGGGTGGATATTCCGAGACAATCAATCCCTCTTGAGTGATGATGTCTTTGATGATGTGTCGGGTCATATTTCTTTCCAAGGACTCATTAATGCCACCGCCCAAAACGGCAATAGTCGGATTATTCAAAGACAGAGCAGCCCGATGAGCGGCTGAGTCAACTCCTTGAGCCATGCCGGAAGTGATGACCAAACCGGCCCGGGAAATTTCTGGCACTATTTTTTCCACCACCATTTTCCCATAGGGCGTATACATTCTCGTTCCAACAACCGCCAATTGTTTCTTCCTCAAAAGCTTCACATTGCCATAACAAAACAGCACGAAAGGTGCTGATTTGATTTCTCGCAGCTGCTCAGGGAAATCCGATTGATCTTCGGTGACGATTCTTATATTTGAGTTTTTAAATTTTACGAACTCTTTTTCAAGGTCGGTTTCTTTTTGGTGTTGAACAATGGCTCGGACAGTCTTTTCATCCAGTTTTGCTTTTCTGATAAACTGATCTTTGGTGGCGCTCCAGGCTTCTTCAAAAGTCTTGAATCCATCTTGAATCTTCCGAAACCGAGCCGGGCCGATGATGGGAAGGAGGGAAAAAGCAAAAATGAATTTTTGTTCTTGATTGTTCATGGAGTGCATGGAACATATTGGATCTATAAAACTAAAACTTCTCTAAGCGGTAAACAGTTCCCTCCGTGGATGTTTCAATGAATCTTGGTTTTTCCAGCGGGTTGCGGGATGGATTAATGAGCTGATTGGTGATGGCATAGTCTTGAACTTTCTCTTTAGTCAGGTCTTGGAAAAGCTTTTCTTCTTCTTTGGAAGTGATCAAATAGATATTTTCATATTTTTCTTGATCCAAATCATAAAAATCACTAGGACGGAAAAAATAGGTCGCGTTGAAACCCAGTACATTTCTCAACGGCTCGGCCATTTGAGACCAACCACTACCCGAAGCACTTTGAGCCACTAAGACTAAATCCTGAGAGCTGAAATTCCTGGAAAGCTGCTCGGTTTGATTTAGTAAGCTTTTATTTTGCGATGGCACAACGAAGAATAAAGACTGCAGAATGTTGGTCAGCAAAATCACCACAACGATGGTCCAGAAAAAGATCTTGAATTTTTCTCGAATGCCTCCTAAAAGCAGCAAGGAATATAAAACTGCCAAAGGGATGATAGAGAAAACAAAACGTCTCAGCATCCAAGGATGATCAAGGGTGATGTTGGCATCAACCAGATAGATCAGCGTAGGCGCTAAAAGAAAGAAGGGAAAAAGAACAATCCAAGTTTTCTTTCGGAAAAGAGAGGTGACATAGATAATGGCCAAAAAAATGAGGGCCAGAATGTTGTAGTTAAACAAAACTTTCAACAGATAAAAATCTTGCCAATCATCAGGGATGGGGGAGAATTTTTCCAGTGAATAGGAGGCGGCTCCAAGTTCAGCATTAGGCAAAAATCCCTCACCAAAACCCTTCAAAGCTTCGACAAAAAAGTGTCGGTTGATAATCAGTGATGCGAGCATCACCAAAGCCAGCACTGCATACCAAAATTGATAGCGCGTCTGTTTGGCATGGTTGTAATCTTTGAGAATAAAAATAGCCAGCAGAACAAAAATCAGTGCAACAGCTTCAACTCGCACAAATGAAGCAAGAATCATTGGGAAGATCACTAGTAGAAAATTGGGATAAGATTTTTCTTCAAAATAGCGCAAGAGGAAATGAATGGTCATCCAAATCAAAGAAGCGAAGAAAAGTTCGGTCAGCGTAAATTTATAGAAAACGATAAGAGGCAAGAACGTGGCTAGTATTGCCAGAGAAAGAATTGAAATTAATTCAGTGTTGTTTGGTTGATTTTTCTTAAATTTTTGAGATACATAACTCACTAGTCTTTTAGTAATCAAATAAAAAGCAAACAAAAAGGTGAGTAGTGGCAATAAATTAACAAAAGCTAAGCCAACCGGACCAAAGAAACTGTACCACATTCCAGCCCAAGCGATATATCCAGGCAGAAATTGGCTCTTAAGAGCGCCCGATGCATCATAGATAAATCCAGGAAAGTTGAGCGCTTTGCCTTGTCCATAAATTTGAGCAAAATTCTGAATCAAATCGCTGCTATGAGTGAGTTGATGATCTTGGGCCAACATTACTGCTGCATTGGAAAAAGCTCCTTCGTCACGACCACCAAAAATTGTTGGCGTAGTGTAGATTGACAGGACTACTGCCAATAAAATTATAAGTATCATCAAAATCTTCTCAGTTTTTAAATGAGGCTGAATTTTAATGATTCCTTTTTTAACGAAATAAACCGTGCCGGCAATATCAGCTAACAGCCAAAGCAAAAGCAGCCAGGAATAGAAAATTCCTAACAAAGCGAGAATCAATGCGCCTAAGGCCAGGCTAACCCAATGAAGAGTAATGAGTTCGAAAATAGAAAGTTTTATTTTAATGGTTTTTTGCGGTTCGTTATTCATGTTTATATTAGTTTAATAAACTATTAGATTTAAGAATTATGATCTATGAATCATGAATCATCGATCTTCGATCGAATCTAATTTAAATGACCTTAATTCCTAATTCATAATTCATAATTCCTGTGACTATTATATGTTTTGTTGTATAATAGAGCAAGAATTTTATGAGAAAGATTACTCTTTTTAAAGACGTGATATTGCTTAGCACGGTCCTCTTTTTTGGATTGTGTCTTGTTTTTGTTTTCTTCGCTGCCATGGAAGAATATCAAGTTTTGGTAGCAGGCACCGATTCCGATTCAGTAACCATTAGCGTGGAAGTGAATGAAGTCATCAGCATTTCTTCCCCTTCGGACGAAACTTTGACACCGGACATTCCGGAGACTGGAACGGCCACCGGTGATGTGACCTGGACAGTTTCAACCAATGGCACTGACGGGTGGGAGCTGAAATTGGAAGCCAATACTTCACCAGCTATGACCATTGCAGGAAACAGTTTTGCTGATTACACCGAAGCGGTTCTTGGTGTTCCTGAAGCCTGGTCGGTAGCGGCCAGTGCTAGTGAGTTTGGTTTTTCAGCTGGAGGATCCTATGCCAAATCAAAATATTCTGACGGAACTCTTTTCGAAGGTTTTTCAGGCTCAACAAAAATTTTAGTAGCTGATGATGATGATGCCACTCCCGGAGGCGGAGCCGATGTGGACGTAAATTTTCGGGCGGAAGCGGGGTCCAGCAAGAGTCAAGCTCCAGGAACGTATACTGCCAGGATAACAGCAACAGCAACGAGTCTATAAATAATCAATAGTCAATACTCAATATTCATTCAATAATCAATATCCAAATGTTCAATTGAGTGTTAACTAGTTGGGTGTTTAATGGATGTTGAATATTGGATGTTGGATGTTCAAATGAAGACCGGAGGAAAAATTATATTGATAGCGAGCTTATTGATAGCGGTATTTGCTGCTCAAGATGTTTTTGCTTTTCACGCCGAACAATACCCGGATAATATTGAAGATCGATTTATTGTTACACCGACCAAATTTGATTTTTCACTTCAGCCGGGACAAAGCATTAAGCAAACTTTCACTATTATTAACCGCCTGGGAAAGCCCGCAGAATTTCTGGTTCAAAAAGAAGGATTAGTGAAAGATGGAAGTGGCAATGTCATTACCACTTCAATCGACTGGATTCATCCAGAGTTAGATAAGTTTACTTTGAATCATGGAGAGCGAGTGATCATGGACATTGAAGTGAATGTTCCCGAAGATGTTCCGGCGGGAGGATATTATGCTTCAGTGTTGATTGCCAATAAGGGGAAAGACAGAGAAGCGGGAAGTGGTGTGGAAGTGATTAGTCGAGTGGGAATTCCACTCATGATCACTGTGCCAGGAGATGTGATTGAAAGGGGTTTAGTGAAGGAGTTTCGTCCGTCTAAATTTTTTCATATGACTGGACCAGTGTTGTTTTTTACTGAATTTGAAAATTTGGGTAACATCCACCTGTCTCCCGAAGGAGAAATCAAGGTGCGCAACTTAATTGGCTCGGTAGTGGCACAAATTCCATTGGAATCTTGGACGGTGCTGCCCAACAATTCTCGAATTTGGCAAGCTCAGTGGAGCCGGACATGGCTTTTGGGAAAATATGATGCCGAGTTGACTGTTTTTTATGGTAGCGATAATCAAAAAGTAACTAAGCATGTTTCCTTCTATGCATTTCCATGGCATGTCTTCTTGCTAATTTTGGCAATTTTCACTATTATTTATTTCGTTATCAAGAAAGTTACAGATAAATATGAAGTGAGGAAGAAGGAGAAGTTTGATAAGGGGATTTTAGAGAAGGTCGAGGAAGAGGATAATAAACAATGATCAATGATCAATATTCAATCAATGATCAATATCCAAATACTCAATTGAGTATTGTTTCATTTGGGTGTTAAATGAGTATTGGTTATTGAATATTGATTATTCAAAGTATGAATACAAATTATAAGATAATAATAACTATAATTTCATTAATGGTAGCTCTGACTGCTCAGGAGTGTCTTGCTGCCATGAGCAGCAGCAATTATAAAATTAATGCTGATGTGGTTGGGAGTGGTGGAGATTTGGGTTCATCAACAAATTATAAACTGACTGACACAGTGGGTGAACCAATCATTGGAATTGGATCGAGCACCAACTATAAAGCCAAACAAGGCTTTTGGCACATGGTGGCTACCAGGATCAGTCTGACAGTTGATTCCAACACAGTAGATTTGGGAACACTCAGTCCAGGAACTCCCATCACCGGAGATTCGACTCTGACAATCACCACCGATGCTTGGGGCGGTTATGAGTTGTTTGTCAATCAAAACAACTCGCTGACTCACACTGATACATCCACCACCATTCCTGACTATTCTTGCGCCATTGCTTCACCTTGTGCTTGGAGCGGAGTGGGACTGGGCTTTACCATCACCTCGGGAACCAGCGTGGATGCCAAATGGGGAACCAGTCCCAATTTCAACTATGCAGCCTTTCCCAATTCCTCAACCAAATTCCATGAAGTCAATCAATATATTAGCGGAGGAGACGATACAGGGATTGAGTATAAGGTTGACGCAGTTTCAAGTCAAAAATCGGGAGATTACTCAAATATCATCACCTATACCGCTTCAGAAAAACTCTAGAAAAGCTTGACAAGGTTTTGGCATAAAAAGTATAATAAGCCAAAGTAGCGTGTTTGAGAAAATGTGCCCGTGGGAGGGCATCTTTCTAGTATGAAGATACGAAACGGAAACAAAAATAAAATAACAGCGATTGTTCTCAGCATTTCAGTGGTGGTTATTTTTGCCGTAATGCAAGGGATGGAATCAGACAGTGCTTCAGCCACTGACCAGATTACTTTGCAATTGACTATTGGTGAAACATTGTCGCTTGATTGCAGCACTGATCCGGTTGACCTCGGAACGCTGACTCCGGGTACTCCAGTTTCAAATTCAACCACTTGTACCACGACAACCAATGACGAAAGTGGCTATGATTTGCAGGTCAAAAGAGACGATTCGGACACAACTTTGGACCAGACAGGAGATGCTACGGTTAATATAACTGATAAAACTGCCTGGGATCCAACCGCTAATGCTGGCGATGGAAACGCAGCGGTTTATTCTGGAACAGGATTAGGCTTCGGTGTCTATGCTTCATCAGCAACCAAAAACACCACTTGGTGGGGCACCGGAACGGCCTGTCACGACGCGCTCAATCAATATGCTGGTTTTCCAACGGCCTATGCCAATATCATGGAGCACACTAGCTATAGTGCCGCCGCGACAACTACCAGTGTTTGTTATAGAGTGGACGTAGCAGCAACTCAGGAATCTGGAGCGTATGATGGTACAATAACCTATCAAGCTGCCGGAAATCCCTAGAACGCGATTTCAGATTTATGATTGTATAACAGGGAGCTTATTATATTAAGATGAGGTGGAGTCAAAAAGTGAAAAAACCAATTCTTTTCTTAGGAATAATTGCAGTGGTGGCTGCAATTTCTTTTTATTTTGTTTCGGCTCAAACGCCTCAAGAATTGGGAATCCCCACCGCGGTTCAAATTTCTCCCATCAGATTTGACTGGGATCTTGAAGATGGAGACGAAAAAACGGGCACAGTTAATCTAAAAAATTATTCTGATGAAACTTATGAGGTCTTGAACAGTGTGGAGAACTTCTATGTCAGTGATGATTCAACTCAAGCCCGGTTTTTCATACCGGGTGAAGGACATCCCTTGAAAGCCTATGACGTGATCAATTGGATTGAATTACCCGAGAGAGTAGTGCTGGCACCCAAAGAGGGGAAGGACATAACTTTTAAGGTCAAGGTGCCAAAGGGAACGCCCACCGGAGGATATTATGGGGCTTTGTTTTTTCAATCTCAACTGGAAGGTCGGGAGGGCATTCAAGAAATTCCCACCGATGATGGCACTTCAAAAATTATTGTCAATCAACGGGTAGGAACGCTGTTGGTGATGGCTGTCAAAGGCGATCAGCCTATTCGGCGATCGGGAGAATTGATTGATTTTTTTCCTGAGAAAAAAGTTTTTTGGTCTTCACCGGCAGCCCTCATTACTCAAGTGAAAAACTCAGGCAATCTTCATTATAAAGCTTTGGGCAAAATTGAAGTAACCAAGTTTGGCAAGAAAATGGCCGATCTTGATTTGAAAGCCCGAGTGCTCTATCCCGATCGTATCAGAACCTATGCAGAAGGCTGGAATTTTAGCAATTGGAGCTATGGATTTTATCGAGCAAAATTGGCCTTGCAGTCAGAAGACGGAGAAATCAAAATGAGCGGGGAAACTTCTTTTTGGGTTATTCCTTGGAAGACCACAGTTTCCATTCTGGTGTTACTCTTCATCATTTGGCTAATTATGCGCATCTTTACCTCGAGATTTGAAATTCGTCGAAAAGATGATGACAATAAAGACGGTTTGAAACCAGATGAAGAAATTCCTATTGATGAGAGAAATTTTGATGAGAATGGTGATCAGCAGTCTTCTTCTGGGCAAAACTATCCTCCCAGACCATCTCAAGGGTCATGGAGGCCTTCTGATAGTGAGCAGGGAAGTTCACGTCCACCAAGAAGAGTTGTTTAATCCTACTTCGTCCCGCTCTTTGGTACAAAGGGCGGGACTACGAAGGACAAGTCAATTGATCTAATTTCTCATCCCCGCTTAGCGGGACTATGGAGCGAAAGTTTAGAGCTTGTTGCACGCTTTATAGCTTTCCTGACCTTCGTAGCCTTGGCGAAGTAGGTAGCGACGAAGTGCTTTTGGATTAGTACAGTTTATTTTGTTGAATAAAAAAAGTATATACGAACGTATATACGTGAGTTACGTACATGGTGCGTGCTTTTTGTTTTCAGTAGGGCATTAAAAAATAGTATATACTACCGTAGGTACGTAGGTACGTTTTTTATATATGTCATCTCGAACGGAGTCCCGAATGATCAGGACGTAGTTGAGAGATCTCATAGGTACGAGTGGGACTATGGGATTTCTCCACTACGCTACGCGGAGCCTGCACTGAGCGAAGCCGAATGTGGTCGAAATGACATTGATATTTGATAAGTCTCGAGATGATAAAATCACAGAATGATAAAATTACAGATCCATTTGCACAAGAGGGTGACCTCTGTTAGAATTTTTTTGTGATGAAAACATTTTTATGAATAAAAGTAATACAAAAATTTGGTGGAAGGCGGGTGCGTGTTTGGCATTCTTTATTTTGTTTTCAGCAGGCATCTGCCAAGCTGAAGAAGAAAAGATTGGTTTTTCAGTCAGTCAATCGATTTTTAATTTTGATTTGGATCCGGGTGAGGAATTAACTTTTCCGATCGATGTTCAAAGTCTTCGTGATGAATCGCAAAGGATGTCAGTCGAGATCAGTGATTTCGTTGTCAAAGCTCAAAATGAGACAGAACTACTAAATGGAGAGAATGAAAAGAATGGAATGAGAGATTGGCTAACGTCTAGCGAGAATGTCTGGATTTTTGAAGGAAAAGAAAACAAGGAGTTGGGAATTACGATCAAAGTTCCCAAGAACGCAGCAATGGGCAGTCACTACACGGCAATAGCACTCAAGGCGCTTCCAACAGTGGACATCGAGAACTTTCAAAAACCAATTGTGGGCGGACGGATTTTAGTTTACACATTTGTCAACGTGAAAGGTGCCATTGATGGCAGTGGAGAAATTAGTCGTTTTGATATTCCGCAACTAGTTAGTGGGGAAGCGGGCATTGAAGTTGATTTCAAGAACATTGGCAATGTTCACTACATTCCTCACGGTGAATTGGAAGTGGAAAATCTGATCAGCGGAGTGGCAAAAAAGGAAAGAATGGAGAGCCATTTTATTTTTCCGGGACAAAGCTACACTTTCAAGAAAAATTGGAAAGTGGCCTCACCCTTTGGAATTTATGTGGCTCGAGCATCGTTTGTGGATGGGAATCAGAGTGAAATCTCACAAAGGAAAATAATTTTGGGTAGATTCTTTTTTGTCATTCCTTTAGTTTTCGCAATTCTGATATTTGTTCTGGTGAAGTGGATTATGGCTGGAAGAAAAAACAAAAAATCGGCAGAAAATGACTTAGATAAAGGAAAAAATGATTCGAATGAAATTGAAAAAAGTTGAGGTAAAGTTGTTAAATTTAGGAATAAATTATTTTACAATATTTTTATAAAAAGTAACATAACAAAGAAATGTTTTACGTTTATGTTTTAAAAAGTAAAAGAGATGAAGATCTTTACACGGGAAGTACGAACAACTTAAAGAAAAGATTGAAAGAACATAATGATGGAAAAGTAAAATCAACAAAAAACAGGGTGCCATTAATGATCATTTACTATGAGGCAGGAATGAGTGAAATAAAAGCGAAAAAGAAAGAAAAATATCTTAAAACTTCTTGGGGTAAAAGATATCTGAAGAACAGAATTTGATTTGTTTTGAAAAAGATTGGACCCGATTGGATAGTTCGCTACATTTGCATCTAATGGGCTTTTAGCTTGCCAGATAGAAACTAGGCAGGTTTTGTTTTTATGTGGTTGATGTCTGACCCAATTAGGTAGTTCACGTTGTTCGCATCAAATGGGCTCACAGCCCGTTGGATAGAATTGATTGAGCACATGTTTTTAACTTTGACCCGATTGGATAGTTCGCTACTCTCACATCCAATGGGTCACAACCCAGTTAGATAGCAGCACAGCTGCATCTAACGGGTTGTGGATAACTTTCCTTGACAGGCTTTGCGGTCTGTTTTTTTGTGCTATAATAAAGCCAACGATAAATAGCGATATTAGCCGATATTCAGCTTAAATAAGTTAAATGTAAAATTCCGTATCTCTTCCCCTTGCTAAGGGGAGGATTAAGGAGGGGTTAGTCTAAATGGCTGTAGTCACCGGCCTCTTGGACGAACTCCCTCTAGCCCCCTCTTTGAAAGAGGGGGCTAGAGGGAAAACAAAAAACACCTCAGTTGAATATTGTAATTTAACGGGGCACCCCAGTTGAATAGCGAGACAATGTCTCGATTCAACGGGGTAAAAGTAAAATGAAAGAAAAATATTTGTCCATGGCTCAAGCTGCAGAGATCTGTCCCTATGAGAAGGGGTATTTGAGTTTGTTGGCACGAAGAAAAGAACTGAAAGCGGTGAAAGTTGGTGGCAATTGGCACACGACAGTTGAATGGCTGAATGAATATCTGCGGCAAAAAAAACCGGGACATTTGATTGATACTGAAGAAAAAAAAGAAGAAAAAATAAACCCCTGGCTGACACCCAAATATGCGGTGGCCAGTCTTTTTGTTTTGATTCTGATTGTGGGGCTAGCAACTTTTTTATTTAATGCGATTTTTAATAATCTGCGAGACAATGGTGAAAACCAGAATGCATTTGTGCCTGAAGAAATTATCAAAGTTCCCAATGAAGATGGTGGCTATGACATCTATGGCGCTGGGAGAGTGAAGTTGGGGGAGGAGGAAGTGAGGGAGAATCAGGGAGAAATCGGGGTACCATAGAAAAATAAAATATCAAATATAGAGTATCAAAATTTTAGTTCAAAGTACGGGATGAATTATGAATTACGAATAAATTCAAATCCCCCGTTCCCGCCTAGGTGGGAACACCCCCTTTGCTAAAGGGGGAAAAGAAATACAAAAAAAGCCTGATGGCCGAAAAAGAAAATAAAACTAAATATCTAAAAATCTTAATCAGTGCTGTAGTTTTAGCAACAGCTTTTGCAGTAGTTTTTAGCATTGGCCTATCACAGGCTGGCATCACAAAACAAATCAGTTATCAGGGGAAATTAACTGATGATTCCGACGTGTCAGTTTCTGACGGAAACTATGACTTGAAACTAACCATCTATGATGCAGTCACTGGCGGCAACTGTGTCTGGACAGCTCGAGGAACATGTGGGACTCCCACAGCCCGGAGTGTGGCGGTGGAGAATGGAATTTTTTCCATCATGTTGGGTGACACTGGAGTCGGTGATAATGCACTTGACATGGATTTCAACAGTTCCTATTGGCTGGGAGTGACTGTTGGCGCGGACAGCGAAATGACTCCGCGAAAACCATTGGGAGCATCGCCCTATGCTTTTAATTCTGACTTGTTGGATGGTTTGGATTCGGCTGAATATGGCGCCGATGCTCATGTGGTGGTGACGGATTCTTCTGGAGATTTAACAATTTCAGGCGATGTTGGTATTGGGACAACGGGGCCTGGGGCGAAGTTACATGTCTATAATGGTGCATCTGGACAATCCGGGATGGGTGCTGGAGCAGTTCTCGAAAGCAATACACATCAATATCTTTCAATGGTATCGGCGGCCAATACACAACAACTACTCATATTTGGTGGCGGGACTACAAATGATGCAAGTATTGGTTGGGAAGATGGGTCACGTGGGAATGAAATGCAAATCACCCTAACTACAGGTGTTGGGAACTTAAATGTCAATCATGGAGGGACAAGCAGGCTCTATGTCAAAAGCGACGGCAACGTCGGCGTCGCCACCACCTCCCCCTCCTACAAACTCCACGTCAACGGAACCACAGGTTTAGAAAGCACAATCTATGCTCCTAACATAGGAGCAGGAACAGACAATTCTGTAGTAGTGCTTAATTCTTCCGGTAATCTAGTAACAGATGAGATTGACCCAGACGTCTGGACTGCTGGCACACTGATTGATGGATCAGGCACAGCCAACTATGTCGCTCGATGGTCTGACTCTGACACCCTTACTACCGGAGTGCTCTATGATAACGGAACCAATGTGGGGATTGGGACGACGAGTCCATTAGGCAAACTTGATGTAGCAAGCGGCCAATTGGTAATTTCTGATGGAACTGCTGGTGCTCCAGCGATAGCATTTAGGGATGATTTGGATACAGGTATATATAGCGTTGGTTCTGGAGAAGTCTCCATAACTTCAAATGGCAGTCAAATTGCTCAATTTGAATGGCAATCTGGTGAAGGTGGAGCGTTATGGTTAGATGACCACACAACACCAAATCCTGCAGTCCCGGATTATTCTTGGCTAGGAGATACTAATACTGGAATGTATTGGGCAGCGGCTGATGAAATTGGATTTTCTACTGGAGGAACTGCAAGAGTTCGAATTGATAGCTCCGGCAACGTCGGCGTCGGAACAACAAATCCAACATCAAGACTGACTATAGCTAAAGACTCCAGCGAGAGATATATAGAGATGTATCAAGCTGGAGGTCAGAGTTGGTATTTCACTCGAGGCAACTTTGGCAGTGGCGCTAATGAAGACCTGTCACTTTCTCGTCAAGGATCCAGCAGTGACAGGCATTTTGTGATTTACAACGAAGGAAGCGGAGGTGTTAATGTTGGAATTGGACACACCTCTCCGGATTATGGGCTCCACGTCAACGGCACCACCGGCTTCGAAAGCACAATCTATGCTCCCAACATAGGAGCAGGAACAGACAATTCAGTAGTGGTTCTTAATTCTTCTGGTAACTTAGTCACCGACGAAATTGATCCAGACGTCTGGACTGCTGGCACGCTGATTGATGGATCAGGAACAGCCAACTATGTCGCCCGATGGTCTGACTCTGACACCCTTACCACTGGTGTGCTCTATGACAATGGGACCAATGTTGGGGTTGGGACAACGAGTCCAGGATCTTCGCTCACTGTAAAAAACACCGCTGGTATAAGCTATGCGTCTATTCAGCTAAATAGTACCTATGCTGCCACAACAGATAGGTTAGCTGGCGTTTACTTTAATCTTCCAGACGATCCAGTTCATACCACGAATCGTCGTGCCTACATTGGTTATGGTTACAATGATTACACCAGCGGTTACACCCTTTGGAACACCATCTATAAGGGGCTGGGCATAGCGGCTGTAAATGGTGGGGTAAATATTGCAGCCGCTGACTCTGGTGATATCAGTTACTTCTTTGGTAATACAGACACTCCGTCAGTAATATTTAAAAGAACTGGTAACGTTGGAATTGGTACTACCAGTCCTTCCTACAAACTAGATGTCACTGGCACTTTTGGAGCATCAGGAACAGTCACTCTGACTGGTCTTGGCACTGGTACTGATAATTCAGTAGTTATCCTCAATTCTAGTAATCAACTCACTACAGATGAGATCGACCCCGATGTCTGGACTCCCGGGACCTTAATAGACGGCTCTGGAACAACAAACTACATTCCTAAATGGTCAGATGGAGACACTCTCACAAACTCAATCATCTATGAGACTGGTTCGAATGTTGGGATTGGGACAACCAGTCCAACCCAAAAGCTTCACATTGAAAGCGGAGATATTTATGTTGAAGGAGCTGATGATTGGAATGGCGCAGGCGACTATGCCAACTTATTATTAGGAGATGCAAATGGTGTCCATGGAGTCGCAGCGGAATATAATGGAGGCCTTCACCTTATAACTTATAAATCTGGAGGCAGTGGACCGCTGGGTTCTGATAGTTATTCAGCAATATTTTTGGAAAACACGTCCGGTGACGTCGGAATTGGGACGACCAGCCCACAAGCTAAACTACACGTGGATGCAGCTAGTGGCGAATTATTGAGATTAGCCAATGGAGCTTTAACAATGTTTTATGTGAATAGCAGCGGCTCAGTCTTTCTAGATGTTGATGATAAATCTCTTGCTTTTGGTGAAGATGCGGATTATGGAATAGGCTTCAATACCACCACTGACAATCTAGAATTCGTTGATGGCTCGACAGTTGGTACAAATGTCAGAATAGTGATAGACAACTCAGGCAACGTCGGCATTGGCACGACGAGTCCTCAATCATTGTTGAATATAAATGGCGGGACAGATTATAGCGCAGATATAACAAAAGGGTTAACTTTTGGTGATGGAGATACCGGTTTTCAAGAAGCTACCAGCGAAGATCAACTGTCTGTTTTTACTGGAGGAACAAGAAGATTTATGTGGACAGGCTCTACTTACAGAGGAATCGAGAGTACTGGTCCTACAATGAGAAATGAAGTTCAATCGGCCACAAATCCTCTTTTTACTTCTGCTTCAGATGTTAATACCGGTCTTGGCTGGGCGAATACAGGTCAAGATATTTCTCTTATCACGAATTCTTTAAGCAGAGTTTATATTGAAACAGGCGGCAATGTCGGGATTGGGACGACGAATCCGAGCAAAGCATTAGAAGTTGTTGGAACAGCCAAAGCTACTAGAGGATTTTTCAACACTACGGGAGACGATTATTACGCAGTGGACATTGGAACTGGAACAACTGGTTCAATGAGAACAACCAATATCAGTGTATTGTATCAAGGTGGAGCAAATTTAAGAGTTGAGAGTAACAGAGTTACTACTGATGGTTATCTTACCGTTTCTGGTACAGACAATACAACAATAGCAGGCAACGTCGGCATTGGCACCACCAACCCCTCCTACAAACTAGAAGTCAATGGAACCTTTGCCACTAACAGCACAATCAACTTTTCTGGACTCTCCGTAGACGATGCTTCCAACACTTCAGTTCTAGCTCTTGATGGTTCAAACAACGTCGAGCTCCTAAGTCTCTCTGCCTCACTTCTCCCATCCGGAACCGAAGGCCAAATGCTCTACAACAACGCCGGAACTTGGACGGCCTTCTCTGGGATGTTCTGGGATGATGGGAGTGGATACTTAGGCATAGGAACGACGGGGCCGAGTGAAAGTCTAGATGTGATAGGAGATATTGAATTGAGCGGAGATATTCACATGGAAACTGGAAAGTTAGACCGGGGAAGTGATTCTAATACCCATCTTGCTTTATATGACGATAGAGTTGTAATAACAGCAGGGAATGAGATATTTTTGGATGCTGATGAAGGAGGTAGTCCTGAATTAACATTGGGAAGTGGGAGTGAGATTTATATGAATGGTAACGTAGGAATCGGAACAACAAACCCAAGTGCCAATTTGGAAATTGATGGAACAGGAAATGTTTTGTTGTTACCCCAAGAGGATACAGCAGCTGCTCCCACTCTCGCCTTCGGAGATGGGAATAGTGGATTTTATGAGGAAAGTGATAATGTATTAGGTATTTCTGTTTCTGGCTCACAAAGGTTTACATTTACTGGAAATGCTTTGCAATCAACTCAAGCTGGCGGCGGGGCTATTTTAAATGAAGGTGTTTCTGCTACTAATCCAACTATATTATCAAGACGAGATGACACAGATACTGGTATGGGTTCAGGAGGGTCAAATCGCATTGATTTTATTACTGCTGCTTTATCAAGGGTTACAATATTAAGTGACGGCAACGTCGGCATCGGCACCACCAATCCAGCCAACAAACTAGATGTTGCTGGCACAGCAGAAATGACTGGTTTCAAACTAACCACTTCTCCTTCCGCTGGTTATATTCTCACTTCAGATGGTTCAGGAGTTGGTTCTTGGGCTGATGTCTCATCCACTGCTGGTCCCTGGACTCTCAATGGAACTGATCTCTATCCAGATTCAACCACCTATAATGTAGGAGTAGGTAACACTGATCCTTCCTACAAACTAGACGTCACTGGCACTCTTGGAGCATCAAGCACAGTAACTCTAACTGGACTAGGAACTGGCACTGACAACTCAGTAGTTATCCTCAACTCATCTAACCAACTCACCACTGACGAAATTGACCCAGATGTCTGGACTGCTGGCACTCTGATCGATGGATCAGGCACAGCAAACTATGTTGCCCGATGGTCAGACTCTGACACCCTCACTACCGGAGTGCTTTATGACAATGGGACTAATGTGGGGATTGGGACAACCAGCCCAACATTTGATTTAGATATTCAAGCAACACAAGCCACGCAACAAATAAAATCAACCACAGGCACCAATCCTGCTTATTTACAATTTACTAATACTGGTGCGCAACTATTTCTTGGAGCAACCAACTCAACTGGCAGCGGCATAATAATGTCTGGCGAGTTGCCATACGCAGGTGTGTTGAATATGTATAGTGCAAGAGCCTTGCAATTTGGGACAAATAATACGCCAAGAGTGACGATTTTAAGTGACGGCAACGTCGGTATTGGAACGACGGCACCAAGCAGATTATTACAACTTTCAGCAGCAGCACCAGTATTAGATATGACTGCTACAACAGGGAGCAACTCTATCCAGGTTTTATTTGTTAATAGTGCAGGAACAGCAAAGATTGGCAGAGAAAGCAGTGCAGGCGGGCAATTAGTTACTGGGTCATCTGCTTATGCCTTGGGGATTGTTGCTTCTGGTAATTATCCAGTACAATTAGCTACAAATAATGCTGTTAGAATGACTGTTGCAGGGGACGGCAACGTCGGCATCGGAACAAATGGTCCAAGTGAAGCGTTGGTAGTTGGAACCGATTTGGGAGGAGTAGTCACTGGGACTGGTCTTGTTGTGGGTGACGCTAGCGCAGGTGAGTATGCTCAGTTAGTTCTTGGCGAAAGTGGTTCTTTGAGAGGGGGCATTGCGTGGGATGTAGATAATAATAGGCTGGTAATGGATACATATGCCTATGATTATCCTATTTTGATAGGCCCGACTTCTGTGGGAGGGCTATTTATAGATACAGATACAAACAATGGCAACGTTGGCATCGGGACGATGGGACCGAATAGACCTCTTCATATTTATAATGCTGATAACTACCCACTTTATGTTGAATCTACTGATGCTACGGCTGCAACAAGCTGGGGTGATGATTCAACCACTGGTATATCTTACGTTGCTGCTGGAGCAAAAGGTGATGATTTCTTTATTACTGCTGGCGGAATGGAAAAGGTAAGAGTTGATAGCAACGGCAACGTCGGCATCGGCACCACCGCCCCATCAGCAACTCTGGACATCAACCAATCAGTCACGGCTGCCAGCGCAGGAACCTACTACACTACCAAACTAAACAACAGCTACACTGGTACTATGGCTTCTGCCACCCCGGTGACTGCTATCTATAGTCTTTTCAATCAACCCAACATAGGAATCGGAGGAACTTCCCCTCATCTTAATAGTCTCTTTGTTGACTATACTTCTGCCAACGTAGGCGTTGGTTCTACTACTGTAGTCTCTAACCTTTACCTTAACTATGTCGCTGCTCCCACCACTAGTGGTGGCTCATCTGTCACCAATACCTATGCTTTTGTCTCAGAAGCAGGAGCTGGGAATTTTGGTATCGGAATAACTAGCCCAACCTCAAAACTCCAAGTCAACGGCACTTTTGCCACCAATGACACAATCGTTTTCTCAGGACTCTCAGCTGATGATGCATCAAACACTACAATCTTGGCTCTTGATGGATCAAACAACGTCGAGCTCCTAAACCTCTCTTCCTCACTTCTTCCATCCGGCACCGAAGGCCAAATGCTCTATAACAATGCCGGCAGTTGGACAGCGTTCTCTGATATGTTCTGGGATGATTCAGGTAGTCAGCTAGGAATAGGCACCACCGCTCCATCCCAAAAACTCCACATCGTGGGTGGAACCTATCTGGGAGGAGATCTCTACACTGATCGATGGGATAATGACGATACCAATATCTTGTTGGGAGTAGGCGTAGCCGGAGCGGGCAATCTCAGCGGAGCAGATAATAATTCTTTCTATGGCTATCAAGCAGGATATTCAATAGCCAGTGGTGACAGAAATGTTTTCTCTGGTTATCAAGCTGGCTATTATATTACCAATGCCGACTTTAATGTGGCCATTGGTTATCGATCTCTTTTCTACAACGAAACTGGAGGAAACAACGTAGCCATTGGCTACGAAGCCATCTATGGCGCATCGGGGAATTCTCCTGTCAATAATACTGCCATCGGCTATCAAGCAGGGTATTCATTGATAACAAGCGGCAACAACAATGTGCTGCTTGGTCGAGATGCCGGATATGCAGGCACCACAACCGACGGTAATATTTGTGTGGGTCGTGGAGCTTGTCAATACAACGTAACTGGAGGAGCTAATGTCGTCATGGGAGATCAAGCCATGATGGGAGTGGCCAGCAGTTCGCCAGCCAATAATGTAGTAATCGGCTATCAAGCCGGAAAAGTGATGACCAATGGCTCACAGAATATCTTAATTGGTCAAAATGCCGGAGACAGTGTCACCAGCGCTGTGCGAAATGTCGTTATCGGTGCAGCGGCTGGTATAAATATTACTACTGGCGGTAGCAACATTGCCATCGGCTATAATGCTGATGCATACAACGAAACTGGCGGCGACAATATTTCAATGGGTAACGCAGCATTATTAGGTGTATCCGGACAATCCCACTCAGCCAATGTTGCCATTGGGACTCAGGCCGGAAGATACATAACGACTGGTGGAGGCAATGTTGCTATGGGCTATTATTCTTTACGCTATAACGAAACCGGAGCCAACAACGTAGCCATCGGCTATCAAGCCATGCAGGGTGTTGCTAGTAGTTCGCCAGCAAATAGTGTAACCATCGGTTACCAAGCTGGATATTCAATAACCAACGGAGGAGATAGTGTTTATTCAGGCTATCGATCAGGTTATGCAATCACCACTGCAAGTCATAACGTAGCCATTGGATATGAAGCCTTGCGATATGACCAAACAGGAGGTTTCAATGTAGCAGTTGGACGGCAAGCTCTCGAGGGGGCCAGTGGCCAATCGCATACATATAATACCGCAGTAGGCTACGCTGCCGGGAATAAAATAACTACTGGCAGTGGTAATGTTTTCATTGGACGAAATGCAGGAGAAGATGTTACTTCAGGAACCGATGGTACATTTGTTGGAGCATACGCGGGTTATAATAATACAGCATCTCTTGTCACCTTCCTCGGTGCAAGATCGGGATATAACAACACGGGGACTGAGGCAGTCTCTGTCGGTTATGGGTCTATGTTTGAAAACACATCAGGGGATAGCAACACTGCTGTTGGATATCTAGCATTAAATAAAAACCAAACTGGTGGATCCAACGTAGCTATCGGAACCGAAGCCATGTATGGTGTTGCCAGTAGCTCCCCCTCAAATAATGTGGCCATTGGATATCGAGCAGGATATTCAGTCACTAGCAGTCTTTACAACGTTTTTGTTGGCAGCAACGCAGGATACACAACCACCGGAAACAATAATGTTTTCATGGGATATACTGCAGGCAATGCCAACACCACTGGCACAGAACAGATAGCCATCGGTACCAATGCACTTCAATACAGCCAAACAGGAACTGGCAACATAGGCATTGGTCATGATGCTCTCAAAGGTGCTAGTGGACAAACCCATTCATATAATATTGGAATCGGCTGGAATGCCGCTGAATCAATCACTACCGGACAAACCAACGTAATCATCGGTGGCAATACGGCCAATGCTATGACCACACCCAATGACAACGTGGTGATTGGTCATTTAGCCATGTATAACAGCGTGACTGGAGCCAGTAATGTGGTTATTGGTAAATCAGCTGGACAAGGTGTGGCAGCAAATTCTTATAGTAATAATGTGATGGTAGGTTATCAAGCAGGCTATGGTATGACCACAGGGCAACAAAACGTACTTCTGGGTATGTATGCCGGAGATTCTATTACTTCCGGCATTGACAATGTCGCTATTGGTTATGCTGCTCTTGACGCAGCCACAGATACTAGTTCAGATCAAAACGTAGCTATTGGGAGAAATGCTCTGGGAACAACTACTGGAGCAAATAATACCGCTGTTGGTCATGATGCCTTGGCTGCCTTGCAAGCAGAAAGTTTCTCGGTAGGCATTGGATCTGGTGCCGGAATTGCTTTCACTACTGGAACAGAAAATGTGGTTGTCGGAAGAAACTCAGCCTATTTCAACCAGACCGGAGACTACAACACCATCGTTGGAACCGATGCCGGAAGAGGAGCTTCAGGACAGTCTAATTCTAATAATTCGTTCTTTGGTTACAACGCTGGTTATGCTATCACTACCGGAAGCAATAATATATTGTTAGGTTACAAAGCGGGCAACAATCTCACTTCTGGAGGAACCAACTTAATTATCGGTTATGACATCGATGCACCAATTGCCACTGGCAGCAATCAGATGTCAATCGGTAACCTGATCTATGGCACCAGCCTTGATGGAACAGGAACCACAATCAGCTCTGGGAACATTGGAATTGGAGTAACTGGACCAACTTCCAAACTCCAAGTCAACGGCACTTTTGCCACTAACTCAACCATCAACTTCTCAGGACTTTCAGCTGACGATGCTTCTAACACTACAATCTTAGCTTTAGACGGAAGTAACAACGTGGAACTGCTTAATCTTGCCAGTTCGCTCCTCCCATCTGGTTCTGAAGGCCAAATGCTCTATAACAACGCTGGAACGTGGACCGCTTTCTCGGATATGTTCTGGGATGATGGGAGTAGCTACCTGGGAATTGGAGTTAATGATCCCGATGCAAAGTTGGAAGTCAAAGGAGGTGCATTACGAGTTGAAGACACAGCTAATAGTGTTGATACCTATGCAGACGGAATAGTGATGGGTCGATCAGATGGATGGGGGTCACAGTATGGTTTAGCTGCCGGCGATCCCTTGATGCGTATTAGTAATGGCGATCCTAATGGTGGTAATTCTGGTTTGTCACTGGCTTTTGATACAACTAGTGATGTTGCAAGGATATTTACGAATAGCTCTGCCGATGAAATTTCATTCGGCATTAAACAGGCTGGAGGAGTGCCAATTAATGATGTCCTATATATAGAAAATACAGGTTATATTGGAGTGGGCACAAATGATCCCAGAAGCCAACTCTCCATCTACGGAGACGCAACAAACAGAGGCACATTCTCTATCGAAAACTCTGACACTGATGTTCAAAATGGAGACATACTAGGCATTATGAATTTCCGATCAAATGAATCCTCAAGCACAACACCGCCAACTGATGACATTGTGGCCAGGATCCATGCTGTTGCCAGTTCTCAGCACACTGGTGGATATTGGCATACCGACATCGTCTTTTCAACTGTAGCCACTTCCAATGTCCTGACAGAAAGAATGAGGATTGATGATAATGGTAATGTTGGTATCGGCACTTCCACCCCAACCCAAGCTCTGGAAGTGATCGGTGACATTAAGACTGACCAATATTTGTCGCAAGACAGCAACACTCTTCTGGGAGTGGGGGTAGCCGGAAATGGCCTGGCTTCAGGAGCGGATTCGAACACCTTTGTTGGATATCAGGCAGCTTATTACAACGGCGTCGCCGATGACAATACAGCCATTGGCTATGGTGCTTTGTATAACAACATATCCGGAGTAAACAATGTTGTCATTGGCCACAATGCTGGAGTGGGCACTTCAGGAAATTCATTCTCCAGTAATGTCATAATAGGTGACGCTGCAGGTTATAATTTAACGACTGGAGATAGTAGTGTATTTGTAGGGAGAACTGCAGGATACAACATTACCGATGGTAAGGATAACACTATAATTGGTTATCGAGCCGGCTATTATAATCAAACAGGTGACAACAACGTAGTGCTAGGCTATGAGGCCGGTGGCTATGGCCAAGGCAGTGTCAACTCTTATACCGGCAACACTTTGCTTGGTGTTTGGTCAGGTCGAAATCTGACAACTGGCGGAGGTAATGTTGGAGTAGGTTTTCAAACGCTGAACTATAACAGTGCTGGGGAAAGGAATGTTGCTTTGGGTTCGAATGCATTATATCGAAATGAAACTGGAGGCTATAACGTTGCAATAGGATACGACGCAATGGTTGGTATTAGTGGTAGTTCTCCTTCTAATAACGTAATTATTGGCTATGAAGCCGGGGAGACGATTACAGATGGTGCCAATAATGTCATAATTGGCTATCAAGCCGGCCAATGGATCGATGGTGGCGGCAACAATACTTTTATGGGTTATCGGTCCGGTTACAGCATCTCTACCGGAACAAACAATATCATAATTGGTCTTCAGGCTGCTGATAATCTCACCACAGGCTCAAACAATGTAATTATTGCTTATGACATGAACGCCCCAGCAGTAGATTCATCCAATTTCATGAACCTTGGTGGAACCATCTATGGAGATCTTTCCAGTGACTTTGTGGGAATAGGTAATGGTTCGCCGTCAGAAAGACTAGTGATTGGAGATGACTTAGGCGATGTCTCCAGCTACGAAGCTCTGGTTATTGGTGATTCAACTTGGAGCCACTTGGTTTTGGGAGAAGACAATGCCAATCGCGCACATATGTCTTGGGATGCAAGCAACAATACGATGACCTTCAGAACCCGAGTAGCCGATAGTGAAACTACCGAAGTATTAGTTTTAGATGATGGAAACGTCGGCATTGGAACAAATAATCCCAGAAGTCTCTTGACCATTTACGGAGACGCAACAAACAGAGGTACATTTTCTATTGAGAACTCTGACACTGATGTTCAAGCAGGAGAAGAAATTGGGATTATCAATTTTCGATCAAATGAATCCTCAAGCACAACACCACCAACCGACGACATCGTGGCCAGGATTCATGCTGTTGCCAGTTCCCAGCACACTGGTGGATATTGGCATACCGACCTTGTATTTTCAACTGTAACCACCGGCAATGCCCTGACTGAAAGAATGAGGATCGATGATAACGGCTATGTCGGCATTGGAACAAGCAACCCAACCCAAGCTCTGGAAGTGATTGGTGACATTAAAACCGACCGTTACTTATCGAGCGACACCAACACCCTCCTAGGAGTGGGAGTTGCTGGAGGAGGACTCTCTGCCGGAGCAGACTCGAATACTTTTATCGGGGCTAATGCAGGTTATTACAACGGCAGTGTTGATGACAACACAGCTGTTGGCTATGGCGCTTTGTATAACAATATAAGTGGAGCTGGCAATGTTGCCATCGGTCATAATGCTGGAGTAGGAACTTCAGGCAACTCCTTCTCCAATATGATAATAATCGGTGATGCCGCAGGATATAATTTAACCACAGCTGATAATAGTGTATATATAGGAAGATCTGCTGGGTACAGCAACACCGATGGTGTAGATAACGTTTTCATCGGCTATCGAGCGGGACATTACAACCAAACAGGAGATGGCAATATAGCTATCGGCTATGAAGCAGGCGGTTATGGCCAAGGCAGTGTCAATTCATATACTGGCAACACGTTTGTTGGTTATTGGTCAGGTCGGAATGTGACCACTGGTGGTAGCAACTCTGGCTTTGGCAGACAATCACTGCACGATCTTAGTACTGGAACATACAATGTTGCGATTGGTTATTCAGCTTTATATCAAAATGAAACTGGCAGCAATAACGTGGCAATTGGCTATCAAGCATTGGATGGCACAAACAGTAGTTCACCCCAAAACAACGTGGCAATTGGTCATGAAGTAGGAGAAAACATTACCGACGGTTCCAACAACATCCTAATTGGCTATCAAGCGGCTGATAACCTCACAACTGGTTCTAATAACCTAATCATCGGCTATGACATCGATGCGCCAATAGCTACTGGGAGTAACAGAATGTCAATTGGCAATCTCATCTATGGCACCAGCATTGATGGAACGGGAACAACTATCAGCTCTGGTAACATTGGAATTGGGGTAACGGGACCAACCTCTAAACTTCAAGTCAATGGAACCTTCGCCACCAACAGCACCATCAACTTCTCAGGACTCTCTGTAGATGATG